>JAQGMZ010000163.1 GCA_028292045.1 Polaromonas sp. | reverse complement strand
GGGCGCAAACGAAGCCAAAACCCAGCAAATTCCGCTTGATGCCCCTAGCCCGCCCGCTGCGCCCATTCAGGCCGCAGTGGGCGGGCTTGAACCCGTGATCAACGTCGGTCCCATCAGCCTCATCAACGGCAAGGTGGCGTTTTCAGACCGTTTTGTCAAACCCAATTATTCGGCTGATTTGAGCGAAATGACGGGCAAGCTCAGCGCGTTTTCGTCGGTTGCCCCGAGCGCAGGCGCCTTGCCTGCCATGGCCGACCTGGAACTTCGCGGCAAGGCCGAAGGTACGGCATCGCTGGAAATTCTGGGCAAGCTCAACCCGCTGGCCAAGCCGCTGGCGCTGGACATCACCGGCAAGGTGCGCGACCTGGACCTGCCGCCATTGTCGCCCTACGCCATCAAGTATTCCGGCTACGGCATCCAGCGCGGCAAGATGAGTGTCGATGTGAACTATGTGGTGCAGCCCAGCGGCCAGCTCACCGCCAAAAACAAGCTGGTGCTCAACCAGCTCAGTTTTGGCGATAAGGACGAGGGCAGCGCAGCCAGCCTGCCGGTCAAGCTGGCCGTGGCCTTGCTGGCAGACCGCAATGGCGTGATCGACCTCGATTTGCCCATCAGCGGCTCACTGAACGACCCGCAGTTCAGCCTGGGGCCGGTCATAGTCAAAGTGATTTTGAACGTGATCGTCAAGGCCATCACAGCGCCGTTCAGCCTGCTCAGCCACGCGCTCGGCGGCGGCGGCGGTGACGAACTGGCCCGGGTCGCCTTTGCGCCCGGCAGCATGCAGCTAACGACAGACGCGCGCGCTGCACTCGACAAGGTGGCCAAGGCCCTGGCCGACAGGCCGGCGCTGGAGCTGACAGTCGTGGGCACCGGCAACCTGGAGGCCGAGCGCAGCGGCTTCCAGCGCGAACAACTGGCCGCGCAGGTGCGCGCCGAAAAACGCCGCCAGCAGGAACGGCAGGGGCCGGGTGCCGATGATTCCACGACGGCGCAAACCGTTGTCGGCCCTGACGAATACCCCGCGCTGCTGAAGTCGGTCTACGCCCGCGCCGACTTTCCCAAGCCGCGCAACCTGGTCGGCCTGAGCAAGGACCTGCCGGTCGTTGAAATGGAAAATCTGCTGCTGGCGGGCATTGCCGTTACCCCGCAAGCCCTGCAGGAGCTTGCTGCCAGGCGCGGATTGACCGTCAGGGATTACCTGGTTTCACGGGACTTGCCGGCCAGCCGCCTGTTCCTGGGCGCGGCCAAACTGGTGCCGGCAGGTGAAAAATGGGTCCCGCATGCCGAACTTAATTTGGCAATGCCTTAAAAACAGCGAAAATAGGCAGATTGCTTTAATTTCTAAGGCTGTGGGTACTAGGCCTTGCAAGCCATCAACCAAAATTTATTTCGCTGACAGCGCTTCCTGTTCTTCGCCCCTTGACTGATCGCTATGTGCCGGCAGGCATGCCAGTCGGGGCTGTGAATGCTTGGAGCAGGTGCTGTGGCTGTCGGCTTTTTTTCCGAAACGATTGTTTACTATGCTGCGCTTTCCCTTGTCCAAATCTTCCAAAGCTGAAACCACACCGGCCGCTGCTGTGAAATCCGGCCCTGCCAAAAGTGCCGAGGCCCATCCGCTCGATGGCCTGACCGGCGGCGTTTTTTCTGCTTCCAATTCCGGCGAGCGCGCTTCGCGCATCCGTACCTGGCTGGCCAGCGACCCCAGCGTCGAGCAGATGGCCGAGGTCTATAAAGACCTGGCCAACCGCGACAAGGGCGCGGCCAAGCCGCTGAAGGAAAAGCTAGATGAAGCCCGGCGCAGCAAAGGCCAGGAAGCCGTGGCCGCCGAATGGGCCGAAAAAGCCCAGGTGCTGCTGGCCGTGCCCAAGCTCAACCTGGCCAATGCCCTGGCCTGGCAACGCGACGCTGCCAAGGCCGGCGCGCCCCTGTCCAAAGAACCGCTGGCCGGCTTGAAGGTGCAACTGGCCGAGCGCGTCAAGACGATTGAAGACCTGCAGCACCGCACCCAGGTGCAGCGAGAAGCCGCCGTGCTGATTGCCCAGCGCATCGAAGTGCTGTCGATCAAGCCCTGGCGCGACGCCCAGGCCGTGCTGGACACGCTGAACACCGATGTGGCGCACTGGCAGGCCCAGGCTGACGAACTGACGCAAGATGCCAACTGGGCCAGCGTCGATGCCAAGTTCCCGCCTTTGCTCGAAGCCTCGCGCGGGCAGCTGCTGGCCGTGTGGGAAGCCTTTCAGAGCGCCCTGGCGGTGGCCGTCAAGGCCGCAGAAGACACGGCCGCGCCTTTGCCGGCGGTACCCGTCTGGGCCGACGAACTGCGCGCCGCGCGCGGCCTGCCGACCTCGAAATCCGAACACCCGGCGGCTGCCGATGCCAGCCCGCCCGCCCGGGCGCCCAAAACCCGGATGGACCCGGCCGCGCTGAATGACTTGCGCGCCAGGTCGGCCGCCACCGTGCAGGCCGCGCTGGCCAAACTGGAGCATGAAGTCACCGAGGGCCATGGCAAGTCGACCCCCAAGGTGGCCGCCGAGTTGCGCCAGGCGCTGAAAGACAACATCCGCAACATCGACAGCGCCCTGGAAGCGGCCGCGCATGCCGCCCTGACTGCCGCCGGCGAGCTTGAAGGCTGGCAGCGCTGGCGCGCCGACCAGATTCGCGAAGAACTGGTCGTCAAGGCCGAAGCGCTCGTGGCCAAGCCGCTGGGCGGGCGCAAGCAGCAGGACGCGCTGCGCACCATGCGCGACCAGTGGAAAACCAGCGACCAGGGCGGCACGCCCAACCATGGGCTGTGGAAGCGTTTTGACGACGCCTGCAACGAAGCGCACAAGGTGGTCGAAGCCTGGCTCGAAAAGGTCAAGGAGCAGGCCGAGGCCCACAAGGCCCAGCGCCAGGCCCTGATCGACGAAGTGCTTGCCTGGGCTGAAGCCAACAAGGGCAACACCGACTGGAAGATGCAGATCCGCAGCCTGAACGGCTTCGTGGACAAGTGGCGCGAAGCCGGCCACCTGGGCGACAAGGCCTTTGCCGAGATCCAGCCCGTCTGGAAAGCCGCCATGGACCAGGCCGATGCCGGCCTGACCGCCGCCCGCCAAGCCAGCCTGGCGCGCCGCAAGGCCATGATCGAGGAAGCGCAATTGCTTGGCGCCGAGCCACAGCTGCGCATCGATGCCGTGAAGTCGCTCCAGCAGCACTGGCAGCATGAGGCGCAAAGCGTGCCCATCGAGCGCAAGCAAGAGCAAAAGCTCTGGGACGCTTTCCGCAAGCCGATTGACGACGCCTTCCAGCGCAAGACGGTCGAGCGTGAAAAAGCCGCCGCCGCACTGGGCGAGCATGACCGCTATGTGCTGGACGCCGCCAAGGCCGTCGAGCTGGCAACCGCCAGCGGCGATGCGCAAAAAATCCATGCCGCCGCCAAGGCGCTGGAAGCGGCTGTGCGCGGGCAGGTGGCTGCTGCGGCCGTCGATGCCCGCACAGCGGTGGACGCCTCGCAGGCGGTCGCGAGCGCAGAGCAAGCCCCGGGTTTTGAAGTGAACGAGCCTGCTGCGCAGGAAGCTTCGGCGCCCGCACCTACAGAAAGCATGGCTGAAGCACCGGCCGCCGATGCCGGCGGCGACGCTGCTGCCGAGGCAACGCCGGTCGATTCAGCCGATGCCGCGCAACCTGCCAGCGAGCCCGCCGAACCTGTGGCCGCGCCCAGGCCCGCCGCCAAGCCAATCGTCGCCATGCGCGGCGACGACCGGCCCGGCATGCGCAAGGCCGAGCCTGCCGGCGCTGCCGGCCGGGGCGGAAAGTTTGGCGACCGCAAGGACGCCCGTCCGGGCGGCAAGCCCGGCGGCCCGCGCCAGAGCACGGACAACAAGTTCGAGCCTTACCGCCCCGAGCGCGAAGGCCGGCCTGAGCGTGGCGCCGAGCGTTTCGAAGGCCGTCCGGCTTTTGAAGAGCGCGGCCCGCGTCTGGGCGATGCCGCCTTCCGCGCCCAGCGCGAGGCTTTCGAGGCCGCCAACCATGCGCTGAAAAAGCTCGCCATGCAGGCGCACGGCGAAGTGCTGACCAACCTGCTGACAGCCTGGGAAAAGCGCGACCCCGAGCAAGTGCCAGCCGCACAGGAACTGGGCAAGCTGGTGGCGCCTGCGGTGCGCAGCGCCTGGGTGCAGGCGGTGAGCGCACCGGCCGGCAAGGATGCGTCCGAGTCGCTGCTGCGCCTGGAAATGGCCGCCGAGCTGCCCACCCCGGCCGAACACATCAGCGCCCGCCGCATGCTGCAACTGCAGCTGCTGACCCGCCGCAATGCGCCCGCACCGGCCGAGACCTGGGGCGAAGACGCGGCCAAGGTACTGGCTGCGGAGTTTGACGCTGCCAATGCGCGGCGCCTGCAAAATGCGCTGAAAGCCCTGCTCAAGCGCTGAATCTGCCAGGTCGCATTCATTTCGCACCATGCACCCTTGCGGTGCTGCAGGGCGAAATGGATCAGGTGCGTGACCCCGACATTTATTGAGCCGGGCTGGCTTCAAAGTCCAGTACCGGCCAGGCCTGCGCGGGGTGGACGCCCCGGCAGCGCATAAACTCCTGCCGTGTCACTTTTCAAATCCGCCTCCACCGTCTCCCTGTTCACCTTGCTTTCCCGAATCACCGGCCTGGTGCGGGAACTCCTGATCGCCTCGTCGTTTGGCGCCAGCGCCATGACCGATGCCTTCAACGTGGCTTTCAGAATTCCCAACCTGTTTCGCCGCCTGTTTGCGGAGGGCGCGTTCAGCCAGGCCTTTGTGCCGGTGCTGGCGGCCAACAAGGCGCAGCACGGGGAAGCCGCCACCAAGCTGCTGATCGACCGGGTCGCCACCTTGCTGACCTGGGCGCTGCTGCTGACCTGCGTTGCCGGCGTGGCGGCCGCGCCGCTGCTGGTCTGGGCCATGGCCAGCGGCCTGCAGCAGGAGCCGCGCGGTTATGCGGCAGCGGTGTTCATGACGCGCTGGATGTTTCCCTATATAGGCTTCATGTCGCTGGTGGCACTGTCCTCGGGCGTGCTCAACACCTGGCGGAACTTTGCCGTGCCGGCTGCCACACCGGTGCTGCTCAACCTGTCGATGATCGGCGCAGCCCTGCTGGGCGCGCCGTGGTTCAAGGCGCAGGGCATCGAGCCGGTGTATGCGCTGGCGGTGGGCGTGATGGTTGGCGGCATGCTGCAGCTGGGCGTGCAGGTGCCGGCGCTGCTCAAGCTGGGTTTGCTGCCCAGAATCGGCCTCACGCCGTCGGCACTCCGGGCCGCATGGGCGGAGCCGGGAAGCAAGAATATCGCCAAGCTGATGGTGCCTGCGCTGCTGGGCGTGAGCGTCGCGCAGATCTCGCTGCTCATCAACACCCAGATCGCCTCGCACCTGACGCCCGGCAGCGTCAGCTGGCTCACCTATGCCGACCGGCTGATGGAATTCCCGACCGCCATGCTGGGCGTGGCCATCGGCGTGGTGCTGACGCCGCAGCTGGCGGCGGCCAGGGGGGCGGGCGATGCGGTCCGCTATTCGGCCATGCTCGACTGGGGCCTGCGCGTTGTCGTGCTGCTGGCCGTGCCTTGCGCGGTCGCGCTGCTGACCTTCTCGCAGCCGCTGGTCGCCACGCTCTACCACTACGGCGCCTTCACCGACCGGGACGTTCAGCAGACCACCACCGCGCTGATGGGCTATGGGGCGGGGCTGCTCGGGCTGGTCGCCATCAAGGTGCTGGCGCCGGGCTTCTATGCCAGCCAGGATATCAGGACCCCGGTGAAGATCGCCGTGGTCGTGCTGGTCATCACCCAGCTGCTCAACCTGGCGTTCGTGCCTTATTTCCAGCATGCCGGCCTGGCGCTGGCGATCGGCATCGGCGCGCTCATCAATGCCCTGTCGCTGCTGGTCGGGCTGATCCGGCGTGGCAGCTACACCCCTTCGGCGGGCTGGATGCTGTTCGGCTCGCAGGTGTTTTCTGCCAGCGCCCTGCTGGCGGTGTTTCTGCTCTGGGCCGCCGATGCCGTTAACTGGATCGGCCTGAAACCCCTGTATTTTCAGCGAATTGGCCTGCTTGCTATGGTCCTGCTTGTATCTTCTGCTATTTATTTCATAGTGCTCAAGATGGCCGGCCTGAAGCTTCGCGAATTGCTGCGCCGTTGAACGGCGGCCCGGCGGCCGTGCCGGGGAGGAGCCTGAAGTGCCTGTCGCAAGCCGGTGTGTGATTTCTGATACACACTGGCCATCAGATTGTGAGAAAGTATCGCCATGCAATTAAATCTCGCCGTTCCGTCGCCGCTGCAATACTTTTCAAGCCTGGTGCAAAGCGATGCCCATTTCCCCTTGCTGGAAGCTGCCGTCAGCCTGGCGCAGGACGAATACCCCGACCTGGATGTTGAGCAGGTACTGGGCGACATTGACCAGTTGCTGGCGCGCCTGAAACGCCGGCTGCCGGTCGATGCGCCCGATTTGCAGCGCCTGCGCGCGCTGAACCAGTTTGTCTTTCGCGACCTGGGCTTTGGCGGCAACATCAATGATTACTACGACCCCGACAACAGCTACCTGAACACGGTGCTGCGCACCCGGCGCGGCATTCCCATCACGCTGGCCGTGCTGTGGCTTGAACTGGCGGTGGGGCTGGGGCTGAATGCGCGCGGCGTGGCGTTTCCGGGGCATTTCATGGTCAAGGTCAACCTGCCCAAGGGCCAGGTGGTGATCGACCCGTTCAACGGCCAGTCGCTCAGCCGTGAGGAACTGGCCGAGCGGCTGGAGCCATTTCGCCAGCGCGGCAGCGTCAGCGACGAGTTCGAGGTGCCCATGGGTCTGTACCTGCAGTCGGCCCCGCCGCGCGAGATCATTGCCCGCATGCTGCGCAATCTGCAGGACATCCACAAGACCCAGGAAGACTGGCCGCGGCTGATTGCCGTGCAAGACCGGCTGATCGTGCTGCAGCCCGATGCATGGGCAGAGTACCGCGACCGGGGACTGGCCTGGGCCGCGCAGGGCGACGTGGGTTCAGCCGTGGCCGACCTGGAAACCTACCTGGCGCATGCCGAGGACGCGCTGGACATCGACGCCATGGCCGAGCGGGTGGCCCAGTTGCGCCGCACCGGGCACTGACTGCGGGGAAATTCGGTTTCCGCACAAACAGGCCGGGCGTTGGCAGCAACTGACTTCATGGCAGATTCTGGGCCGACGGCGTGCCCGGCACATCAAACTGGTGCCACGCCCTGCGCAACTGGGTGTCTGAACTAAAGCCTGCCATGGCTGCCGCCTGGGTCACATTGCGGCCCGACTGCAGCGCCGTCTGCGCCACCGCCAACCGGATGCGCCGCAGGTATTGCAGCGGCGCGATGCCGGTGTGCCCAATGAACAGGCGGGTAAGGTGGCGCGGCGAGGTATGCGCCACGCTTGCCATGGCGGACACCGGCCAGGCTTGTGCCGGCTGCTGGCTGACCGCATCCTGCACCCGGTGCAAACTGGCGTGCAGGTGGTTGCGGTAGGCCAGGAAGGGCGAGAGTTCCGGGTCGTGCGGCCCCCGGCGCAGGGCCACCACCATGGTTTGCGCCACTTGCGCGGCCAGGGCGGGCCCGCACAGGGCACCGATGCGGTGCAGCATCAGGTCAACCCCGGTGGTCACGCCGGCGCTGCTGTAGACCGGCGAGTCTTCTACAAACACGCGGTTGGCAATGACCTGGCATGAAGGCTCGGCGCCCTGCAATTCCTGCAGGTGATGGTGGTGCGTGGTGGCGCGCCGTCCGGCCAGCAGCCCGGCATGCGCCGCCAGCACCGCGCCTGCACAGATGGTCACCAGCTCCAGCGTACCGGGCGCCAGGCGCAGGCCGCGCAGCCAGTGCAGCAGCGACCGGGCAGGCGCCGAGGCCACCGAAATTTTACTTCCCGGCAGGCCGACCAGCACCACCCAGCAGATCGGGGCAAGTTTGTCAGGCAGGGGCAACAGACCGGCCAACATCAGCCCGACCGAACTGACCGACTCGGGCTCCGGGCTGACAAAATGCAGATGAAAGCGCGGTGGCAAGCCTTGGGCCAGAAGCGCCTGGTTGGCAATGCGCAAGGCTTCGGCCGGGCCGGCCCAGTCCAGCACCAGGCTGCCCGGCAGCAAGGCAAACAGCACCTGGACTGGCAGGGCGGAGACAGTCATTTCCAGGGGTTTCATGCCGTTTGCGGCTGGCGGTTCATGCAGGCTTGCCGGCCAGGGCGGGGGCCGCGCGCGCCAGCGCCTGCGGCACGCTGCAAATGGTGGCAAAACGGTCCTTCAGCACGGCGGCCGTGCGTGCCTTGATGTCGGCCGCTTTCAGCACGCTGCCATCCAGGTGCGCCATGTCCCAGGTCAGCGTGGCGTCCGGCACAAAGTCCACGGCCCAGCCCAGGTCCGACGCATGGCGGGTGGTGGTTTCGCAGCATTGCTCGGTGCGGATGCCGCTGATGATGAGGCGGTGGATGCCGTTCTGCGTCAGCCACACGTCCAGCCCGGTGCCGACCAGCGCGCTGTGCCTGTTTTTAGTGAACGCGGCGGCGGGGCTGAAACCGGCCAGGCCCGACAGCGGCCTGACATGGCCCGACTCGACGGCAAACGGGTTGTCGGCAACGCGGGGTCCATCGACATGCAGCACCCGCACCACCGCGACGTCCTGGGCCAGGCAGCCCTGCACCAGGGCGTTTTGCGCCGCCAGGTAGGCGGCCAGGCCAGCCTCGGTGAAATACGGGCGCTGGCGAAACGATTCCTGCGCATCAATCACAATCAGACAGGTTTTCATAAATGGACTTTTATTGCGGTCGTGGTGAAAGCGTTTATTTTCATGCGGCAACAGGGAGCCGTCCACACCAGGGCGGACAAGATTAGCTCAATTCAGGACATGAACCAACAGTCAGGCACGGCGCACTTGTTGGCAAGCCAGGCAGGCATTGCGGACAAGCAGGCAGCTATGCAGCGCCGGTGGTGCAATTGCTGGCCGTTCGCTATTCAGGGCTGGTGCGCCAGTGCCACAGCAGCCCCAGCGCCACTACACCGAACATGCCGCCGGCCATAAACGTGGCTGGCGCGCCCAGCTGGTCCCACAGCACGCCCGCCACCGTGCTGGCCAGCAGCAGGGCCAGGCCGCTCATCAGGTTGAAAAAACCAAAAGCCGTGCCGCGCAAGTCGGCCGGCGCGACCTTGGCGACCATGGTGGCGAGCAGGCCCTGCGTCATCGCCATGTGCAAGCCCCACAGCGCAATGCCCACCCACACCCAGGTCCAGTGACTGCTGGCGGCCAGCACGGCATCCGCCGCAATCAGCACCACCAGCCCCGCAGCCAGCAGGGCGCGGTGGCTGATCCTGTCGGAGAGCCTGCCCAACGGATAGGCCCCCAGGGCATAGACCACGTTCATGCCGACCAGCACCAGCGGCGTGTAGGCGGCAGGCAACCCGCCCTGCAAGGCGCGCAGCACCAAAAATGCTTCGCTGAACCGCGCCAGCGTGAACACGGCTCCCAGGGCAACAATGCGCCAGTAGGGTGCTTGCAGCCGGCGAAGGTTGGCCCGGCTGACCGGGTTGGACCGGGCCAGTTGCAGCGCGGGGGCAGGCTCCTGCACGCCAAACAGCAGCAGGGCCACGGCCATAAAGCCAGGCACCATCGCCACCCAGAAAATGGCCCGGAAGTCATTCGCCCACAGCAGCATCAAGCCGACGGCCAGCAGCGGGCCGATGAACGCGCCCACGGTGTCGAGCGACTGGCGCAGCCCGAACGCCGCGCCGCGCATGCCGGGCGGCGCCAGGTCGGCCACCAGCGCATCGCGCGGCGCGCCGCGTATGCCCTTGCCCACCCGGTCGATCATCCGGGCGGCCACCACCATGCCCGTGGTCGTCGCCAGGGCAAACAGCGGCTTGGAAGCCGCCCCCAGCCCGTAGCCCAGCACGGCCAAAGGTTTTCGCTTGCCCCAGTAGTCGCTCAGCGCGCCCGAAAAGACCTTCACGATCAGTGCCGTGGCTTCGGCCACTCCTTCAATCAGCCCGACCGCCCAGATGCTGGTGCCCAGCACCGTCACCATGAACACCGGCAGCAGGCTGTGGATCATTTCGGACGAAATGTCCATCAGCAGGCTGACGAAGCCCAGCGCCCAGATGGCGGCGGGCAGGCGCTTCGAATGGCTGGGCTGGTCGGGGTAATCAGGCATGGTCATTGCCGTGAAAAAACTATCCCGGAAGTTGACCGGACCTTAGCCCACCATCACGGCAGCGCCATCGCCCACTGGCGCAATCACCCCAATCTCGTAAACCGTCTCGCCCGCCTCGCGCAGCATGGCCGCGCACGCCGCGGCGCTGGCGGCGTCGATCACCACCACCATGCCGATACCGTTGTTGAACGTGCGGTTCATCTCAAAATCTGAAATCGCGGCCGTCGCCTGCAGCCAGGCAAACAACTCGGTCTGCGGCCAGCTGCCTTTGACCAGGTGCGCGGCCGTGCCTTCGGGCAGCACGCGGGGAATGTTCTCCAGCAGGCC
>JAQGMZ010000128.1 GCA_028292045.1 Polaromonas sp. | reverse complement strand
GTCGGTCGCGACCACCTTGTCTTCGGTGTAGCCCAGCACGCCCTTGAGCGCGCCTTCGCTTTGCGCCTTCATCTCGGCGCAGATTTCTTTCAGCGTCGCTTCGCTGTTCAGCTCGCAGGTCAGATCGACCACCGACACGTCGCTGGTTGGCACGCGGAAGGACATGCCGGTGAGCTTCTTGTTCAGTTCGGGAATCACCACGCCGACCGCCTTGGCCGCGCCGGTGCTGGAGGGAATGATGTTTTCCAGGATGCCACGGCCGCCGCGCCAGTCCTTGTTGCTTGGGCCGTCGACGGTTTTCTGGGTGGCGGTGGCCGCATGCACGGTGGTCATCAGGCCGCGCTTGATGCCCCATTTGTCGTTCAGCACCTTGGCGATGGGCGCCAGGCAGTTGGTGGTGCAGCTGGCGTTGCTGATGATGGCCTGGCCGGCATAGGTCTTGTCGTTCACGCCGTACACGAACATCGGCGTGTCGTCCTTGCTCGGGGCCGAGAAAATCACTTTCTTCGCGCCGGCGGTCAGGTGCTTTTCACCGGCGGCCTTGTCCAGGAACAGGCCGGTGGCTTCCAGCACCACATCGGCGCCGACTTCGTTCCACTTGAGGTTCAAAGGGTCGCGTTCCTGGGTCAGGCGGATGCGCTTGCCGTTGACGATCAGGGTGTTGCCGTCGACCGACACTTCGCCCTTGAAGCGGCCGTGCACCGAGTCGTACTGCAGCATGTAGGCCAGGTAGTCCGGCTCGAGCAGGTCGTTGATGGCGACGATCTCGATGTCGCTGAAGTTCTGAACGGCGGCGCGCAGCACGTTGCGGCCGATGCGGCCGAAGCCGTTGATACCCATTTTGATCGTCATTCTCTCTAGCTCCAGTAGTTAAAAATTTGAATCCGTCAGCCCGGGGGAGTCAGCCTGAACCGGCTGGCCCGTCATTTCCTGCGCAGCACCTTGCGCACGGTGGCCACCACATTGTCGGGCGTGAAGCCGAAGTGCTCGAACAGCACGCCGGCCGGCGCCGACTCGCCGAAGGTGTCGATGCCCACGACCGCCGCGCAGCCGTATTTCCACCAGCCGTCGGTCACGCCCATTTCCACCGCGATGCGCGGAATGCCCTCGGGCAGGATTTTTGACTTGTAGGCCGCGTCCTGGCGGTCAAACGTGGTGTTGCTCGGCATCGAGACCACGCGGACAGCGATTTTTTGCGCAGCCAGCAGTTCCTGCGCCTTCAGCGCCAGCTGCACTTCGGAGCCGGTGGCGATGATGACGGCTTCGGCTTTTTTGTTCAGCCCCACTTCGGCCGGCTCGGCCAGCACGTAGGCGCCCTTGCTGATCTGGCCGACGTCATCCTTCGGCGCATACGGCAGGTTCTGGCGGCTCAGCAGCAGCGCCGTGGGCCGGGTCTTGTTCTGCAGCGCCACGGCCCAGGCCACGGCGGTTTCGGCGGTGTCGCCCGGGCGCCAGACGTCCAGGTTCGGGATCAGGCGAAGGCTGGCGGCATGCTCGATCGACTGGTGCGTCGGGCCGTCTTCGCCCAGGCCGATCGAGTCGTGGGTGAAGACGTGGATGACGCGCAGCTTCATCAGCGCGGCCATGCGGATGGCATTGCGGCTGTAGTCGCTGAAGGTCAAAAAGGTGCCGCCGTAGGGAATGAAGCCGCCGTGCAGCGCCACGCCGTACATGATCGCGGCCATGACGAATTCGAGCACGCCGTAGTTGATGTGGCGCACGCCGACCAGGCTGCCGTTGGCCGCTTCAAGCTGCACCACGTCGCCGTTGGCGTCAAAGCGCAGGCTGGGGGTGGATTTGGTGTTGGTCAGGTTCGAGCCGGTCAGGTCGGCCGAGCCGCCGAGCAGTTCGGGCAGGCCGGCGGTGAAGGCTTCCAGCGCCAGCTGCGAGGCCTTGCGCGAGGCCACGGTTTCGGCCTTGGTGTGCGCCGCCACCACGGTGTCGACGGCCACTTGGGAAAAGCTTTTCGGCAGTTCGCCCTTCATGCGGCGCTCGAATTCCGCCGCCAGTTCGGGGTAGGCTTTCTGGTAGGCGCTGAATTTCTTGTCCCAGGCGGCTTCCAGCTTGCGGCCCTTGAGCTTGCCGTCCCAGGCGCTGTAGGTTTCCTTGGGCAGGCTGAACGCGGTGTGCGGCCAGTTCAGCGCGGTGCGCGTCAGGCCGATTTCCTCGGCGCCCAAGGGTTCGCCGTGGGCTTTGGAGGTGTTGGCGCGGTTGGGCGAGCCCTTGCCGATGTGTGTCTTGCAGACGATCAGCGTCGGCTTGTCGGTGCTCTTGCGGGCCTGGGCAATCGCGGCCGACACGGCGTCGGCGTCATGGCCGTCGATGGCGTCGATCACGTTCCAGCCGCAGGCGGTGAAGCGCTGCGGTGTGTTGTCGATGAACCAGGGCGCGACCTGGCCGTCGATGGAAATGCCGTTGTCGTCGTACAGCGCGATCAGCTTGTTCAGGCGCCAGGCGCCGGCCAGCGCGATGGCCTCGTGGCTGATGCCTTCCATCAGGCAGCCGTCGCCCATGAACACGTAGGTGCGGTGGTCCACGATGCGGTGGTCCGCCTTGCCGTCAGTGCGGTTGAATTCCTTGGCCAGCAGCTTTTCCGCCAGCGCCATGCCCACCGCATTGGTCAACCCCTGGCCGAGCGGGCCGGTGGTGGTTTCGATGCCGGGCGTCACTTCGACTTCCGGATGGCCGGGGGTTTTGGAGCCCATCTGGCGGAAATTTTTCAGTTCGCCGATCGGCAGGTCGTAGCCGGTCAGGTGCAGCACCGCATAGATCAGCATCGACGCATGGCCGTTGCTCAGCACGAAGCGGTCGCGGTCCGGCCAGTGCGGATTGCCGGGGTTGTGCTGGAGGTTTTCGCCCCATAGCGCGACAGCCATGTCGGCCATGCCCATCGGCGCGCCGGGGTGGCCCGAATTGGCTTGTTGGACGGCGTCCATTGCGAGTGCGCGTATCGCATTCGCCATCATTTCGTTTTTGGCCATCTGGCAGAGCTCCGGAGGTATTCGGTAATCGAGGTAATCAAGGTAATCAAGGTACTCCGGCATTTTAACGGCCGCTGAACCGGCGCCTGCCCAGAGCCGCTTTCTGCAATGCTTGCGCTGTTACCGCTGCAAATGCCCTAAAGTCGCGTTCATGCAAACAAAGCCTCCCTGCGCCAGCCCTCCGTCCGGCCGCTGCGACCGCTCATCGCCGGGATGCGCATGAGCCCGCCGGTCAAGGCCATGATCCTGGCGGCCGGGCGCGGCGAACGCATGCGCCCGCTCACCGACCACACGCCTAAGCCCCTGCTGCGGGTAGCGGGCAGGGCGCTGATCGACTGGCATGCGCTGGCGCTGGCGCGCGGCGGCTTTCACGAACTGGTGGTCAACACCGCCTGGCTGGGCGACCAGATTTCCAGCCATCTGGACCTGTTGCGCCTTGACGGCGGGTACGGACAGCTGTCATGTTCATACTCGCACGAAGGCGAAGACTTTGGCTATGCGCTGGAAACCGCCGGCGGCATTGCCCGCGCGCTGCCGCTGCTGGGCGAGGCGTTCTGGCTGCTGGCGGCCGATGTCTATGCGCCCGGATTCGCCTTCACCCCAGAAGCGGTCAGCCGTTTCATGGCGACGGACAAGCTGGCCCACCTGTGGCTGGTGCCCAACCCGCCGCACAACCCGCGCGGCGATTTCGGCCTGGACGCAAACGGGCTGGCGCTGAACCTGGCGGACGCCGACCCGGCGCCGCGCTACACCTACAGCACCATCGGCCTGTACCGCCGCGCCTTGTTCGACACCCTGCCCTTCGGCAATTCGCCCGGCCTGGCGGTTGCCCTGGCCCCCTTGCTGCGCAGCGCCATGGACCGCCGGCAGGTCAGCGCCGAGTGGTATGGCGGCCCGTGGACCGATGTTGGCACCCCGGCGCGGCTGGACGAACTGAATCAAAATGAACCGAACTGAAAGCATCCGCACCATGAGCCCTGTTTTGAATTCTTCGGCCGTCTACGCGAAACGCCGCGCCGCCATCGGCCGCGCCTTGCTCAAGGCCGGCGGCGGCGTGGCCCTGCTGCCCACCGCGCCCGAACTGCCGCGCAACCGCGACAGCGACTTTCCCTACCGCCATGACAGTTACTTTTATTACCTCACCGGCTTCAGCGAGCCGGGCGCCTGGCTGGCCGTCGAAGCCAGCGGCAAGACGGTCAAAAGCACCTTGTTTTGCCGGCCCAAGGACCTGGAGCGCGAAATCTGGGACGGCATCCGGCTGGGCCCCGACGCCGCGCCCGGGCTGCTGGGCCTGGACGCCGCCTTCAGCCTGGACAGCCTGGACCAGAAAATGCCCGAGCTCCTGGCCAACCAGCCGGCGGTGTGGTTTCCGTTTGCCACCCACAAGGGCCTGGAAACGCAGGTCGACGGCTGGCTGAACCAGGTGCGCGCCCGGGTGCGCCTGGGCGCCGAATGCCCGCAAAGCCAGCATGACCTGTGCAAATTGCTCGACGAGATGCGGCTGGTCAAGGACGCGCACGAAATCGCCATCCTGCGCCGCGCCGGGGCCATTTCAGCCGGGGCCCATGTGCGCGCCATGCAGACCTCGGCGGCCATGCTGCGCCGCCAGGCGGCAGGCGGCCTGCGCGAATACCACCTGGAGGCCGAACTGCTGCACGAGTTCCGCCGCCACGGCGCTGAATTCCCGGCCTACACCAGCATCGTCGCGGCGGGCGCCAACGCCTGCGTGCTGCATTACCGCGCCGGCAATGCCGAACTCAAGCCCGGGCAGCTCTGCCTGATCGACGCCGGCTGCGAACTCGAGGGGTATGCCAGCGACATCACCCGCACGTTCCCGGCCGACGGAAAATTCACCCCGGCGCAGCGCATCCTGTACGACATCGTGCAGGCGTCGCAGGAGGCGGCCATCGAAGCCACCCGGCCCGGCAACCGCTTCAGCGACCCGCACAACGCCGCCACGCGCGTGCTGGTCGAAGGCATGCTGGACACCGGCCTGCTGGCCAAGGCCAGGCACGGCAGCGTCGATGACGTGCTCGAATCCGGCGCCTACCGGCAGTTCTACATGCACCGCACCGGCCACTGGATGGGCATGGACGTGCACGATTGCGGCGACTACACCGAGCCCGGCAGCCCGCTGCAGCCTGAAAAAGACGCGCTGGGCCAGAGCGTGATGCGCAAGCCTTCGCGCATCCTGAAACCCGGCATGGTGCTGACCATCGAGCCCGGCCTCTACGTGCGCCCGGCCAAGGGCGTGCCGAAGAAGTTCTGGGACATCGGCATCCGCATCGAGGACGATGCGCTGGTGACGGCCCGGGGCTGCGAGCTGATGACGCGCGGCGTGCCGGTGAAGGCCGATGAGATCGAGGCGCTGATGCGCACCTGACCCGCCGCCGGAAGCTGGACAGTGCGCCGCCCTAAAATCGCGCATGAAAACTTTTATCCGATTCTTTTTCAAGACCCTGCGCGCGGTTCTGGGCCCGGTCGTGCTGCTCAGGGAAAGCCTGACCCGGCCCCGGGGCGTGACGCGCATCCAGGCGGCGCAGGACAAGGTCAACCGCCAGTGCAAATCGCTGGCGCTCTACCAGTACAAGACCTGCCCTTTCTGCAGCAAGGTCCGGCAGGAAACGAGCCGCCTGTCGCTCAACATCAAGCGCATCGATGCCCAGCCCGCAGGCCCGGACCGGCAGGCCCTGCTGGCCGGCGGCGGCCAGGCCAAGGTGCCGTGCCTGAAAATCACCAACAAGGCCGGCAAGGCCGAATGGCTCTACGACTCGGACAAGATCATCGCCTACCTGCGCGGGCAGTTCGCGCAGGCCTGAGCGCAGCGTTCGGGTCGGCCATGCGCCCAAGCGCTGACCCTGGCCGGCAACCGTTGCCTATTCCGGCTGGATGTTGGCCTCCTTGACGACCTTGCCCCACTTGACCAGGTCGGACTTGATCAGCGCGGCGTATTCCTGCGGCGTTCCGCCCTGGATCTCGATGCCGGCGGCCTCCAGCTTGGCGCGCACGTCGGGCAGCTTCAGCGCGGCGTTGATCTCGGCATTGAGCCTGTTGACGATCGCCCTGGGCGTGCCGGCCGGCGCCAGGAAGCCGCCGTTGGTGTTGGCGTCGTAGCCCTTGAGCCCCTGTTCATGGGCGGTCGGCACGTCCGGCAATGACAGGCTTCGCTTCTGGGTCGACACCGCCACGGCCCGCACGTTGCCGGCCTTGACCTGCGACTGGATGGCGCTGATGGTGTCGATGTACAGCGCGGTGCGCCCGGCCAGCAGGTCCGGGTGGGCCGCCGAAGAGCCTTTGTAGGGCACCAGCAGCATGGGCACGCCGCTGGCCATGCGGAACATTTCTGCCGCCATTTCCTGCGCGCTGCCGCGGCCGGAAGTGGCCACCTTGGCGTCGTTCGGGTTGGCCTTCATCCAGGCCACGAACTCGGGCAGCGTCCGGGCGGGAATCTGCGGGAAGATGGCGAACACCAGCGGGACCTCGTGGGTGTAGACGATGGGCTCGAAGCTTTTCTCCGGGTCCCAGCCCAGGTTCTTGAACAAAAACTTGTTGGTGTTGTGGCTGCCGCCCACGATGCCGATGGTGTAGCCGTCGGGCGCGGACTTGGCCAGCACGTCGGTGCCCAGGTTGTTCGATGCGCCGGGCCGGTTGTCGACGATCACCGGCTGGCCCATGGCCGCCCCGATCTTGTCGCCGACGACGCGGGCGATGGTGTCGATCGCGCCGCCCGGCGGGGCCGGCACGATGATCTTGATGGCGCGGACCGGGTAGGCCTGGGCCTGGGCCTGGGCGGGCGCCACGGCCAGGGTTGCCGAGACGGCAAGGATGGTGAACAAGGATGTGAGTTGCATGGTTGTCTCCTAAAAAAATGGGGTCTGTCGTCTTATCCGCGCCCGACAAAAGGCATGGCGCTGGCCATGAGGGTCATGTTCAGCACGTTGGCCTCGAGCGGCAGGCCAGCGATGTGGCGCACCGCGCTGGCCACATGGCTGGCGTCCATCATGGGTTCGGGCGCCACCGTGCCGTTGGCCTGCAGCACGCCGCGCGTCATGCGCTCGGACAGCTCGGTCAGCGCATTGCCGATGTCGATCTGGCTGGCCACAATGTTGAAGGCGCGGCCGTCCAGCGCCAGCGCCTTGGTCAGGCCGGTCACGGCATGCTTGCTCATGGTGTAGGGCGCGGTGAAGGGGCGCGGCGCCTGGGCCGAGATCGAGCCGTTGTTGATGATGCGCCCGCCCTGGGGCGACTGGCGGCGCATCAGCCCGAAGGCGGCGCGCGCGCACAGGAACACGCCGGTCACGTTGGTGTTGACCACGCTGAACCATTGGTCCAGCGGCAGTTCGTCCATCGGCACCGCCGGGGCGTTCACCCCGGCATTGTTGAACAGCAGGTCGAGCCGGCCGAAGCTGCGCTCGATGGCGTCGAACAGCGCCTGTACGCTGGCCGGGTCGCTCACGTCGGCGGGCACGGCCAGCGCGGTCTGGCCATGCGCTTGCGCTTCATCGGCCAGGGTTTGCAATGGCTCGGCACGGCGGCCGGCCAGCACGACGCTCCAGCCGTCGTTCAGCAGGGCACGGGCTGCGGCGCGGCCGATGCCGCTGCCTGCGCCGGTGACCAGCGCGATTTTGGGGGTGGCGGTAGGCAAGGAAATGCTCCTGTCAGGGTGGTTGATGGGGCGTGGCCAGGCCGGCCACGGTCATGCAGAATTCGCCGATGCCCGCCACGCCTCCGGTGACGACATCGCCCGGCTGGAGCGGCCCGACGCCCGCGGGGGTGCCGGTGTAGATCAGGTCGCCCGGCAGGAGCGTGACCGAGCGCGACAGCATGGCCACCAGTTCGGGCACCGGCCACAGCAGTCCGGCCAGATCGGCGCGCTGCCGCTCGAGGCCGTTGACCGCCAGCCACACCGCCCCCCGCCCGGGGTGGCCGCAGGCCGCCACCGGCACCAGGGGCGTGCAGGGGGCCGAGCCGTCAAACGCCTTGGCCGGCTCCCAGGGGCCGCCGGCCTGCTTGGCCTGCTGCTGCAGGTCGCGCCGCGTGAGGTCCAGCCCGGCGGCGTAACCCCAGACGTGGAGCGGCTCCACCTCGGCCGGGTCGATGTCCCGGCCGCCCCGGCCAATGGCCACGACCAGCTCGATCTCATGGCAAAAGTCGCTGGTTGCCGGCGGGTAGGCCAGCACGCCGCGCGCCGGCACCACCGCATTGGCGGGCTTCATGAACCAGGCGGGCATTTCCCGGGGAACCGCTTCGTCCGGGCTCCAGCGGTAGTTGCGGCCGATGCAGTACACCCGCCCCACCGGGAACACGGCCGTGCTGCCGGCCACGGCCAGGGTCGTCGGCGCGGGCGCAGGAAACACCAGCTTCGTCATGGCCGTCATTCGGTGGAGATTTTTCGGTCGCGGATGATCTGGGCGTAGCGCTGCCTGTCGGTGGCGATCAGCTGGCTGAATTCCTGCGGGGTGGTGGCGCGCGGCACGCCACCCAGTGACACGAAGCGCGCCCTGACCGCTTCGTCCGCCAGGATGCTGCGCACATCGGCCGCGATCTTGTCCACGATGGCCGGCGGCGTGCCCGCCGGGGCCAGCAAGCCGAGCCACGAGATGGCGTTGAAGCCGGGCAGCACGCTTTCCGACAGCGTGGGCACGTCGGGCAGTGCCGTCACGCGCCTGTCGCCGGTCACGGCCAGGGCGCGCAGCTTGCCGGCCTTGATGTGCCCGGACGCTTCCAGCACCGTCATGAAGGACAGCTGCACATGCCCGGCCAGCAGGTCGGCGATGGCCGGGCCGCCGCCCCGGTAGGGGACGTGCAGGATGAAGCTGCGGGTCTGCTCCTTGAACATTTCGGCGACCAGGTGCGGCGCGCCGCCCGCGCCCGCGCTGCTGTAGCTGAGCTGCCCGGGCCGGGACCTGGCCAGGGTGATGAAGTCGGCGGCCGTGGCGGCTGGCACGGCCGGGTTGACCATCATGGCCAGCGGCAGTTCGGCCAGCAGCGAGATGGGCGCAAACGCCGTGTCCGGGTTGTAGGCCATGCGGGGATACAGCGCGGGATTGATCGCTTGCGTGCCAATGTTGCCCAGCAGCAAGGTGTAGCCGTCCGGCCTGGCCTTGGCCACCAGGTCGGCGCCGATCTGCCCCGCCGCGCCGCCCTTGTTGTCGATGACCACGGTCTGCCCCCAGCGCCGGCCCAGTTGCTCGGCCAGGATGCGTGCGCCAGTGTCGGTGCCGCCGCCGGGCGGAAAAGGCACCACCAGCGTCACCAGCCGCGACGGGTAGGCCTGCGCGAAGGCGGGCGCGGCCGCCATCAGGCCGAGGGCAACGGCCAGGGGGAGCCGGAGGTATCGGCTGAACAGGGAAATAGGCATGGATTTATCTCCTGGATATTTTGTTTTTTGCCGGCTCAGGTGGTCAGGCTCATCGCCGGGCGCTGGCCCGCCAGGGCCTGGGCCACGCTGGCCAGCACCATCTCGCCCATGGCGGTCCGGGTTTCCCAGGTGGCGCTGGCGCGGTGGGCCTGCAGCGTCACGCTGCCCGACTGGCGCAGCGCCAGCGGAACGCGGGGTTCGTCGACGAACACGTCCAGGCC
>JAQGMZ010000100.1 GCA_028292045.1 Polaromonas sp. | reverse complement strand
ACGCCGTGGAACAGCTTGCCCATGCCGACCGGCCAGGTGAAGGGCACGACGGCCATGCCGAGTTCGCGCTCGATCTCGTCCATCACGCTCATCGGGTCCTGCACCTCGCGGTCCATCTTGTTGACGAAGGTCAGGATCGGCGTGCCCCGGGCGCGGCAGACCTGCAGCAGGCGGCGGGTCTGGGGCTCGACGCCATTGGCCGCGTCGATCACCATCAGCGCCGCATCGACGGCGGTCAGCACGCGGTAGGTGTCTTCGGAAAAGTCCTGGTGGCCGGGCGTGTCGAGCAGGTTGATCACGCAGTCGCGGTATTCCATCTGCATCACCGACGAGGCAACCGAGATGCCGCGCTGCTTCTCGATTTCCATCCAGTCGCTCGTGGCATGGCGCGCGGCTTTTCGCGCCTTGACGCTGCCGGCGATCTGGATGGCGCCCGAGAACAGCAGCAACTTTTCAGTCAGCGTGGTCTTGCCCGCGTCGGGGTGGGAAATGATGGCAAACGTGCGGCGGCGCTTGACCTGCTTGGCGATTTCGGTGTTTTCGGACATAACCGCTGATTATCGGTGAGGCAGCAGGGCCTGCCCGGCCTTGGGCCGGGACGCGCGCATGCTTGCTTTGAGGGACGGGTGCGGCCACAGGAATGTGCGCAGCCCAGTGGTTGCGAGTCCCCTCGGGAACCGGCTTATTTCAACAGTCCGGCATGCCGCGCCTGCGCCTTGCCAGATTGTTGAATCTGCACCGCAAGGCGGCCGCTTTTGCGGGCTGTGCCCTCGTTCGCCGTGCCTTCGGTGCCGGCGTCCAACTGGTTGTCATAGTCGACCACCGTCACGCCCCGGACAGCATCGGCATGCCAGATTCGGATGCGCAGCCGGTCTTGCGTACCTTCCGCATGGCTTGCCCGGCCATGGGGCTTGTCATTCTCCGCGTCGTCTGCGCTGTCTTTTGCGCCATCGATCAGCGTCACCTTGAACTGGTAGCCGCCCAGGCCATTGAGGGTGCCGCTGCCCTGGTACTGGGCGCGGCTGGCCTGGACATTGAGCCAGTCATAGACGGTGCTTTCAAACCGCAGGCCAGCCTGGGGCAGGTCGAACCGGGTCTGGCCTGCCGGCTGTTGTCCTGCGCCCCCGGAGCGGATGCCGGCGCTGAACCTGGCGCGCCCTGTCAGCCCGGGATGCTCCCGGTAGGCGCCTGGCGGCGAGTCCATGGAAAGCTGGGCGTCGGCAAATCCGTTGCCGGCGGGTTCCAGCAGCACCAGTCCCCCGAAGGTTCGGGCCAGGATCGAGCCGTTTTGCGAGATGGCTATAGCCTCGGTCAGCGTCAGCCCGGCCGGCGCGTCCGGAACGCGGGTATTGAGGTCAACCAGGCCGCCGGCCGCCGTCCACACGAAGGCATGTGACAGGTTGGGATGGGCAGGGTCGGTCGCCGCCTTGCCCACGACCTGTCCGGAATCATTGAGCGCGAAGGCGGACGACGTCAGCCCGCCGAACGTGCCCAGGTCCAGCATGCGGCCGGCGGCGGGCCCCGACGGGCTCCAGTAAAAAGCATGGGTGCGGGGATTGGCAAACGTGAACGGATCGATCTCGACCGTGTCCGACGCCCCTGCCACCTGCCCGGAACCGTTGATCGCGAGAGCGTCTGAATTTCGGCCGCCCAGCGTGCCCAGGTCCCGCATGCCCCCCGCCACGCTCCATAAAAAAGCGTGGCTCCGGGCAAATAGGCGGGCGGATTCGATCTGGGCGATTCCCGCTACCTGGCTCTCGTCATTCAAACCCCTGGCCGCGCTGAAAGGCCCGCCCAGTGTGCCGATATCGAGAAAACTGCCGTCAGGCGGCCAAAAATAAGCATGCACCGATTCGCTCTGGTTGTTGAAGGTGCCCGCCATCTGGCCGCGCGCATTCAGGGACGCTGCAAACCCGCCGGGCGTAAAAGCCGGGACCTCCGGCATGCCCGGGTTGATCCTGCCAACCCCCTCGGTCCACACGAAGGGACGGGATTGCAGCCGTCCATCGACCATCTGGCTGGCAGACCCCGCCACCTGCCCCCGGGCATTGATCGCTTCGGCTTGCGACGTTCCATTGGCCGGCGCCCCGAGGTCGACGGCAACGGCAGCGGTTTGCCGGGCCGTGGTCCAGCGAAGGGCATGCGCCGGGCTACCGGCGGTGGTGTCTGTGCCGCCGGCCACCTGGCCCGCGTTGTTGGCCGCAGCCGCGTAGCCCGGCCCCAGGTCCTGAATTGTTTGGCCGTCATACCATAGCGCATGGCGCCCGTCCGCCCGGGAACTGGTGAAAGCAACCTGGCCGGTGGCATTGATGCTGGCGGCGCTGGCCGTGGCCCCTGCTGCAACAGGCGGTACGGCTTCAAGGATGACCAGTTCAAACGTGGACGCGGCCGGTGGCTCCGGCTGGATCAAGCCATTGATGCCGATTGAATTCACCGCATTGGCCGCAGTGTCGCCACCGCCGCAGGCTGCCAGGGCCGATGCCAGCAGGCATGGAACCAGCCATGGCCGCCAGACGGTCCTGGCGCAAGATGCAAATGCATGCCCCATGTCACACCTCCCTTGGATCACCCAGGTAGCCGCTGCTGGTCTGCGCAGGCATCGTCAGGGTGGTGCGCAGGACAAAATTTCCAGCAACTCCATGCTAGGCCGGCTGTGTGCGGCAAGCAAGCTGTCAGCTGTAAGAGTTGTTTGCTAGTGCTCGCGTGAACCGCGAACAGGCTGATGCGGACGGCATGCGTTACTGGGACAGGTGCCCAAGCGACATCCCCGGTGGTCCTGGCTGGCCCTGAGGCGCAGCGGAACCGATGGATGGGTTGCGGGCCTGCTAGTCCGGCTCGCGCATGAATCGCGGCTGGCGAACGCCGTCCACCACGACTTCTTCATTGAACATGGCCGCAGGCCGCACCCACAGGCCGCGTTCGCCATACAGCGCGCGGTACAGCGTCAGCGGCTCCAGCGTTTCACTGTGGCGCACCGTGCCGACGACTTCGTAAGGCATGCCCTTGTAATGGCGGTAGCGTCCGGGCGGGGTTTCGAGCAGCGGTGGAAGGTGTTCGGGCATGGTCAATCGGGCTTGAACGAAAAGCCGCAGGTGGCAGTGGGACAATAGGGGCATGCATCCTAACGCCTTACTCGACTGTTGTACCGAGCTTCTCAAGCAGGTTCTTAAATTTGACCACCCCGCCGACATGGTGGTGTCGCGCTATTTCCGCGAGCTCCGGCTCGGGCCCCGCGAGCGTGCCACCGTGGCGGAAACGATCTACGGCGTGCTGCGCAAGAAAAATCTCTACGTCTACATGGCCCAGCACGGCAGCGGCGTGCCCGAGCGCCGGCTGGCAATCCTGGGCTTTGCCGCGCCGCGCGACTTTCTGTACGGCGCGCTGACCGAGCATGAGCAGGACTGGCTGTCGCGCTGCGACCAGGTCAAGCCGTCGGACCTGATGGAACTGCACCGCCACAACCTGCCGCAGTGGCTGGTCGAGCCGCTGAAAAGCCAGCTGGGCGATGATTTCTGGCCGCTGGTTGAAAGCTTGAACACCCAGGCCGGGCTCGACCTGCGCGTCAACACCCTGAAGGATAAAAGGGCGGACGTGCAAAAGGAGCTTGCGCGGGCAGCTATAAAAACCGTAGCAACGCCGTATTCTCCGTGGGGGCTGCGCCTGGCCGACAAGCCGCAGCTGGCCAATGTGGACGCGTTCAAGCGCGGCGCCATCGAAGTGCAGGACGAAGGCTCCCAGTTGCTGGCGCTGCTGGTCGATGCCAAGCGCGGCGAGATGGTGGTCGATTTTTGCGCCGGCGCCGGCGGCAAGACCCTGGCGCTGGGGGCCTCCATGCGCACCACCGGCCGGCTGTATGCCTTCGACACCTCGGCGCACCGGCTGGCAGCGCTCAAGCCCCGGCTGGCGCGCAGCGGCTTGTCGAACGTGCACCCGGTGGCCATTGCGCATGAGCGTGACGACCGCATCAAGCGCCTGGCCGGCAAGATCGACCGGGTGCTGGTCGATGCGCCGTGTTCCGGCCTGGGCACGCTGCGGCGCAACCCGGACCTGAAATGGCGACACAACCCCAAGGCGATCGAGGAGCTGACTGCCAAGCAAACCGCGATTTTGCAAAGCGCGGCGCGCCTGCTCAAGCCGGGCGGGCGGCTGGTGTACGCCACCTGCAGCATCCTGCGCGAGGAAAACGAGGCGATCGCCGAGGCTTTCAGCGCGGCGAATCCAGATTTCCAGGTGCTGGAAGCCGCGCCCTTGCTGACCCATATCGGCGTCGAGCATGCGGACAAACTCTGCCGGGGTCCGTACCTGCGGCTTTGGCCCTACCTGCACCAGACCGACGGATTTTTTGCCGCCGTCTGGCAAAAAGTCTGACGCACCAACGGTAAAAAATCCCTCGAAAAGCCAAGCCCGCCTTGTTGGCCGTGGTTTTTCGGGCGTGAAAGTGCTGCATGGTTCTTTGGGGTCTTTGCGATTATTGAAACGGCAATTTATAATGCCGGGTTGTTCAGCGCCACCTCCAAGACAAACCCGGATACATGGCCGGTGCAGACTATCTAAAGGATTTCTATGATTTTGTTGGATGCCGCCATCGACTGGCTGGCCCATGGCCTGTTGGCTGCCAGCTGGTGGCAAATCGTGCTGTATGCACTGGTTTCAACGCATATCACCATTGTCAGCGTCACCTTGTATTTGCACCGTCACCAGGCGCACCGCTCGCTGGACCTGCATGCCGTTCCGGCGCATTTCTTTCGTTTCTGGCTGTGGCTGGCAACCGGCCAGGTGACCAAGGAATGGGTGGGCGTGCACCGCAAGCACCATGCCAAATGCGAGACCATGGAAGATCCCCACAGCCCGCAGGCGCACGGCATCAAGACGGTGCTGTTCACGGGCGCCGAGTTGTACCGCGCCGAAACCAAAAACCAGGAAACGCTCGCCAAGTATGGCCGGGGCACGCCCGACGACTGGATCGAGCGAAACCTGTATACCCGCTACAGCTGGCAGGGCGTGGGCCTGATGCTGATCATCAACCTGGCGCTGTTCGGCGCCGCCGGGCTGAGTGTCTGGGCGGTGCAGATGATGTGGATCCCCATCACGGCAGCCGGCATCATCAATGGCATTGGCCACTACTGGGGTTACCGCAATTTCGAGGCGCCGGACGCCAGCACCAACGTGTCCCCCTGGGGCATCATCATTGGCGGCGAAGAGTTGCACAACAACCACCACACCTATCCGACATCGGCCAAGTTTTCGGTCAAGCCGTACGAATTCGACATTGGCTGGGGCTATATCCGTGCGATGGAAATGGTCGGCCTGGCTTCGGTCAAAAAGGTGCCGCCCCGGCTCAAACTGGGCGCCGTGCAGCCGGTAGCCGACGAGAACACACTCGAGGCCTTGATTGCCCACCGCTACGAAGTGATGGCCGGGTACGCCCGCGAACTGCGCCGCGCCGGCCGGGCTGAGCTGGCCTTGCTCAAAGCGCGCAAGGCCGACGTTTCCCGGCTGAAGCTTGCCAACCGCTGGCTGCACCGCGATGAAGACAAGGTTCCCGCTGCCGCCAGACCGCAAATTGCCCAGGTCCGGGCCGAGCACCCGGTGCTCGACAAAATGGTCACGATGCGCGAAGAATTGCGGCAGATGTGGCTGAGTACCTCGGCTTCGCGCGAGCAACTGGCCGCCGACCTGCAGGCCTGGTGCCATCGCGCTGAAGAAAGTGGTATTGCAGCGCTTCGCGATTTCTCCATGAAGCTGCGTGCTGCCCGCGCATAACAGCCGTCAGCCTGCCTGAACGTCAAGCCGCCGTAGCGAGCATTCGCTGCGGCGGCTTTTTTGTGCACCGGTGACGGGTGAAAGAAGCCCGGCAACCTTCTCAAATCCACAGCGCAAACCCTCGACGGGCTGTGGTTTTCAAACGCGCAGAAGCAGTGATTAATGTCACAGGCTGCAGATGATTGCACGCAGGAGGCGTAAAAAAACCCGCTGGAAAACCAGCGGGTTTTTTGCAGCGCCTTGAAGGCGTTGCTCAGAAAATGCGCCGAATCACTTCAGCTTCATTTCCTTGTATTCCACATGCTTGCGTGCTTTGGGATCAAATTTCATGATCAGCATTTTTTCAGGGGTGGTCTTCTTGTTTTTGTCGGTCGTGTAGAAATGACCGGTGCCTGCTGTCGATTGCAGCTTGATTTTTTCGCGTCCGCCTTTAGCCATGGTCGTTCTCCTTAAACTTCACCGCGGGCACGAAGGTCCACCAGGACTGCATCGATGCCGTTTTTGTCAATCAAGCGCAGGCCGGCCGCAGTGATGCGCAAGCGCACCCAGCGGTTTTC
>JAQGMZ010000097.1 GCA_028292045.1 Polaromonas sp. | reverse complement strand
CGCAGGAACTGCATGGCGTGATCCCGACGGACACCCGCAAACCCTATGACGTGCACGAGATCATTGCCCGCATTGTCGATGGCTCGCGATTTGATGAGTTCAAGGCGCGTTACGGCACCACGCTGGTGACCGGCGTTGCACACCTGTACGGCATGCCCGTAGGTATTGTCGCCAACAATGGCATCCTGTTTGGTGAATCAGCAATGAAAGGTGCGCACTTTATTGAGTTGTGCGCGCAGCGCGGTGTGCCGCTGATCTTCTTGCAAAACATCACCGGTTTTATGGTTGGGCGCAAATACGAAAACGAAGGCATTGCCAAGCACGGCGCCAAGATGGTGACGGCTGTTGCAACAGCGCAAGTGCCTAAGCTGACGATGGTAATTGGCGGCAGCTTTGGTGCTGGCAACTACGGTATGTGCGGCCGGGCCTATAGCCCGCGTTTCATGTGGATGTGGCCAAACGCACGTATTAGCGTAATGGGCGGCGAGCAAGCGGCCAGCGTGTTGGCGACGGTCCGGCGTGACGGCATCGAAGGCAAGGGTGGTCAGTGGGATTCAGCCGACGAAGAAGCCTTCAAGGCTCCAATTCGTGAACAGTATGAAGTGCAAGGGCATCCCTACTATGCCACCGCGCGGCTGTGGGACGACGGCGTGATTGATCCTGCGCAGTCGCGTCGACTACTTGGCCTATCGTTGGCAGCGGCGCTAAACGCGCCGATACCGCCTACCCGCTTTGGCATTTTCCGCATGTGAGGCAGTATGAATTACACCACTATTGAGATAGAGAGCCGTAACGCTTGCGCCTGGGTCTGGATGAATCGGCCCGATAAGCATAATGCTTTCGATGAGCTGTTGATCGGCGAGCTCACCACTGCCTTAACAGCGCTCGATACCGACCTTAGCATCCGCGCGGTCGTGCTGGGCGGACGGGGAAAGAGTTTCTCTGCCGGGGCGGACCTGAACTGGATGAAACGCCAGGGCGAGGCCTCTGCCGATGACAATCTGATGGATGCTCGGCGTTTGGCAGAGCTGTTTCGCGTGCTCGCCTACATGAGCAAGCCAACCATTGCTCGCGTGCATGGTGCGGCGATGGGTGGCGGCATGGGACTGGCAGCGGCCTGCGACATCTGCATCGCATCGGCCCAAGCCACGTTTGCTACCTCCGAGGTCAAACTGGGCATCGTTCCTGCAGTTATCAGTCCCTACGTTGTGCGCGCTATCGGCGAGCGGCATTCGTATCGCTACTTTCAAACGGCTGAGCGCATTACTGCTGTGCGGGCACGCGAGATTGGCCTGGCGCATGAAGTTACAGAGCCCGACCAGCTCGATGCGCAGGTTCAAAGCGTGGTGGGTGCGCTGTTGGCCGGTGGGCCGCTGGCTCAAGCGGCTGCTACCGACATGATCCGCGCTGTGGCAAACCGGCCGGTGACGCCCACACTCATCGAAGACACCGCTCAGCGTATTGCGCACCTGCGCTCTACACCCGAAGCCAAAGAAGGGCTAAGTGCTTTCCTTGAAAAACGGACACCCCAATGGATGATGACAAATGCAAACTCCCATGTTTAATAAAGTCCTAATCGCCAATCGCGGCGAAATCGCTTGCCGAGTGATCAAGACGGCCCGCCGTATGGGCATTGCGACGGTCGCGGTGTATTCCGAGGCCGATGCCAGCGCTAGGCACGTGCGGATGGCCGATGAGGCCGTGCTGATCGGGCCGGCGGCGGCGCGTGAATCGTATCTCGTAGCCGATCGTATCCTAGAAGCAGCAATGCGCACTGGCGCGCAGGCCGTACATCCAGGCTACGGTTTCCTGTCAGAAAATGCCGATTTCGCCGACGCATGTCAGCAGGCAGGCATCGTCTTCATTGGCCCGCCGGCTTCAGCCATCCGTGCAATGGGTTCGAAGTCTGCCGCCAAAGCGCTGATGGGCAAGGCCAATGTACCGTTGACCCCAGGCTACCACGGCGACCGGCAAGAGCCTGGCTTCCTTGAAGAGCAGGCAGCGAGCATTGGCTATCCTGTACTTATTAAGGCCAGCGCGGGCGGTGGCGGCAAGGGTATGCGACGTGTCGATATTGCCTCGGAGTTCGAAGCCGCGCTAATCTCGTGCAAACGTGAGGCAATCAATGCCTTCGGTAACGACCACGTGCTGGTCGAAAAATACGTGCTCAAACCCCGGCATATCGAAATCCAGGTTTTTGGCGACACGCAGGGTAACGTGGTTCACCTGTTCGAGCGCGACTGCTCCGTGCAGCGTCGCCACCAAAAGGTGCTGGAAGAAGCGCCTGCACCCGGTATGACTCCCCAGCGCCGCGCGGCGATGGGCCAGGCGGCTGTCGAAGCGGCCAAGGCAGTTGGTTATATCGGCGCCGGCACCGTTGAATTCATCGCCAACCAAGATGGCAGTTTTTACTTTATGGAGATGAACACGCGACTGCAGGTGGAGCATCCCGTGACCGAAATGATCACTGGGCTTGATCTGGTCGAGTGGCAACTGCGCGTAGCTTCAGGCGAGCCGTTGCCGCTGACGCAATCGCAGTTGTCGATCGAAGGCCACGCCATCGAAGCGCGTATTTATGCGGAAGACCCAGCCAAGGGCTTCCTGCCTTCGACCGGGCGGTTGTTGCACCTGGCACCGCCGGTCGAAAGCGACCACGTGCGCGTAGATACCGGGGTCGAGCAGGGGGATGAGATCACGCCGCACTACGATCCTATGATTGCCAAGCTGATCGTATGGGATCAAGACCGTGGCCTAGCGCTGGCACGGATGCGCAAGGCGCTGGCGCAGTACCGCGTGGTGGGTGTGTCCAACAACATCGAATTTCTGACGCGGCTGGTTACCTGCCCTTCGTTTGCGAAGGCCGATCTTGACACCGGTCTGATCGAACGCGAGCATGTGTTGTTGTTTCCTGCTGCGGCTGAGGTGCCTCAGGAAGCCTGGCTGCTCGCTACGCTGGCCGAACTGTTGCACGAAGCGCAGGCCGCCAGCCTTCTCCCACGCGCCGAACGGCAGTCGCCCTGGGCGGCGATGGATGGCTGGCGCCTGAACGGGCAAGGACAGCGTAGTGTGCTGCTACGTCATAGCGAGCACCAGCAAATCGTGTCGATAGCACATGCTGTCGGGGGGTGGGCTCTCAGCACGGGGGCACAGACCGTGTTTACACGCGGCGAACTTGGAAGCAATGGACAACTCCATGCTCAGCTCGGAGAGCGCCGCCTGAATGCAACAGTTGTGATCGCAGGGGAACGTCGTCACGTTTTCTTTGAAGGCAAGGCTTGGCCGCTCGCACGTGTGGATACGCTGTATGTTGGAGGCGAAGGCGATGAGAAAGCAGGTGGTCTGCGCTCGCCAATGCCAGGCAAGATCATTGCATTGCTGGCTATAGTGGGTGCCAGCGTTGAGAAGGGCACGCCATTACTGGTAATGGAAGCCATGAAGATGGAGCATACGGTCACTGCACCGGCTAAAGGCTTGGTTATGTCGTTGCGTTGCGCTCCAGGCCATCAGGTCTCCGATTGCGTGGAATTGGTCGATTTCTAGGTAGCAGCATGACCACAAACAGCACAGTTCGTATCGTCGAGTTCGGCCCACGAGTTGGTCTGCAGAACGAGCAGCAGGTGGTCAGTACCGCTACCAAGATTGAACTCATCTCACGACTGGCGAAGGCCGGATTGCGCAACATTGAAGCGGCCTCTTTTGTCTCGCCCAAATGGGTGCCACAAATGGCCGACCACAACGAGATAATGGCCGCTCTGCCCGCACTTCCAGGCCTGAACTACGCGGTGCTCACGCCTAATCTGAAGGGCTATGAGGCGGCAGTGGCAGCGGGTGCCAAAGAGGTGGCAGTGTT
>JAQGMZ010000086.1 GCA_028292045.1 Polaromonas sp. | reverse complement strand
ACGGCGTGTTGTTGGCATCGAACAGCGCCTCTTCATAGCCCTTGACGCGGATGATGCTGGCGACCGGGCCGAACACTTCCTCGCGGTTGATGCGCATGTCGGCGGTGGTGTCGGTCAGCAGCGCCGGGGCCATGAAAAAGCCGTCGGTGGCGAGCTTCAGGCGCTCGCCGCCGGCCAGCAGCAAAGCGCCTTCCTTCTGGCCGATGTCCACATACGACAAGTCCTGCTCCAGTTGGGACAGCGAGGACACCGGGCCAATGTCAATGCCGGCGGCCAGCGCGTCGCCGACCTTGAGCGTGGCCATGCGGGCCTTCATGGCCTCGACGAATTTCGAATAGATGCCTTCGGTCACGATCAAGCGGCTGGACGCGGTGCAGCGCTGGCCGGTCGAGAAAAACGCGCTTTGCACGCTGAGCTCGACCGCCTGGGCCAGGTCGGCGTCGTCCAGGATGACCTGCGGATTCTTGCCGCCCATTTCGAGCTGGACTTTTTTCAGGTTGACGGCGCACTGCTGGGCAATGCGCGCGCCCACGCCCTGCGAGCCGGTGAAGCTGATCGCGTCCACGCCCGGGTGGTTGACCAGCGGGTCGCCAATGACGCTGCCCCGGCCCATGACCAGGTTGAACACGCCAGCCGGAATGCCGCTGCGGCTGATGATCTCGGCCAGCGCCCAGGCGCAGCCCGGCACCAGGTCGGCGGGCTTCATCACCACGCAATTGCCGTAGGCCAGCGCCGGGGCGATTTTCCAGGCCGGAATGGCGATCGGGAAGTTCCACGGCGTGATGATGCCCACCACGCCCATGGGTTCGCGGGTGATCTCGACGCCGATGCCGGGCCGCACCGAGGGCACGACCTCGCCGGTCAGGCGCAGGCATTCGCCGGCGAAGAACTTGAAGATGTTGCCGGCCCTGGCGGCTTCGCCGATGCCCTCGGCCTTGGTCTTGCCTTCTTCGCGGGCCAGCAGCGTGCCGAGTTCCTCGCGGCGCGCCAGGATTTCGGTGCCGATCTTGTCGAGCGCATCGGCCCGCGCCTGGATGCCGGACACGGACCAGGCGGAAAAGGCGGCACGGGCGGCCTGCACGGCGGCGTCCAGCTGCTCGGCGCTGGCCTGGGTGTACTCGCCGATCACATCAAGCAGGTCGGACGGGTTGATGTTGGGCGCATAGTTGGCGCCGGCGAGCCATTGGCCGCCGATCAGGTTGTCGTGTTTCTGGGTCATGGGTAATCCTTTAACGTTGTTGATTGAGAGGCTTTGAAGGCCGTTATGTCACGGGAGCCGGATTGAACAGCACAAGGGAGTTGTGCAGCTTCCAGTGCTCGGCCCAGGTTTTCTTGCGGCCGCTGGCCACGTCGAGCATGAACTGGAACAGCTCGCGGCCCACATCTTCGATTGTCGCGTCGCCGTCGGCAATGCGGCCGGCGTTGATGTCCATCAGGTCGTGCCAGCGGCGCGCCAGGTCGGTGCGGGTGGCTACCTTGAGGACCGGCACCTCGGCCAAGCCGTAAGGCGTGCCGCGTCCGGTGGTGAACACATGCAAGTTGATGCCGGCGGCCAGCTGCAGCGTGCCGCAGATGAAGTCGCTGGCGGGCGTGGCGGCGTACACCAGGCCCTTCAGGCCCTTTAGCTGGACTTTTTCGCCCGGCGACAGCACGCCGCTGATCGGCGACGAACCCGACTTGACGATCGAGCCCATGGCTTTTTCGACAATGTTCGACAGGCCGCCCTTCTTGTTGCCCGGCGTGGTGTTGGCGCTGCGGTCGACCCGGCCTTTTTCCAGGTAGGCGTCGTACCAGGCCATCTCGCGGATCATGGCCTGGGCGACTTCCGGCGTGCTGGCGCGGGACGTCAGCTGGTCGATGCCGTCGCGCACCTCGGTGGTTTCGGAAAACATCACGGTTGCGCCGGCGCGCACCAGCAGGTCGGTGCAAAACCCAACCGCCGGGTTGGCGGTGACGCCCGAAAATGCATCGCTGCCGCCGCACTGCACGCCGACGACCAGTTCGCTGGCCGGCACGGTTTCGCGGCGCCGGGCATTGAGCTTTTCCAGATGCAACTCGGCGGTCTGCATGATCGAATCGATCATCGACATGAAGCCGACATGGTGGTCGGACTGGAGGCAGACCACGTCCAGCCCGGCATCGGCGGTCATGCCGATGTCGGCCACGTTGCGCTCGTCCATGATCGGGATGGTGCCGGGCGGCAGCAGGCGCTCGGGCTGCAGCTTCTCGCAGCCCAGGCTGACCACCATGACCTCGCCCCCGAAATTCGGGTTCAGGGTGATGTTGCGCAGCGTGCGAATCGGAATGATGGCGTCGGGCGCGTCGATGGCCACGCCGCAGCCGTAGTGGTGCTCCAGCCCGATCACGTCGTCGACATTGGGGAAGCGCGGCAGCAGCTCGTCCTTGATGCGCCTGACAGCAAAATCGACCACGCCGGCCACGCACTGCACGGTGGTGGTGATGGCCAGGATGTTGCGGCTGCCGACCGAGCCGTCGGCATTGCGGTAGCCTTCGAAGGTGTAGCCCTCCAGCGGCGGCTGGGGCTCGGGCTTGACGGTGGCGATGGGCAGGTTGTCCAGGCCGCGGGCGTCGGGCATGTCCAGCAGCCGTTCGTGCACCCAGCTGCCGGCCGGAATATCTTTCACGGCATAGCCGATGGGCACGTTGTAGCGGCGCACGGTGCCGCCCTGGGGCAGGTCTTCGAGCGCGACCTTGTGGCCTTGCGTCACCTTGTCGCGCAGCACCAGGCCCGAAGGAAATACCGTGCCGGCGGGCAGGCCACCGTCGTTCACGACGATGGCCACGTTGTCAGCCTCATGCATCTTGATGGACAGAGGCTGCTGTGCAGGGGAAACGGGAGTCATGGGATTTCTCTCTTTCACAAATTCAATGAAAGACTCGGGGCTGATGCAGAGTTCAACAACTTGGGGAAACTTACTGCGGACCAAGCGACTTGATCAGCGCGTCCAGCGCTTCCATCTCGTCGGGCTTCAGCTCGATCAACGGTGCACGGACCGGGCCGGCGCTGTGGCCGACGAGGCTGGCGCCGGCCTTGACGATGCTGACCGCGTAGCCCGGATTCTTGTTGCGAATCGCCAGGTAAGGCATGAAGAAGTCCTTTAGCAGCCGGTGCTGCGTAGCCATGTCGTCGCTGGCAACCGCATGGTAGAAATCCATGGCGGTTTTCGGGATGAAGTTGAACACCGCCGACGAATACACCGGCGTGCCGAGTGCCTTGTAGGCGGCGGCATAGACCTCGGCCGTGGGCAGGCCGCCCAGGTAGGAAAAGCGGTCGCCCATTTTCAGGAAGATAGTGGACATGGTTTCGATGTTGCCCACGCCGTCCTTGAAGCCGATCAGGTTCGGGCAGCGGTCGGCAAGGATCGCCAGCGAATCGGCGGTGAGCTTGCAGACGTTGCGGTTGTAGACGATGACGCCGAATTTCACGCTCTTGCAGACCTGCTCGACATGGGCGATCAGACCCTCCTGGCAGGCTTCCATCAGGTAGTGCGGCAGCAGCAAGATGCCATGGGCGCCCAGGCGCTCGGCTTCCTGCGCGCAGGCAATGGCAAAGCGGGTCGATCCGCCGACGCCGGCAATGATGGGCACCTTGCCGGCGCAGGTGTCCACGGCGGTCTTGATGATCAGCGGATATTCGTCGCCCGTCAGCGAGAAGAACTCGCCCGTGCCGCCGGCGGCGAACAGCGCGGTTGCGCCGTAGGGGGCCAGCCATTCGAGGCGCTCGATGTAGGTCTTGGGGCGAAAGTCGCCCTGCTCGTCGAAGTCGGTGACGGGAAAAGACAAAAGGCCGGAGCTGACGATGGTTTTGAGGTCTTGCGGATTCATGAGGAGTTCTTCGAAAAATTGTTGACTTGAAATGAGAAGCTGGAGGTGAGCGGGTGGCCAGACCGCATCGAACGCCCGTGGCGTATGCCATGCCTCGGCGTTCCTGATGCCGCAGCCGCGAAGGCAGCAGGTCAGACGCGCACAGAGGCTGCTCGGCTTACTTGAACATGCTTGGCAGCCACAACGAGAACGCCGGGACGTAGGTCACGAGCAACAGGCAGGCGGTTAGCGCGCCATAGAAGGGAAGGATCGATTTCATGACCTCCCCAACCGATATGCCCCCGATGGCGCACCCCACGAATTGCGTGACCCCCACTGGTGGCGTATTCAGCCCGAGCGCGCAGTTGATCAGCATCACGATGCCGAACTGCACCGGGTCCATGCCGAACTGGGCCGCGATCGGCAGGAAGATCGGCGTGCAGATCAGGATGGTGGCGGCCATGTCCAGGAAAGTGCCCAGCACGAACAGCAGCACGTTGATCATCAGGAAGATTACCCACGGCGTGGCGGACATCGACGTCATCAGCTCGCCGGTTTTCTGGGGCACTTCGTACAGCGCCATGAAATAGCCGAAGGCAGATGAAATGCCGATCAGGAGCAGAACGACGCCCGTGGTTTTGCAGGCTTTGGCGCAGGCCTTCAGGAAATGCTCCCACGACAGCGAGCGGTAGACCAGCACCGTGACCAGCAGCGCCCACAGTACCGCCGTGGCGGCCGACTCGGTCGCGGTGAAAACGCCGGACAAAATGCCCGCCAGGATGATCACCACGATCAGCAGCCCGGGCAAGGAACCCAGGAAGGCCATCAGCACTTCCCGGAAGCCCTGGAACCTGCCGCGGACCGGATAGCCTCGCTTGACGGCCACGTAATACGCGGCAATCAGG
>JAQGMZ010000160.1 GCA_028292045.1 Polaromonas sp. | reverse complement strand
CTTTTTCAGCCAGATCGCCAGGTTCATCATGTCTTCGTCGCTGGTGCCCGGGTGGGCTGCGATGAAGTAGGGGATCAGGAACTGCTTCTTGCCGGCTTCCAGGCTGAACTTTTCGAAGAGCGCCTTGAACTTGTCGTAGCTGCCGATGCCGGGCTTCATCATCTTGGTCAGCGGCCCCTGCTCGGTGTGCTCGGGCGCGATTTTCAGGTAGCCGCCGACATGGTGGGTGACCAGCTCCTTCACGTACTCGGGGCTTTGCACCGCCAGGTCGTAGCGCAGGCCCGAGCCGATCAAAATTTTCTTGATGCCCCGGAGGGCGCGGCCACGGCGGTAGATTTTGATGAGCGGGCCGTGGTCGGTCGTCAGGTTCTGGCAGATGCCGGGGTACACGCAGCTCGGCTTGCGGCAGGCGGCCTCGATCTCCGGGCTTTTGCAGCCCAGGCGGTACATGTTGGCCGTGGGGCCGCCCAGGTCGGAAATCGTGCCGGTGAAGCCTTCGACCTTGTCGCGAATGTCCTCGACCTCGCGAATGATGGATTCTTCGGACCGGCTCTGGATGATGCGGCCTTCATGCTCGGTGATCGAGCAGAAAGTGCAGCCGCCAAAGCAGCCGCGCATGATGTTGACCGAAAAGCGGATCATTTCCCAGGCCGGAATCTTGGTCGCGCCGTCATGGCGGCCAAGCTCGTCGGCGTAACTCGGGTGCGGGCCGCGGGCATACGGCAGGTCGAACACATAGTCCATCTCGGCGGTAGTGAGGGGAATGGGCGGCGGGGTGATCCAGACATCGCGCGCAGTCACGCCTTCGCCGTGCGCCTGCACCAGCGCCCGGGCGTTGCCGGGATTCGTTTCCAGGTGCAGCACGCGGTTGGCATGGGCGTACAGCACCGGGTCGGCCTTGACCTGCTCGTAGCTGGGCAGTCGGATCACGGTGCGGTCGCGGGGCGGGACTTTGAGGCTGCCCCGGCCGTAAAGGGCAGGATTAGGCATAAAAACCAAGGGCTTGATGGCGGGGTTGGCATCGATTTTCAAGCCAGACCGGCCTTCAGCGTTTGGAGATATTGCGCCGGGGGCTATGCTTTCAGTAGCGGCTTGCTCGCCATCCTCTTTGGCGCAGGTCGTGCCCTGCCCGGCCGCCTGCTCGCTGGTGGTCATGTAGGGGTTGATGTGGCTTTCGACGCGTCCCGGCTCGTCCACGCTGGTCGAGTCAACTTCGAACCAGCCCTTGCCGCTCTCGTCGTCCTGCCGGCGCACAAACGCCGTCCCGCGCACGTCGGTGATGCTGTGGACCGGCTCCCTGGCTGCCAGGCGGTGGGCAATCTCGACCAGGGCGCGCTCGGCGTTGCCGTAGAGCAGCAAATCGCTTTTCGCATCGACCACGATGGAGCGACGCACCTTGTCGCTCCAGTAGTCGTAGTGCGCGATGCGGCGCAGGCTGCCCTCGATGCCGCCGAGGATGATCGGCACGTCCTTGTACGCTTCGCGGCAGCGCTGGCTGTAGACGATGGCGGCGCGGTCGGGCCGCTTGCCGCCGATGTCGCCGGGCGTGTACGCGTCGTCGCTGCGGATCTTGCGGTCGGCCGTGTAGCGGTTGATCATCGAATCCATGTTGCCGGCGGTCACGCCCCAGAACAGGTTGGGCCTGCCCAGCGCCTTGAACGGCTCGGCGCTCTGCCAGTCGGGCTGGGCAATGATGCCGACGCGAAAGCCCTGCGCTTCTAGCACCCGGCCAATCACGGCCATCCCGAAACTGGGGTGGTCGACATAGGCATCGCCGGTGACCAGGATGATGTCGCAGCTGTCCCAGCCCCGCGCATCCATTTCAAGACGGCTGGTCGGCAGAAACCTGGCGGTACCAAAGCGGGCGGCCCAGTACTTGCGGTAGCTGGTCAGCGGTTTGGCGGCGCGGGTGAAAAACGAGACATCGACAGGGGCGTTCATGGAAGGCGATCTTTTGAAATCGCGAGGACTGCCGTCGGGCAAAACCTTCCCTGCGATTTAGGGTTAACCCATGATTTTAAGGTTTTACCGGCATCTGCGCGGCGTGAATGGCTACTTGCCTCGTGATTTAGTGCAAATGCCGTCCTGTTGTGCTGCATCAGCACAGATTTAACGCGCAGCAAGCCAGCAAAACCAGCCCCCTGCGTCATTTACAAGTGCTTGACTTGATGCGCTAGCCGGCGCCCGCCGGCTTGCTGCCGGCTTGCTGCAGTTCCAGATGGTCCATCAGCATGTCGGCGGCGGCTTCGATGAATGGAATTTCACTGTCAGGGAGTTGTATGGCCTGGAAATCGAAATGGCAGAAAGTGCCGTAGATGGTGCCCGGTTTGCGCGACAGGGGCAGGCCGAAATAGGCATTCAGGATGCCCTGGTAGGCATGGCCCAGCAGGCGTGGGTCGGTGGCCGAGTTGGCGGTGGCGAAACCATTTTCGGCCATGACGAACTGGCAAAAACTGTCGCCCAGTGGAACTTCGTTCAAGTCGGCGGTGTTTTCCCCCTGGCGGTCATAAATGTGAATGTTGCGCATCATCTGGCCGTCGAGCCGGTAGACCGCGCTGTAGCGGTAGGCCGTGCGCGCATTCAGGAACCGCAAGGCGCCGTGCAGCCCCTGGCTGTTGACCGCCTGGGCGAAGTCCACCAGTTGCTGGTTTAAATCTTGTGATTCCATGCCTGTTTTCCAGTATGCGCCGCAGGGTTTGGCAGGACCGGTGTGCGGAACTGCGAAAGTCTTTTATTTTACCTGTGCGCTTGATAAAGGTATGGTCGAGTTCAAGCCCGCGCCGGCAGTACCTGACCTGTGCAGTCGCCAAACCCGATGCGCCGGAAACCGCTGCGAGCGCAGTGGCCGCGCAGGGTGACGGCGTCGCCGTCTTCAAGAAAGGTGCGCATTTCGCCGTTGGCCAGCGTCAAGCCTTTTTTGCCGCCGGCGGTCAGTTCCAGCAGTGACCCGGCCTGATCAGGCTGGGCGCCAGACTGGGTTCCTGAACCCAGCAAATCACCTGCCTGTAGATTACATCCGTTGACCGTATGGTGCGTGATCATCTGCGCCACGGTCCAGTAGGCGTCGCGGTAGCTGGACTGCGACAGGCATTCTGGCGGCAAACCTGCCTCACGCATGGCCTGCGTCTGGATTAGCACTTCCAGCGACACGTCGATGCTGCCGCGTTCACGGTTAGCGGCGCCTTCCAGATAAGGCAGCGGCCGGGGATCGCCTTCTAACCGCGCAAACGGCGAACGGAAAGGCGCCAGCGCTTCCATCGTCACGATCCACGGCGAAATGGTGCTGGCAAAATTCTTGGCCAAAAAAGGGCCGAGCGGCTGGTATTCCCAGGCCTGCACGTCCCGGGCCGACCAGTCGTTGAGCAGCACCAAGCCGAATGCATGGTTTTCGGCGTCGTCAAGGGCAATTGAGTTGCCCAGCGCATTGCCCTGCCCGATGAACACGCCCAGTTCCAGTTCATAGTCCAGCCGGTGGCTGGGGCGCAGCTGTGGAATGGTTTCGTTGGGACCCTTGGTTTGCCCCTTGGGGCGGGCGAAGGACTGGCCGCTGACACCGATTGACGATGCCCGGCCGTGATAGCCAATGGGCACCCATTTGTAGTTGGGCAGCAGCGGCTCATCGGGGCGAAACAGCTTGCCGACCGCCGTGGCATGGTGAATGCCTGTGTAGAAATCGGTGTAATCGCCAATGCGGCAGGGCACGGCGTATTCTGCGCTGGCCTGCGGCACCAAAGTTGCCTGCAAGACGGACTCTAACGAACTGCCTTCGCCCAGGCCTTCGCTCAAGGCGTGGCGCAGCGCAACACGGGCAGCGCGGCCCAGCGCCATGAAGTCGTTGAGCGCGCCCTGCCGGCAGCCGTCCAGCGATGCCGCCACGCCGGCAGCCAATGCGCCAGCCGCGCAAGCGGGCAGCAGGTCGACGATCTGGTCGCCAATGGCAACGCCTGGCCGGAAGGGTTCAGCACTGCCAGTGCGCCGGAACATGGCAAAAGGCAGGTTCTGGATTGGAAAATCATTTTGCGGCGTGTTCGCAGACGCGACCCACGAGCGCCGGGTTTCATCGTGGCTGAAGTCAAGCTGACGGGGTGTTGGGTTCATGGGGCGTCTTTGGTGAAGTGGTCGTGCAGTCCCTGCCAGCAGCGGGCATAGGAGGTGTCAAGGGCTCCGCCCTGCATGGCATAGGCCGTGGGCACCAGGCGGTAGCGGCTCTCCAGCATGAAGGCAAGCGTGTTGTCCAGCTTGTGCGGTTCGAGCTTGGCGGTGCTGGCTTTCCGGTAAGCCTCGGTATCGGGGCCGTGCGGCACCATGCCGTTGTGCAGCGAAGCACCGCCCGGCCTGAAGCCCTCGGGCTTGGCATCGTACTGGCCGAGCACCAGGCCCATGAATTCGCTCATCAGGTTGCGGTGGAACCAGGGCGGGCGAAAGGTGTTTTCGGCCACCATCCAGCGCGGCGGAAAAATTACGAAATCGCAATTGGCCGTGCCCGCCGTGTCCGAGGGCGAGGTCAACACCGTGAAGATGGACGGGTCCGGATGATCGTGGCTGATCGAGCCGATGGTCATGAAGTGGGCGGTGTCGTACTTGTAGGGCACCAGGTTGCCATGCCAGGCGACCACGTTGAACGGGCTGTGCGCCTGCCGGGCCACCCACAGGCGCCCGCCTGCTTTCTTGACCAGGTCGTGGCCGGTTCCTGAAGCGGGCGCCGCGTCGAATGCCGCGGTGGGCACGCGGAAATCGCGCGCATTGGCCAGGCCGTTGGAGCCGATCGGCCCGAGTTCGGGCAGGCGGAAATGCGCGCCGTAGTTCTCGCAGACATAACCGCGCGATGGGCCGTCGAGCAAGGCAACGCTGAAGGCCATGCCGCGCGGCACGACGGCTACTTCGCCCGGCGCAAGCTCCAGAATGCCCAGTTCGGTGGTCAGGACCAGGCGGCCCTGCTGGGGTACCAGCAGCATTTCGCCATCGGTGTTGACCAGGGCCTTGTTCACCATTGAACGGTTGGCCAGGTAGACATGGATAGCCATGCCGGTTTGCGCGTTGGCATCGCCATTGGCGGCCAGCGTGCGCAGGCCTTCGACAAAATCGAGCGGTTCATCGGGAATGGCAAACGGATTCCAGCGCAGCGGGTCGGGGGGCACCACCACGCCGCCCGCTGCGCCCGTGGTCCAGCAGGGCTGCACATACGGGTGGTAACCGCCCACGACGGCCGAAGGCTGGCGGCGGTACACCCAGGTGCGGCGATTTTCAGCGCGCGGGGCGGTGAAGGCCGTGCCCGAAATCAGTTCGGTGTACAGGCCGTGGGGTGCGCATTGCGGGCTGTTTTGGCCTTGCGGCAGCGCCCCGGCCAGGGCTTCGCAGGCAAATTCATTGCCGAAACCTGTCTGATAACGCAAGCTCGATGGGATCATGGATTCACTCCTGGTCAAGGGGGCAGTCGGCTTCGGCGTCTAGCCTGTCCAAGCCTTTGTCGCCGGCACTTGCCTTCGCCAGCAGCTGGTCGAACAGCAGGCTGAGCTGCCGGCGGTCAGACGGCGCGAGCACGCCGAAAATTTCGTCGTTGCGCTGCTCGACCACTTTCATGGCCTTGAGCCAGACCGTTTCGCCCAGGCCGGTCAGGGTCAGCACCACGCACCGCGAGTCGTTCAAACTGCCTGACTTGCACACCAGCCCTTGGTCGACCAGCGACTGTGCCGCCCGGCTGGCCTGGCCCTTGGTCAGGTTGGCTTTGCACGCCAGGTCGTTGACCGACAGCGGTGCGAATGAACCCACAGCCGTCAGGCACCGGCCGGCGCCCATCGTCAGCCCGGTGCCGGCCAGATAGGCACGCTGGCTGGCAACGTCGGTCAGCTTGTGCAGCTGGTGCAGGCGATAGCTCAGGGTCCGGTCGAGTTCGACCATGCTCAGTCCAGCCGGATATTGCTGGCGCGGATTACCTGCGCCCACTTGTCACGCTCCGACTTTGCATAGGCGGCCATTTGCGCTGGCGTGCCCGGCAAAGGCTCCAGCCCCAGCACCTGGAACCGGGCTTTTGCAGCAGTCGTGTTCAGGCTGTTCACCAAAGCGGCGTTGAGCCTGGCGATGACTTCGGGCGGCGTGCCGGTGGGCGCCACGAGACCTTGCCAGGCAAAGGCTTCAAAACCCTTGAGCCCCTGAGCGTCGAGGGTGGGAATGTTTTCAAAATTCCTGACCGGCTTGGTGCTGGCGATGCCGATGGCGCGCAAGCGGCCGGCATTGATAAACGACATGCCAGCGGCCGTGTCGACGAACATGAAGGGCAATTGGCCGCCCGCCACATCCTGCACTGCCGGCGCTGCGCCCCGGTAGGGAACATGCACCAGGTTCAGGCCGGTCTGGGCTTTGAACAGTTCAGCCGTCAGGTGGTGCGGGCTGCCTGCGCCGGGGCTGGCATAGCTCACGCCCGTCGGCTGGGTTTTGGCCCAGGCCACGAATTCCTGCAGATTCTTGGCCGGCACGGCAGGGTTGACCACCAGCACCATGGGAAACCGGGCCAGCAGGCCGACGGGGACGAAATCTTTCTCGGCGTTGTAGCTGAGCTTGCTGTAGAGCGCCGGATTGGCTGCCAGGGTGGCGGTGTCTGCTGTCAGCAGCGTGTAGCCGTCGGCTCTGGCATGCGCCACCAGATCGGCCCCGATGTTGGTGCCGGCGCCGGGCTTGTTGTTGATGACGATGGGCTGGCCGAGGCCTGACGCCATGGCGTCAGCCAGCGTGCGGGCCACTACGTCCGAGCCGCCCCCCGCGGGATAAGGCACGACCCATTCAATGGGCCGGGCTGGAAAGGTTTGCGCAGAAGCCGCTGTTGCTGCGAATGCCAGCAGACACAGCGACCGGCGCAGACAAATATGAAATGCAGGCAGGCGTTGCATGGTGTCTCCGGTTATCAATAAATGGTTGCGTGCGCAACTTTATAACAGGACGACTTGCAACGACTGCCTTTAACGCAGGTAATTTCCCTAGGATCGTGCCGTGTTCGCCTGGCTCAGGAAGTAACGTGCAGCAGGAGGCTCAATTGCGAACAGTCATCTGGCCACGAATCTCGCCGCCGGGGTTGGCCGCTGTGTGAATGTTGGCATACCAGCGGCCGGCCACCAGGTCAGCGGCTTGCCCAGCACTGAGGATGGCGCTTCCTTCCATCGGGCTCATGACCGGGCTTGGCCACGGCAACACCACGCCGGCATTGGCGCCCGCCATGGCCGGCCCATGAAAATGGGCTGCCGTGGCGGGGCCGCTCAGGCCGGTGTAGCTGACTTTCCAGCGCAACTGGTTGGTGTCGCGGTTGAGCACGGCATCGACGGTTCCAGTGGCCCCACTGGCAACAGGCGGCACCTGGTTCGCAGCGCGAAGCTGCGTGGACAAGGCCACGAGGTTGGACGCAGGGGCGGGTTTGGACGACGGCATCATGCCGCAACCCGTGATGACGGCTACAGCGGACACAGCCAAAGTAGCCAGCGAAATGCGAATGGCTTGACGACGTGGAATCATGAATCCTCCTGATGGGTTAAACAACGTGAGCCCTGTACCCAGAGCCCCAGGCAAGGATAAACCGTGTGGGCTGTTGATGCCTGTGGCTCAGCCGGTACGTATGGCATTTGCGATTTTCTCCTACGCCAGCGGTCCTGTCGTACCGACAAATCCAGTCTTCGGACTGATCCAGAGTGACCGATGAACCATTGATCAAGGCTTCGGGCAACCTGAAAGGAACAGCATGGCGACACGCGCGATCTGGAAGGGAGCCATCAGCTTTGGCCTGGTGCACATACCAGTGGCCCTGCATTCAGCCACGGTGAACAGCGGTCTGGACTTTGACTGGCTGGACAAGCGCACGCTGGACCCGGTGGGGTACCGGCGCATCAACAAGACCACCGGCCAGGAAATCGAGCCCGAAAACGTGATCAAGGGCATCGAATACGAAAAGGGCCGCTATGTGGTGCTGACCGATGCAGAAATCAGGGCCGCCTACCCCAAGGCAACCCAGACCATCGCCATTGACAGTTTTGTGCCAAATACCCAGATACCCTTCGTTTACCTGGAGCGGCCCTATTACCTCCAGCCCATCAACAAGGGAGAAAAAGTCTATGCACTGCTGCGCGAGGCCCTGCTTCAGTCCCGGCAGGTGGGCGTGGCGCGCGTGGTGCTGCAAAACAAGCAGCATCTTGCGGTCGTGGTGCCCGCCGGCCAGGGCCTGATTTTGAATGTGCTTCGCTGGGGCGATGAAATACGGCCCTGGGACGACCTGGAATTGCCCCCTGAAGGACCGGGAGCGGCCGGCGTCAGCGACAAGGAACTGTCCATGGCCCGGCAGTTGATCGAAGAAATGAGCAGCCGCTGGGACCCTTTCCAGTTCACCGACTCGTTCAAGGACGAGATCCTGGCGCTGGTGGCGCAAAAGGTCAAAGCCGGCGAGGTGAACAAGGCAATCGACGTAGAGGCCGAACCTGAAGATCTTGCCATACCCTTTGGGGCGCAAATACTGGATTTGACAGATTTGCTGCAACGCAGCCTGCACAAGGGCGCCTTGCCGGTTGCACAAGGGAACGAGGACACTGGCAAGACTAAAAAGCGTGCATTGCCTTTCCACAAGACGCCCGAACCCGAAGGCAGCGGCGGGACAGACGACACGACGCCGCGAACGCCGAGAAAGCGCAGGGCGGCCTAGCAACCGGAATCCGGGCTTAATTTTTGCCTTCGGGCACCAGGTAGCGCCTTATCATTTACCCGTGCAGAAGGTCTGTGCCGGAGAAATTTATGAAACGTTTATGGTTATCTCTGCCCATGGCGGGCATCCTGATGCTGCTTGCAGCCTGTCCTGACACCAACAAGCTGCCAAACCCTGCTCCCCGGGTGCCGGCGCCCAAAGCCACCGGCAGCGCCAGTATTCAATCCCTGATCCACGGGCCTGTTGACCCAAGCGGGATTGCAGGCCGTGAAAAAGGGACGCGGCTGTAATGACAACGGCGCCCCTGTCCTGCCGTTGCCGGTGAACCCTTCAACCGGATTCACCAGGGGCTTGGCTACCCTGTGTTCAATGGCGACCCTTGAACGAATCGCGCAGTGCCTTGATCTGGTCATGATTCCTTTGGGCGCCCTCAGCCTGTTTCTGGACCACGCTCAGTATGGCCGGAGGCAGGTCTTGCTTGAGCGCCTTGCGATAGCTGGCCACAGCAACGTCTTCTCCGCGCTCGCATTCGTCGAGCATGGCCTGGTCACTGAATCCAGTGAGCGTGCCGCGCACTGAAACCCAGCCGCGGTGCAGGGCGCCCGACACGGACCCACCTTCATCGGCCTCGCCACCCAGTTGCCGGACCAACGCCTGCAGTTCATGGGCCGCGGTGCGGCATTCTTCTGCATGGCGTGACAACAGGCTTTTCAAGTCCGGCGACTTGGTATGTTCTGCAGACGTGCTGAAACCGTATTCACCGTCGCGGCAGGTCTCGATCAAGTTATTGAGCGTGCTGATCACTTCATCGTTGTCGGTTGTCATGTTGTTTGCTCCGTCAAAGGGTTGTTGAAGAAATTTGCCTTGTTGCGCCCTGCATGAAACTGCCCGGTTTCCCGAAACAGCATGCAAGTGGCGTCATTCAGTGCAAACAAAATGATTGCAGGCCAGCGCTTCTGGCGCTGTAGGAGAAAACCGTCCAGCTTCTGCAGACTTTGGCTGTGAAGCAGCGCAACCTTCAGCCTTCTGCGGCAATCTGGCGGAATGCCTGCTCGAACACCTCAACCGGCTGGCCGCCTGAGATCAGATGCTTGTCATTGATGATGACGGCCGGCACCGAATGAACGCCCTGCTTCAGGTAAAACGCCTCGCGCTCCCGCACTTCCGGCGCATAGGCATGGCTGGCCAGAATTTCGGCTGTGCGCACTGGGTCCAGGCCACTTTCTGCCGCAACCCGTTTCAGCACATCATGCGATGCGGGACTTTGCCCCTCGGTGAAATACGCCTTCAGCAGGTTCTCCTTCAGCGTTTTTTGGAGCCCGCTTCCTTCCAGCCCGGCCCAATGCAGCAGTCGATGGGCATCAAAGGTGTTGTAGATGCGGCTACGTCCGCCACCCGGCTGGTCAGCCCGGCTGAACGTGAACCCGACTTTTTCGCCGCGAAGGCGGATGTTTTCACGGTTGGCGTTGGCCTGCTCCGGGGTGATGCCGTATTTTTCGGTGATGTGCTCGGTGATTTCCTGGCCCTCGGGCGCCATCTTGGGGTTGAGTTCAAACGGCTGGAAATGAATTTCAGCGCAGATGTCGTCCGCCACGCGCTCCAGCGCCTGGTCCAGCGACTTCAGGCCAATCGCGCACCAGGGACATGAAACGTCGGAGACAAAGTCGATCTTGAGAAAAGTAGTCATGTTGTTGCCAGATTAATCAATGGTGAAATGCAGCCAGTCAAAGGGCCAGCCCATCATCTTTGGTCCGCCAAGAATAAATCAACCCGGGCCGGGCAGGCGCCGCAGTCGGTTCGGCCCTGCTGCAATAATTGCGCGATGACTACCCTGCCCGCGCAAGACTCGCCCAAGCCCCAGTCGCCCACTGACCTGTTTGTGTCTTTCACTCTGCTGGCGCTGCAGGGTTTTGGCGGCGTGCTGGCTGTGGTGCAGCGTGAACTGGTCGAGAAAAAACGATGGATGACCCGCGAAGAATTCATCGAAGACTGGGCGGTCGCGCAAATCATGCCCGGCCCGAATGTGGTCAACCTGTCGTTGATGATTGGCGCGCGTTCTTTCGGGCTGAAGGGCGCGCTGGCCGCGCTGGCCGGCATGCTGACCGTGCCGCTGGTCATTGTTCTGCTGCTGGCGCTGATATATGCCCAGTTTGCCGGACAGCCTGGCGTGGCCGGCGCGCTGCGCGGCATGGGCGCGGTTGCCGCCGGGCTGATTGCCGCAACAGGTTTGAAACTGTTTGGCGCTCTGGTCAACAACGTGCTGGGCCTGCGCCTGTGCATTGGCCTGGGCATCGTTTGCTTCGTGGCCGTTGCGCTGTATCGATGGCCGCTGGCCTATGTGTTGCTGAGCCTGGGCGGCATAGCCTGCAGCGTCGCCTATCGAAAGCTCAAGCCGTGAACGAGCCTGTCCAGCTGGTATTTTCGCTGCAGGACTGGTTCAGCCTGTTTTTTCATTACCTGACGCTGTCCCTGCTCTCAGTGGGGGGCGCCATCACCACGGCGCCCGACATGCACCGCTTTCTGGTGGACCAGCAGCACTGGCTGACCGACGAGCAGTTCAATGCCTCGATTGCCATTGCCCAGGCCGCGCCCGGCCCGAATGTGCTGTTTGTCGCCCTGCTCGGCTGGAATGTCGGCTTGAATGCCGGGGGCATGCTCGCCGGCCTGCTGGGCGTCTTTTTGTCGCTGCTGGGCATCTTGATTCCCAGCACGGCGCTGACCTATGCGGCTGCCCAGTGGGGACACCGCAACCGCGAACTGCGGGCGGTGCGCGCCTTCAAGCAAGGCATGGCCCCCATCGTGGTGGCGCTGCTGATTGCCACCGGCTGGATTCTGGCCAGCGCCAATGGCAGCGCGTTCAAGGACTGGCCGGTCTGGATGGTGACCGTGACAACGGCCCTGATTGTCTGGAAAACCCGCTTGCACCTGCTCTGGCTGCTGGGCGTAGGCGCGGTGCTGGGCTGGTACGGGCTGGTGTGACCGATGCAGCCTGTAACGCTGCAACGCCTGAAGCTGACAAAGGGCTGCTCAAGCCGTCAAGTCATGAAAAAATCCACCAAGCCGTCGTCCAGGTCATAGCGCGCGCCCACCACCCGGAGTTTTCCATTGCGGATCGGCTCCAGCATGGCAGGCTCCGACGTGCGCAGGCGCTCTACGGTTCGCCGAACGTTTTCACGCACGGCCGCGTCCAGCAGATCCTCGCCCTTCAGGGAACCCGATGCCCTGGCCTTGAGCACGGCGGGAATGATCGGCTCGACCATCTGGCCGATGCTGCCGGGATAGACCGTATTTTTTTCGACCACCGACAGCGCCGCCTCGACAGCCCCGCAAAGTTCATGGCCCAGCACCAGCACCAGAGGCACGCCCAGCACCTGAACGGCGTACTGGATGCTGCCCAGGGCCACGGTATCGACCGTATTGCCCGCGTTGCGGACAATGAACAACTCGCCCAGCCCAGTGTCAAAAAGAACTTCAGGCGGCACCCGGCTGTCGGAGCAACCGACCAGCACCGCAAAAGGCACCTGGCCGCGCGCAATCTCGAGCCTGCGGTTTTTGTCGCGCGATGACTTCAGGCTGGGCTTGCCGTTCAAAAAGCTGTCATGGCCTTGCCTGAGCTTGTCCAGCGCTTCGCCTGGGGACAGGCTGGTTTTCCTGCTTTCTGCCGCTTGGGCAGAAAACAGGCTCAGGGCGCTTGCCAGGCCAACAGCGGAGCAGCAGCCCTGCCGGATAAATCCCCGTCTGGAATCGTCGTCACCGTACATACCGAACTCCTTGTTGTAAATCAAACCGGCTGCGGGTCAGTTTACAAACCTGGCTCGGAAAAGAACTGTTTATTTGGTATCAGTTGGTAGTTCAAGCATTCGGATGACGGCTGGCATTAGCAATTATTTTCTGCCGGTTGTGCATCGCTGAAGACGGCATCTTCACCGCGTGCTGGCTCGGGCTGCTGCTTCAGGCGTTGGCGCAATGCTTCATACAGGCACACGCCGCTGGCCACCGACACGTTCAGGCTTTCAACCGCGCCGCGCATTGGAATGCGCACCAGCTCGTCGCAGGTCTTGCGGGTCAGTTGGCGCATGCCCTCGCCTTCTGCGCCCAGCACCAGCGCTACCGGGCCGGTCAGGTCCACGTCGTAAATGGTTTTTTCCGCATCGTCGCTCGTGCCGATGCACCAGATGTTGCGCTCTTTCAACTCGCCCAGGGTGCGCGCAAGGTTGGTGACCATGAAGTAAGGAACGGTTTCAGCTGCGCCGCTGGCCACCTTGGACACCGTGGCATTGATGCCGGCGGCATGGTCCTTGGGCGCAATCACGGCTTGCGCGCCGGCCCCGTCGGCCACGCGCAGGCAAGCGCCCAGGTTGTGGGGATCGGTCACGCCGTCGAGCACCAGCAGCAATGGCTGGGCGGTGCCAGCCGCTTCCAGTTGCTCCAGCAATTCATCGAGCGAGGTGACCTGCGCCACCACTTCAACGCGCGCCACCACGCCCTGGTGGCCGTGGCTGCCGCACATCTTGGCCAGGCGCAGGCCGTCGGACTCGATCAGCCGGACACCGGCTTCGCGGGTGCGGTCGATGAACTGGCGCATGCGGGCATCGCGGCGCGAGGCATCGTAGAAAACCTCGATGACCGACCTGGGCGCGGTCTTGAGCCGAACACCGACGGCGTGGAAACCGAAAAGAACTTTGTTGGGGGAAGAAGACATGCCGCAATTATCGCTGCTGCGGTTTTCTGGCCGCCAGGCGCGCACGGCTGTCCGGGCATGTCGATACCGGCATGCACTTTTTGTTGGTGGCCAGTCAGGCGTGCCGCGTGGGCGCGATAACCCTGCCTGCCCTGTCAAACCGCAATCTGGCCGGCCTCGATGGTGATGCGGCGCTGGCAGCGCGCTGCAATCGCCGGGTCGTGGGTGACCAGCACCAGCGTCGTGCCCAATTCCTGGTTGAGGTCGAACATCAGCTTCATCACCGTTTCACCGGTGGCAAAGTCCAAGCTGCCGGTGGGCTCGTCGGCCAGCAGCACCGCCGGATTGACGACAAAGGCCCGTGCCAGCGCCACCCGCTGCTGTTCGCCGCCCGACAGCACCTTGGGGTAATGGCTGAGCCGCTGGCCCAGCCCGACGCGCTTGAGCATGTCGGTGGCCAAGGCCCTGGCCTGCTTCATGCCGGAAAGTTCCAGCGGAAGCATGACGTTTTCAAGCGCCGTGAGGTTGGCCATGAGCTGGAAGCTCTGGAACACGAAACCCACTTTTTGCGCCCTCAAGGCGGCGCGGTCGTCTTCGCTCATGGCAAAAATATCCTGCTGGGCCAACCGCACGGTTCCCTTCGTGGGCGTGTCCAGTCCGGCAATGATGGTCAGCAGCGTGCTTTTGCCTGAACCGGAAGCACCGACAATGGCGGCGGTTTCACGCGGATTCAAGGCAAAGTCGATATCGCGCAAAATGGTCAATGTGCCGGTCGAGTCGGTGACTGACTTGAAAACATGCTCAACGGAAACAATTGGAGAACTGGCAGGCTCCAACGACGCCAGGGGCCTGGAAGCAACATCGCCCATCCCGGAAACCACAGGTTCAAACATGTCAACCCTTTTAGAAAAATTTACATTCACTGCCGCCCACTGTACCAAGCACGGCTCGGCCGCATGCAGGCAAGGCGCCAAATCCATGGGCATTTTGTTGATGACTGCCTTGCTGGGCGTTCCTGTTTTTGCACAGACGCAGGCGCAGGCCAAAACCCAGACCCAGCCAGGCCCGCACACCATCCTGATCGTCGGCGACTCGCTGAGCGCCGAGTACGGGCTCAGGCGCGGAACCGGCTGGGTGCCGCTGCTTGAAAAGCAGCTCGGCGCCGCCGGCAAGCCGGCCAGGGTCGTCAATGCCAGCATCAGCGGCGACACCACCTCGGGCGGGCGATCGCGACTGCCGGCCCTGCTGGCGCAGCACAAGCCAGACACCGTGGTGATCGAGCTGGGCGGCAATGATGCGCTGCGCGGCCTGCCGCTGGACATGACCGAGAAAAACCTGACCGCCATGGCCCAGGCGGCCAAAAAATCCGGCGCCCGGGTGCTGTTGCTGGGCATGCAGGTGCCGCCCAACTATGGCGGCGCCTACGGGGCTACCTTTTCGGGCCTGTTCGCCAAAGTCGCGCAAAATGAAAAGGTCGCGCTGGTGCCATTTTTCCTCAAGGGAATTGCCGAGGGAAATGACGCAGCGGCCAATTTCCAGGCTGACCGGATCCACCCCAACGAGTCATCGCAAGCCAGAATGCTGGCCAACGTGTGGCCTGAACTCAAGAAAATCATCCCGTGAGCCTGCAACGAATTTCCGCTGAAGAAGCCCTTAGCAAGCTTGCCAATTTTACTTGCGTGATTGACGCCCGTTCCGAAGGCGAATATGCCGAAGACTGCCTGCCAGGCGCTTTGAACTGGCCCAGCCTGCATGACGACGAGCGCAAAATCGTCGGCACAAGCTACAAGCAGATCAACCAGTTCGAAGCCAAAAAGCTGGGCGCGGCACTGGTTTGCCAAAACATTGCGGCACATATCCAGCGCGAGGTATTGGACAAGCCGCGTGAATGGCAGCCTCTGGTCTATTGCTGGCGCGGCGGCAAGCGCAGCGGCTCGCTGGCGCTGGTGCTGGACCAGATCGGCTTCAAGGTGACACTGATCGACGGTGGCTACAAGGCCTTCAGGGCCGCTCTGGTCGCCGACCTGCCACGGCTGGCAACCAGGCACCATTACCGCGTTGTTTGCGGCCCGACCGGCTCAGGCAAGACACGCCTGCTGCAGGCGCTTGCGGCCCAGGGTGCGCAGGTGCTGGACCTCGAAGCGCTGGCCCATCACCGCAGCTCGGTGCTGGGCATGATTCCCGGCGTGGCGCAGCCCAGCCAGAAAGCGTTCGACAGCCGTATCTGGGCCGCCTTGCGAAACTTTGACCCGGCCCGGCCGGTGTACATCGAAAGTGAAAGCAAAAAAGTCGGCAATGTGGCCGTGCCCGACGGCCTGATCACCGCCATGCGGGCCAGCCCTTGCCTGCGGATTGACCTGCCGGAGGATGAACGGGTCGTCATGTTGCTCGAGGATTATGATTTTTTCGTCAGGGACATTGATTTTTTTTGCGAGCGGCTGTCCGCCTTGAGCGAAGCGCGCGGCAAGGCCATGGTGGCTGACTGGCAGGCGCGTTCGCGCAGCGGGGATGTGGCATCGGTGGTGCAGGAATTGCTGGTCAAGCACTACGACCCGGGCTACCTGCAATCCATGCGACGCAATTTTCTGCAGTACGAAGGCGCGCAGGTTCTGGCACCGCGTGACCACAGCCTGCAGGCCATGGACGAGATGGCCCGGTCGATGCTGGCCGGGGCCTAACGCAAAAACCAGGCAGCCCTTGTCAAGGAGTGCCTGGTTTGAAAATTCCGGAACCGGCCAGCCGTCAAAAAACCAGCTGGCAGCGCGCTCCTGCATTGCGTAAATGTCGATTCAGTTGGCTGATTCCAGAGGCGGCTGGCCCGGCTGGGCTTCATTCGCGCTGTCCGGGTTTTGCACCCCGTCTTCATTCATCTCGTCTTCAGGCTTGCCTTCGCCCTTGCGTTTGAGCTTGTCTTCTTTCTTGCGTTTTTTCGCCAGCTCCTTCTGGCGTTTTTCATAGGAGTAATTGGGAGTTGCCACAGCATGCTTTCGTGAATAGGTATCCCTGACTGTAATGCATTGCCATCGGTCAGCCGTCAGAGACAGGCAAGCGCCTGGGCAATGTCGGCCTGCAGATCCGAGGGGGCTTCCAGACCGACGGAAAACCGCATCAGCCCGCCTTTGTGCGGCCAGGGCCGTACGGTACGCAATGCCGGCATGTCGTACGGCACGCACAGGCTCATGGGCCCGGCCCAGCTGTAGCCCAGCTTGAAAAGCCGCAGGCTGTCGCAAAACCGGTCGATCTGCAGGGGCGTGATGCCGGGCTCGAAGATAGCGCTGAACAGGCAGGCGGCACCGGAGCAGTCGCGCTTCCATTCGGCATGGCCCGGCGATTCGGGCAAGGCAGGGTGCAGCACTGCGGCAATCTGCGGCTGTCCCTGGAGCCAGGTGGCCAGTTGACGCGTGGCGAGGTCTTGCGCGGCGTAGCGCAAAGCCATGCTGTTCAAGCCGCGCAGCACCAGTTCGGCATCGTTGCCGCTGATTCCGAAACCGGTGCGCATGTGGCAAAAATGGACCTGCAGGTGCAAGGCTTCGCTATTCGTCACCACCGAGCCCATCAGCACATCGGCACCGCCGCTGGGGTATTTGGTCAGCGCCTGGACTGAAATATCAACGCCCAAGGCAAACGCGTTGAAGGCCAGGCCCGCACCCCAGGTGTTGTCCAGCGCGGTCATGCTGCCTTGGGGGTGGGAACGGTCCGGCATGGCGTTGTGGGCCTTGACCACCGCCACCAGCGCAGGTATGTCGGGAAACTCCAGCGTGATGGAACCGGGCGCTTCCAGCCAGACCAGCCGGGTACGGGCGTTCAGCTTGCTGGCCAGATCGGCCGGATCCATGGCATCGTAAAACTGGCAGCCGATGCCCCAGGCGGCCAATTCAGCCTGTGCAAAAGCCTTGTTCGGACCATAGGCATTGTCGGGAATCAACACCTCGTCGCCTGACTTCAGCAAAGCCATGTCCACTACCACCACAGCCGCCAGTCCACTGGGCACCAGGGTGCAAAATTTGCCGCCTTCCAGGGTGGCGATGCGTTCTTCCAAAGTGAAGGTCGTCGGCGTGCCGTGCAGTCCGTAGGTGTAGCCGGTCTTGTGTTTCCAGTCACGGCTGCGCAGGGCAGCGACGCTGGGAAAAATGATCGTCGAGGCTTTATGCACCGCCGGCTGGACGGCGTCGAAGCCGGTCGGTGGTTTGTAAGGGTGGTGGATCAGTGTGGTGGAGAGTTCGCTCATCCCGAGATGGTAACTGCAGGCCCGGCGCACCCGGGCGCCCTGCCCACCGGCCAAGGATTGAACCCAGTTAAGCCGAACCGCAAGCGCAGCAGCCGTCCTTAAGCGCCCCCTTCCAGCAGGGGCCCTGGAACCGGCTTTGCCGGGCCGCAGGTGCAGGGGCCCCCGGGGCAGAAAGCTTCACGCAGTGAGCGCCCGTGGGGGCTACACTTTCCACTTGTTCATCAGCTGCGCCGGTGAAAGCGCGTCATAGCTTTCAAACGGCTGGTGGATCCAGGGATTGGTGGGCAGTGTTTCAACCGAATAGTCGGCCTGGAAAGTCGACACACCCTTTGTCCAGATCACGGCGCTGCGCAACTCGGTGATGGGTTTGTAGTTGCTGCGCAGCTGATGGATCACTGCGTTCAGGGTGTGGCCTGAATCGGCCAGGTCGTCGACCAGCAGCACCTTGCCGGCAATCTCGCCCTTGGGTGTGGTGATGAACCGGGCAATGTCCAGGTTGCCCTGCACCGTGCCCGCGTCGGCGCGGTAGGAACTGGTGGACATGATGGCCAGCGGCTTGTCGAAAATACGCGACAAGATGTCGCCCGGCCGCATGCCGCCACGCGCCAGGCACAAAATAGTGTCGAATTGCCAGTCGGACTGGTGGATCTTGATCGCCAGTTTTTCGATCAGGTTGTGGTATTCGTCATAGCTGACATAGAGATGCTTGCCGTCTTCGGTCAACATGAACTTACTCCTGGATCATTCGCAGAATGCGCAGGTATGCAGTGCGCAAACAGCCTATTTCATTAAATTTTTGGGGTCAGGCAGCGTAAGGATTACGCAGCAGGATGGTGTGGTCCCGGTCGGGGCTGGTGGAAACCATGTGCACCGGCACACCGGTCACCTCTTCAATGCGCTTCAGGTAGCGCTGGGCGGCTTGCGGCAGCTTGTCGTACTCGGTGACGCCCACGGTGGATTGTGTCCAGCCGGGCATGCTTTCGTAGATGGGCACGCAACGGGCAATGTCTTCCGCGCCCATCGGCAAAATGTCGGTGGTCTGGCCATCCAGCTCGTAGCCGGTACACAGCTTGAGCTCTTCGATGCCGTCCAGCACGTCGAGCTTGGTGATGCACAGGCCCGACAAACCGTTGACTTGCGCCGAGCGCTTGAGCAGCGCCGCATCGAACCAGCCGCAGCGGCGGCTGCGGCCGGTGGTCACGCCCTTTTCAGCACCGACAGAGCTAAGGTGATAGCCGACCGTACCGGGGGTTTCCCAATCGAGTTCGGTCGGAAACGGCCCGCCGCCCACACGGGTGCAATACGCCTTGGTGATGCCCAGGATGTAATGCAGCAAGCCCGGCCCCACACCCGCGCCGGCTGACGCATTGCCGGCAACGCAGTTGCTTGAAGTCACGTACGGGTAGGTGCCGTGGTCCACATCCAGAAGGGTGCCCTGCGCGCCTTCAAACAGCAGGTTGGCCCCGGCCTGGTGGGCGTCGTTGAGTTCGCGGGACACATCGGCCATCATGGGCTTGAGCAGTTCCGCGTGAAGCATGGCTTCCTTGTACACGGTGTCGAAATCGATCGCCGGCGCATTCAAAAAACCGGTCAGGACGAAATTGTGAAGTTCGAGCAACTGGCGCAATTTGGCGGCAAAACGGTCGGGGTATTTCAGGTCCTGCACGCGCAGGGCGCGGCGGGCGATCTTGTCTTCGTAGGCCGGGCCGATGCCGCGCCCGGTGGTGCCGATTTTCTCGGTGCCGCCTTTTTCGCGGAAGGTTTCGCGGGCAATGTCGATGGCCGCGTGGAAAGGCAGGATCAGCGGGCAGGCTTCGCTGATGCGCAGGCGCGAGCGCACCTCCACGCCGGCTTTTTCCAGGCCTTCGATTTCCTCGAACAGCTTGGCCGCCGACAGCACCACGCCGTTGCCGATGTAGCACTTCACACCGGG
>JAQGMZ010000059.1 GCA_028292045.1 Polaromonas sp. | reverse complement strand
GCCGCGGCGAGGACACCATCCGCGCCACCGGCAACATCCTGCGCGACTCTCTGACCGACCTGTTTCCCCTCATGGAACTGGGCACCAGCGCCAAGATGCTGTCCATCGTGCCCCTGATGGCCGGCGGCGGCATGTATGAAACCGGCGCCGGCGGCTCCGCGCCCAAGCATGTGCAGCAGCTGGTCGAGGAAAACCACCTGCGCTGGGACTCGCTGGGCGAGTTCCTGGCGCTGGCGGTGTCGCTGGAAGACCTGGGCATCAAGACCGGCACCCACCAGGCCAAGCTGCTGGCCAAGACGCTGGACGCCGCCACCGGCGAGCTGCTGGACAACGACAAGGGCCCCAAGACCCGCACCGGTGAACTCGACAACCGGGGCAGCCACTTTTACCTGGCGATGTACTGGGCCCAGGCGCTGGCCGAGCAGACCGAGGATGCGGCGCTGCAGGCACGCTTTGCGCCGCTGGCCAAGACCCTGGCCGACAACGAAGCGCAAATCGTTGCCGAGCTGAAGGAAGTGCAGGGCAAGCCTGCGGACATTGGCGGCTACTACCTGCTGGATGCCGACAAGGTCAAGGCGGTGATGCGGCCGAGCGCGACCTTTAACGCCGCGCTGGACTCAGCGCAAGGCTGAAGCCGCAAAGGCCGGTCTTTTCTGCAGGATCGTCCAGGCCGCATGCCGTCGCAAGACGGCATGCGGCTTTTTCGTGCCGGCCCGGCCCTTGGCGCAAGGGCTGATCACTTGGTCTTTTAGTGCTATTGATTAAATAGCTGCCTGTGCCCGCCGGACATGCGCACAAGGCACTTTTACCCTTTAAAACTACCCGCCATTGCCGGCGGCGCCGGTTTTTCTATGGACAATAGCGTCTATCCACGGGAGTCCAGACACGGCAAGGCCTGCAGACCCAGGGCTCGACAGCTTTACTCCCTGAACCCTGCCTGCGGACCGTCCATGCCGCCAAACGCCGGTTTCGCTGGAATCCCCATCCCTTCATTTCATGTTCGGCCCCTGGCCGACGCCATCAGGAGCCTTGATGAACGACCCGACCCCTTCCTTCCTGAAACGCGTTTCGCTCGCCTTCGGCAGCTTTTTCAACACCCTGTCCAGTCCTGGATACGCCGCCCGCGTGCAGGACCTGTGTGAGCCGGCCGTGCCTGCGCCTGCGGCACCGGCTGCGCCCGTAGTTTTCAAGGAAGCCGCGCCCGACGCCGCGCTGCAGCTGCTGGCCCTGCTGCAGCGCGAGGCGCGGCTGATCGACTTTGTGCAGGAAGACCTGAGCGGCTACACCGACGCCGAGATCGGCGGCCCGGCCCGGCTGGTGCATGAAGGCTGCGCCAAGGTGCTGCGCGAGCATTTCAGCCTGGTCCCGGTGCGGCCCGAGGCCGAGGGCAGCCGCATCACGCTGGACGACGGCTTTGACGCCCGCGCCATCCGCCTGACCGGCAACGTGGTCGGCCAGGCCCCGTTCCATGGCGCCCTGAGCCACCGGGGCTGGCGCGCCACCGACACCCGGCTGCCCCGCCTGGCCGCCGGCCACGACGCCAGCGTGCTGGCCCAGGCCGAGGTGGAACTGTGAGCGCCACCGCAGCCGGCCACGACGGCGGGCCGCAGTATTGCATCGGCATTGACCTGGGCACCACGCACTGCGCGCTGGCCTGGGTCGACGTGGCCGCCAGCGACGGCGAAAAGACGGTCTACGGCGTGCTCGACGTTCCACAGCTCACCGCGCCGGGCAGCGTCGGCAAGCTGCCGTTGCTGCCGTCGTTTCTCTACCTGCCGCACGACAGCGAAATGGCCGCCGATGACCTGGCGCTGCCCTGGAACGGCGAACAACGCTTCGCCGTGGGCGAAATGGCGCGCTCGCGCGGCGCGCAGACGCCGATCCGCCTGGTGTCCAGCGCCAAGAGCTGGCTCTGCCACCCCGGCGTGGACCGGCGCGCCGCCATCCTGCCCAGCGATGCGCCGCCCGAAGTCGCGCGGGTCTCGCCGCTCGAAGCCTCGACCCGCTACCTGGCGCATCTGCGCCAATCCTGGGACCATGCGCACCCTGAAGCGCCGTTCGAACTGCAGGACGTGACGATCACCATTCCCGCCTCGTTCGACCCGGCCGCGCGCGAGCTGACCGCCGAGGCCGCTCGCGCCGCCGGCTACCAGTCGCTGACGCTGCTGGAGGAACCGCAGGCCGCGCTCTACCACTGGATTCAGGCCAGCGCCGGCCAGTGGCGCAAGGACGTCAGGCCGGGCGAGATCATCCTGGTGATCGACGTGGGCGGCGGCACCAGCGACTTTTCGCTGATCGCCGTGCTGGAACGGGGTGGCAACCTGGAGCTGCACCGGGTGGCCGTGGGCGACCACATCCTGCTGGGCGGCGACAACATGGACCTGATGCTGGCGCATGTCGTGGCACGCAAGCTGGCGTCGCAAGGCAAGCAGCTCGACCCGTGGCAGATGCGCGCGCTGACCTACGCCTGCCGCAGCGCCAAGGAAAGCCTGCTGGGCGACGCCACGCTCGATGCGCAGCCCATCGTGGTGCCCAGCCGGGGCGCCAAACTGATCGGCGGCTCGGTGCGCACCGAACTGACCCAGGCCGAGGTGCGCAGCGCCCTGCTGGAAGGCTTTTTTCCCCGGGTGGACGCCGCATCCCGGCCGGTGAACCGCGCCCGTGGCGGCCTGACCCAGCTGGGCCTGCCCTACGCGCAGGACGCCGGCGTAACGCGCCACCTGGCCGCCTTGCTGGGCCGGCAGGCCGGCGCCACCAGCGAGCTCGAAGGCTTTGCCGGCAGGGTTGATGCGGGCGCCAGCTTCTTGCACCCCACGGCGGTGCTGTTCAACGGCGGCGTCTTCAAGTCCGCGCTCCTGGCCGAACGCACGCTGGAAACGCTGAACGGCTGGTTGCACGCTGAACAGGCCGCGCCGGCCCGGGTGCTGCCCGGCGCCGACATGGACCTGGCCGTGGCCCGGGGCGCGGCGTATTACGGCTATGTGCGGCGTGGCCAGGGCGTGCGGATTCGCGGCGGCACGGCGCGCGCCTATTACGTCGCCGTCGAGTCGTCCATGCCCGCCATTCCGGGTTTCGAGCCGCCCGTCCAGGCGCTGTGCATTGCGCCCTTCGGCATGGAAGAAGGCATCGAGGCCGAACTGCAGACGCAGGAATTCGGCCTGGTCGTCGGCGAGGCGATGCACCTGCGGTTTTTCGGCTCGTCGGTTCGGCGCCAGGATGCGCTGGGCACGCTGCTCGACTTCTGGCAGCCCGACGAACTGCAGGAACTCGGCGAGATCCAGGCAACCTTGCCCGCCGAAGGCCGGCAGGCCGGCGAGATCGTGCAGGTCCGGCTGAGCGCCGTGGCCACCGACACCGGCACCCTGGGGTTGACCGCCGTGGCCGCGCAGGGGGGCGAGCGCTGGAAGGTGGAGTTCGATGTGCGCGGAAACACCCAGGAGGCTTGATTTTCCCGTGTTGCGCCTCCCCCGCCGGGGGGAAGGCGCTGTGAGGGCAGGGGAGAAATTGAGCCGCGACCAACCGCCTGAAGCCTGAATCGAAGCGCCCCACCTGATGAGCCATTACATCGTCGGCATCGACCTGGGCACCACCCACACCGTGGTGGCCTATGCGTCCCTGGCGGCCGCGCCGGACGGCATCCGCGTGTTCGACATCGAGCAGCTGGTCGCGCCGGGCGAGGCGGCCGCTCTGCCGCTGCTGCCCTCGCTGCGCTTTCACCCCGCCGAGGGCGAACTGGCGGCTCCGGCGCTGCAACTGCCGTGGCCGGCCGAAAACGGCGCCGACGGCCAGCCGCCCGCCGTGATCGGCGAACTCGCGCGCCGCCTGGGCGCGCAGGTGCCGGGTCGGCTGGTGGCCAGCGCCAAGAGCTGGCTGTCGCATGCGGCGGTGGACCGGCTGGCGCCCATCCTGCCCTGGGGCGCGCCGGACGGCGTGGCCAAAATCTCGCCGGTCGAGGCCAGCGCCAGCTACCTGCGCCATGTGCGGCTGGCCTGGAACGCGCATTTCCCCGGCAGCCCGCTCGAGCAGCAAGAACTGGTGCTGACCGTGCCGGCGTCCTTCGACGAAGGCGCCCGCGCCCTGACCCTGCGCGCCGCGCGCCAGGCCGGCCTGCCGCAGCTGCGGCTGCTGGAAGAGCCCCAGGCCGCGTTTCACGACTGGCTGCTGCGCCACCACGGCACGCTGGCCGATGCGCTGGGCAGCACGCGGCGGGTGCTGGTCTGCGATGTCGGCGGCGGCACCACCGACCTCAGCCTGATCGACGTGGACATGACGGACGGCCCGCCCCGCCTGAGCCGCGTCGGCGTGGGCAACCACCTGATGCTGGGCGGGGACAACATGGACCTGGCGCTGGCCCATCTGGTCGAAGGGCGCCTGGCCGAAGCCGCCGGCCATCCGCCTGGAACGCCGCCGCTGTCGGCCAGCCGGCTGGCCCAGCTGATGGACCGCTGCCGCGCCGCCAAAGAGCTGCTGCTGGCCCCTGGCGCGCCCGAACAGACGCCGGTGACGCTGCTGGGCGGCGGCGCCCGGCTGGTGGGCGGCAGCCGCTCGGCGATGGTCAGGCGCGAAGAGGTCGAGCGGCTCATCGTCGATGGTTTTTTCCCGCCGGTCGGGCTGGACGCCCAGCCCCTGCAGGCGCGCAGCGGCATCGTCGCCTTCGGCCTGCCGTATGCGCGCGATGCCGCCATCACCCGCCACATTGCCGCCTTCCTGCGCCAGCACGGCCCGGACCTGCCCGATGCGCTGCTGCTCAACGGCGGCGTGTTCCGCGCCAGCGCGCTGGGGCAGCGGCTGGCGCAGACGCTGGCCGGCTGGCGCGGCGAGCCGCTGCGGCTGCTGCACAACGACAACCCCGATGTGGCCGTTGCGCGCGGCGCGGTGGCCCATGCGCTGTCGCAGCGCGGCCTGGGTCCGCGCATTGGCGGCGGGTCGGCGCGCAGCTATTTTTTGCGGCTCGATGCGCCGAAAAGCAATGGGCCAGCGCGCGGCCTCTGCATCCTGCCGCGCGGCAGCGACATCGGTGGGGAAGTCCTGCTGAAAGACCGCAGCTTCGCCCTGCGCGTCGGCCGGCCGGTCAGCTTTCAGCTGTACAGCGCGGTAGCCGATGCGGCTGGCCAGGCACCGCCCCGGCTGGGCGAGGTGGTGGCGCTCGACGATCGCGCCCTGGTGCAACTGCCGCCGATTGCCCTGGTGCTGCCGGCCGGCCCCGGCGGCCAGGCAGCGCCCAAAACGCAGGAGGTTGCGGTGCGGCTTGCCGTGTCGCTGACCGAAGTCGGCACGCTCGAGGTGCACTGTGTCAGCCGGCACGATGCGGGCCGGCGCTGGCTGCTGGCCTTCGACCTGCGCCAGCCCGAATCTGACGGCGGCGCGCGCGGCGAAGCTGCGCCGGGCGAGCACAACAACAGCCGGCCCGCCGCCGGCATGGCCGAGGCGCTTGGCCAGATCGACCGCGTTTTCGGCACCCAAAAGCAGCCCGTCGGCGCCAAGGAAGTCACCCAGCTGCGCGCCCGGCTGGAGCGCCTGCTGGGCGACCGCACGCAATGGTCCACGCCTGTGCTGCGCCAGCTGTTCGACGCCCTGTGGCAGCGCGAACGCGGCCGGCGCCGAAGCGCCGCGCATGAACGGGTGTGGCTGAACCTGGCCGGCTACACCCTGCGGCCCGGCTTTGGCGACCCGCTTGACGGCTGGCGGCTGCAACAGCTCTGGCCCCTGCTGCCGCAGGGCGTGCAGCACGTCACCGACCGGCAGGTGGGCGCCGAGTGGTGGACGCTGTGGCGGCGCGTGGCCGGCGGGTTGGGCAGCGCCGCCCAGCTGCGGCTGCTCGATGACTTCGCCTTCAACCTGCAGCTCAGCGAGATGAACGGCGAAGGCCTGGAGGGCGGCGCCGTCCGGCCGGTCCGGGGCAGCACGGGCGACATGCTGCGGCTGGGCGCTTCGCTGGAGCGCATTCCGGCGTCCTACAAGACCGAGATCGGCGAATGGCTGTTGGGCCGGCTGCAAAAACCGGGGCCGGCGGCCGCGCCGCGCCCGGACAGTGCCGTTGACGACAGCCTGTGCCTGTGGGCGCTGGGCCGCATTGGCGCGCGCGAGCCTTTTCATGGCAGCGCGCATGAAGTGGTGCCGGCCCCGGTGGCTTCGTCCTGGGTGGAAACCTTGCTCGCGCTCGACTGGAAGCGTCTGGAAGCCGCTGCCTTTGCCGCTGTCAGCCTGGCGCGCATGACCGATGACCGGGCCAGGGACTTGCCGCCTGCGCTGCGCGAGCGGGTGGCGGCGCGGCTGAAGCAAGTCGGCGCGCCCTCGGCCTGGCTGGACATGCTGGCGCGAAAAGTGGAACTCGACGCGGCAACCGAACGCCGCATGCTGGGCGAATCGCTGCCGCCGGGGCTCAAGCTGCTTTCCTGAGTTGCCGCGCCGGTCGGGTTGTAGGAAGCGCGCAAGCGGCGTTTGCGGCCCCGTCTGACGCTTTGGCCGCGCCTGGCGGCGCACACTGGGTTCAACGCGCTCCGGCGCGTTTTTTCAACTTCAGAAAGCATGCACATGACCGAAAAAACCGCCACTGTCCATTGGCAGGGCCAGGGCAAACAGGGCCAAGGCCAGATCAGCACCGAAACCAGCGCGCTCAAGGCCTATCCGTACGGGTTCGGCAGCCGTTTTGAAGACGACCGGCGGGGCACCAACCCGGAGGAACTGCTGGGCGCGGCGCATGCGGCCTGCTTCACCATGGCCTTTTCCTTTGCCTGTGACAAGGCCGGTTTTGCCACCGAACTGGTCGATACCCAGGCCAGTGTGCGGCTGGTGGCCCAGGGCGAGGGCTTTGCGATCGACCGCATCGCCTTGCGACTGAGCGCCGTGGTGCCCGGCATGGATGAAGCCCAGTTCCAGGAAATTGCCGAAGCCGCCAAGCAGGGCTGCCCGCTGTGCTAGGCGCTGGCCAGCGTGCCCGAGATCACGCTGCAGGCCAGACTGGAAAACGCGCGTTGAACGCCATGGGGCTGAAAACGAATTTTTCTTTTGAAGTCCAGTACCAGGCGCATTCGGACCGCTCCGATTCGTAGCGCCAGCACCTCATTGACTCGCTTCATGACTCTATGCAGCTATTCCTGGCCGGGCAGGACGCTGTAGTCGAAGTCGTGGTGAGCGACAGCCACCGGGGCA
>JAQGMZ010000007.1 GCA_028292045.1 Polaromonas sp. | reverse complement strand
GGCATCGACCTTCCAGCGAGGCTGTTTGCAGACCTTTTCAGGGGCTTTGGATTGGTGTGGACTAAACTCCAGACAAATCAACTACTTACAGCGTATCGCTAGTGAAACACATTATAGGGGCAGCTTTCGGCAAGGAACAACGGCCCGTCAAAGCGCCTGTCCGTCCTCTTGCCGCGCCCGTCCAGCCCCCGATTCAGCCCCGGCCGATGCCTGAAATGCCGCAACCGGAACCGGCACCTTTGCAGGCGACCCTTGTCACGGTCGAGGAAGACTATGCCGGCCAGCGGCTCGACAATTTCCTGATTCGCCAGCTCAAGGGTGTGCCCAAGACCCATGTCTACCGCATCATCCGCAGCGGCGAGGTGCGGGTCAACAAAGGCAGGGCGCACGCCGACACGCGGGTGGCGGCCGGAGACATTGTGCGGCTGCCGCCGGTGCGCACGTCAGAGCGGGCCGAGCAAAAAGCCCAGGCCATGCAGGCCGCCATGACAGAGGTGGCGCGCCACGGCGCCAGCTCCACGGTGGGCGGCTACGCGCCGCCTGCTGAATTCCCGATCCTGTTCGAGGACGACTTCCTGCTTGCCATCGACAAGCCGGCCGGCGTGGCCGTGCATGGCGGCAGCGGCGTGAGCTTTGGCATCATCGAGCAACTGCGCATGGCCCGGCCGGAAGCCGATTTTCTGGAACTGGTGCACCGGCTCGACCGCGAGACCAGCGGCGTCCTGCTGATTGCCAAGCGCCGCATGGCGCTGAAAGTGCTGCAGGAACAATTCCGGGAACGCGAGACCGACAAGGTCTACCTGGCGCTGGTCAGCGGCAGCTGGCCTTCCAAGCTGCGCGTGATCGACAAGGCGCTGCACAAGTACCTGCTTCCCAACGGCGAGCGTCGCGTCAAGGTCGTGGCCAATGAGCACCCTGACGGCCTGCGCTCGGTGACCCTGGTCAAGCTGAAAAGCCCGATTGCCGCTAATCCGCTGGCGCCCAGCACACCGTTTACCTTGCTCGAAGTCACCATCAAGACCGGCCGCACCCACCAGATCCGGGTGCATCTGGCAGGCGAAGGCCATCCGATCGCCGGCGACGACAAATACGGCGACTTTGAACTGAACAAGGCGCTGCAGCGAAGCAGCGCCGGCGCGGTGTCGCTGAAGCGCATGTTTCTGCACGCATGGAGCCTGAAGTTCAACCACCCCAAGACCCGAAAGGCCATTCAGCTTCAGGCTGCCCTGCCGCCGGAACTGCAGCAGTTTTTGCCTTTCAGAACCGCCGATGTCGAACCGGAAACCGGCGATTCCTGAAGAATTGCGTCAGCTGCCCTGCAGGGCGCGTTGCGGCCAGCGACAATCCGGGGCATGCACACCCGAAATTTCGACCTGATTGCCTTCGACTGGGATGGAACGCTGTTCGATTCCACCCAGATCATCGTTCGCTGCATCCAGGCGGCCGTCTGCGATGTCGGCGGCAGGCAGCCGACCCAGCAGGCGGCCGCCTATGTCATCGGCCTGGGGCTGATGCAGGCGCTGGCCCATGCCGCCCCCGACGTTCCGCCCAAAAAGTACCCGGAACTCGGCGAGCGCTACCGCCACCATTACGCGGCGCACGTCAACGACCTGAGCCTGTTCGACGGAGTCTTGCCGATGCTCGCTGCACTTAAGGCCCGGGGCCACTTGATGGCGGTGGCGACCGGGAAGTCCCGGCGCGGGCTGGACGAGACGCTGCACAGCGTTGAGCTCAAGGGCGTTTTTGACGCTTCCCGCACTGCCGACGAGACTGCCGGCAAGCCCGACCCGCGCATGCTGCATGAACTGATGGCGCAGTTTGGTCTTCCTGCCAGCAGGATATTGATGATCGGCGACACCACACACGACCTGAAAATGGCGCTCAATGCCGGGTGCCCGAGCGTTGGCGTGAGCTACGGCGCGCATGAGCCGGCAACCTTCACCAGCCTCAATCCGCTGCATGTGGCGCATTCGGTAGAGGAATTGCACCAGTGGCTGCTAGCCAACGGTTGAACGCGAACGCTGAACATGGTTGAACTTGTACCGCTTTGCAACAGCTGCGACCTGGCCAACGGCGGGCTGGCTGTCGGTTTCGACGTGGTCTATGCGGGCCAGACCTGCCGCGCTTTCGCCATCCGGTTCGACGGCCTGCCGCAGGCCTACCTGAACCGCTGCACCCATGTGGCGATGGAACTCGACTGGCAGCCCAACCGCGTGTTCGACGACAGCGGCCAATGGCTGCTGTGCGCCAGCCATGGCGCCGCCTACCAGCCCGATACCGGGCTGTGCGCCGGCGGGCCGTGCCGGGGCGGGCTGGTCAAGATCCTGCTCAGCGAGCGCGAGGGGGTCGTCTATTGGCATTCGGCCTACAACCTCAAGCCCCTGTTGTTTTAAATACTTCTCTAAACTAGCCCCATGAACGAATCCAACCGACCTGGCAGCACTGATCCTTCCTTTGATGCCTCCAAAGGGTCTGAATTCCCGTCGGAGCCGCCGCTGACCTCCGCGCCACGGCAAAAAGAGGGCGACTCGTTGCCGGGCAAGCATGCTTCGCCGGACTCGTCCCACGCCCCCGGCTGGGAACGGGCGACCCTGGAAAAACTGGCGTTTGCCGCGCTCAACGAGCAAAAGGCCACGCGCCGCTGGAAAACCTTCGTGCGCCTGTCGTGGCTGCTGTTTTTTGTCGTGCTGTTGTGGCTGGCCCTGCAGCGCGGCACGCCGGCCATCGACGCCAGCGTGCCGCACACCGCCGTGATCGAGATCAAGGGCGAAATTGCCGAAGGCGCCGATGCCAGTGCCGAGTTCGTCAACGCCGCCTTGCGCACGGCGTTTGAGGATGAAGGCTCCAAAGCCATCGTGCTGCTGATCAATTCCCCGGGAGGCAGCCCGGTGCAGGCCGGCATGATGAACGACGAAATTTTGCGGCTGAAAGCCAAGCACAAGAAACCGGTCTACGCCGTCGTCGAGGAAACCTGCGCTTCGGCTGCCTACTACATCGCCGTGTCTGCCGACCAGATTTTTGTCGACAAGGCCAGCATCGTGGGCAGCATTGGCGTGCTGATGGACAGTTTTGGCTTTACCGGCCTGATGGACAAGCTCGGCGTCGAGCGCCGGCTGTTGACGGCCGGCGAAAACAAGGGTTTCCTGGACCCTTTCAGCCCGCAAAGCGAAAAGCAGCGCGCCTTTGCCCAGGGCATGCTCAACCAGATCCATCAGCAGTTCATCACGGTGGTGAAGACCGGGCGCGGCGAGCGGCTGAAGGAAACGCCCGAAATGTTCTCGGGCCTGTTCTGGAGCGGCCAGCAGGCCGTGGAACTCGGCCTGGCCGATCACCTGGGCAACCTCGACTATGTGGCGCGGGAAGTGATCAAGGTGGAAGAAATTATTGACTATACGCGCCGCGACAATGTCGCCGAGCGTCTGGCCAAGAAGTTTGGCGCCGCCATGGGCGAGGGCGCCATGAAGGCTTTCAAGGCCATTCCCGCCTTGCGCTGAAAACGTCCAGCCTGGATTGAAACAGGCCGCCGTGTGCGGGCTGTTTCAATCCACCGACGCCAGCACGGCTAGATTACCTGCCGATGCAAAACACGGTCGGCAAGTCCAGCGGCAGCACCGGCTTGTCGCGCTTCCAGTGGCTGACCAGCGCACTTCGCGACACGCTGTTGCCCAGCGTGATGCCGCAACTCAGGGCCAGCCGGGTATTGGCCTGCAGGGTTTGCACCAGGCCCTGGAGCAGCGCGGCATTGCGATAAGGCGTTTCAATGAAAATCTGGGTCTGGCCGGTCTTCAGGGCCAGTGATTCGAGTTCGCGGATGCGCTGGGCGCGGCCTGGCGGATCT
>JAQGMZ010000271.1 GCA_028292045.1 Polaromonas sp. | reverse complement strand
ATGCTGCCGCGCGCCATGGCCTTCAGTTCGGCCGGCATGCATGCGGCGTTGATCAGCGGGCCGGCGATGGGCGGCGTGATTTTTGTGGCCGGGGCGACTGCGGTGTATGCGGCCTGCGCCGCCCTGTTTGCCGCAGGTTGCGCATTGGTGGCGCTGGTGCGCTATGACCATGTGCCGCCGCCGCGCGAGCCGGTGACTGTGCGCACCTTGCTGGCCGGGGCCGAATTTGTCTGGCAACGCAAGGCGCTGCTCGGCGCCGTGTCGCTCGATTTGTTCGCCGTGCTGCTGGGCGGTGCCACGGCCTTGCTGCCCATGTTTGCGAAGGACATCCTGCACGTGGGGCCCTGGGGCCTGGGACTGCTGCGCGCCGCGCCGGCCGCGGGGGCCTTGCTGCTGTCGGTGCTGCTGACGCGCTGGCCGCTGGAACGGCGCGTCGGCCCCACCATGCTGCTCGCAGTGGCCGTGTATGGCGTGTGCATGCTGGTGTTTGGCCTGTCGACCAGTTTTGTGCTGTCGCTGGCGGCGCTGGCGGTGTCGGGCGGCGCCGACATGGTCAGCGTGGTGGTGCGGCAGACGCTGGTGCAGATCGAAACGCCCAACGACATGCGCGGACGCGTCAGCGCGGTCAATTCGGTCTTCATCGGCGCTTCCAACCAGCTGGGCGAATTCGAATCGGGCGCCACGGCGGCTTTGCTGGGGCCGGTGGGCTCGGTGGTGGCCGGGGGCATCGGGACCCTGCTGGTGGCCGCGCTGTGGTTTCGGTACTTTCCCGCACTGGCCAGGCGCGACCGCATGACCCTTCCGTCGGCAGCGCCCTGAGCAGCGCCAGGCCGGCTCAGTGCGCCTGCCTGGCCCGGATACGGTTCACTTCAAGCGGCGTGACGGCGCCGGCCTGGTTGCCCCACGAGGTGCGGATATGGCTGATGAGCGCGGCGACTTCGCTATCGTTCAGCACCAGCACGAAAGGCGGCATGCCAAACGGCCGCGGGTTGCCGGCCGTGGCGGGCGGAAATCCGCCGTTCAGCACCATCTGCACCAGGTTGTCGCTGGCGTCCATGGTCACCGCGCGGTTGCCGGCAAGCCGGGGGTAGGCCCCTGCAATGCCTTCGCCCTGCACGCCATGGCACTGCGCGCAATGCTGCTCGTACAGCTTGGCCGCCGCCTGGTTGTTGAAAGTAGCAGTGGCCGGGCTGCCAGCCACCCGCTTTGCAGGTGCCGGCCCCGAGCCGGCAAGCGTTTTCAGGTAGGCCGCCATGGCCTCCAGGTCGGGCTGGCTCAAGTGCTGGGTGCTTTGCAGCACCACCTCGGCCATCGGGCCGCTGACCGATGCGCCAGGCGACACGCCGGTCTTGAGCAGGCTGACGATCTGGCTGCGGTTCCAGTCGCCCACGCCTGCCTCGTGGGGAGAGGTGAGCGATGGGGCATACCAGTTCTGCATCGGGATCAGCCCGCCTGCCAGCGCCAGGCTTTGCCGGCTTCCGCCCAGCGCATCGCGCGGCGAATGGCAGGCGCTGCAGTGGCCCAGGCCATTGACCAGGTAGGCGCCCCGGTTCCATTCGGCAGGTTGGCCCGCGTCTGGCCGGTACACGCCCGGCTTGAAATACAAGGCCCGCCAGACCGCGAGCGCAGCCTGCGAGCTGAAAGGAAAGTCCAGCGCATGCCGCCGGTTGGGCTGGTTGACCGCAGGCTGGCTGCGCAGGAAGGCAAAAATCGCGTCGGAATCCTCGCGGCTGACCTGGGTGTAGCTGGTGTACGGAAAGGCCGGGTACAGCAGGCGGCCGTTTTTGGAACGCCCGTTGTGCATGGCGCGCCAGAAATGGGCCGACGTCCAGCTGCCTATGCCGGTATTGGCATCGGGCGTGAGGTTGGAGGTGTACACCGTGCCGAAAGGCGTTGGAATGCCCAGGCCGCCGGCATAGTTCTGGCCGCCGCGCGCCGTGTGGCAGCCCATGCAGTTGCCGGCGCGCGCCAGATAGGCCCCGCGCGCCACCAGGCTGTCCGCAGGGGCAAAAGCCGCCACGGCCTGGGTGTTCACGGGCGACTCGTCGCGAACGTTCAGCGCCCAGACGGTTGCAAAAATTCCTGCAGCCAGCAGGCCGATCGCCCATCCGATCCTGGCCCTTGTCGTCATTTGCGCGCTTTCGTTTCAAGCAAGGCTTGAGCAGGCAGCGGAGCGCTTCCGCAGCGCATGGCGTTCGTGCCCGGCCCGGCCGCAGGCGGGAAGGGGGCCGGATGGGCATTGGCCGGCAAAGGCTGGGCGGCCACCCAGCTGGCCACGGCGTTGATGTCTTCCAGGCTCAGGCGGGCCACCACCGCATTCATGCAGTCGGGTGCATGGGCCCGGCGCTGCCCGGCTTTCCAGGCGCCCAGCTGGGCATTGAGGTAGTCGCGCGGCAAGCCCAGCAGGCCCGGCACCGCCGGGGCGACGCCGGTCATGGCCTGGCCATGGCATTGCACGCAGGCCGGCACCTGGCGGCTGGCATCGCCGCGCATCACCAGCTGCTCGCCCAGGCGCAGCACCGCTGCAGGCACCGGGCTCGCCAGGGGCGCCGGGTAGGGCACTTCAAGCCCGGCGAAGTACCGGGCCATCTCCAGCAGGTAGGCGTCGCTGAGCGGGTCGAGCAGCTGCGTCATCAGCCCGTAGTGCCGCCGGCCTTCTTTGAAGTTAAGCAGCTGGTTGTAGAGGTAGCCCGCCGGCTTTCCGGCCAGGCGCGGGTAGTAGCCATCGGGCGCGGCGCGTCCTTGCGGACCGTGGCAGGCTGTGCAGGCCTGGGTGCGCTGGGCCATGGTGTCTTCAAACGGCGCGGCAGCGGCAGCTGCGCTGGCCACCACCAGGCCGCAGCCGGCCAGGGCAGACGCTGCCGCGGCCAGTAAGTGGATACGGATAGATTTCATGCCGGGAATCATGCCCGAGGTGCCGCATGTTTGCCTATCCCCGGACGTTGGCCGCGTGTCTGCGTTAATTTGCTTGCCAGCGTGCAGCATCGATGACAAGGTCGGAGGCAGGATAGGCCACGCACGGCAAGATGAAGCCTTCGCGCTTTTCATCCAGGCTCAGCCCCGGCCAGTCGATGCGGTAGACCACCTGGCCGCTGACCAGCCGGCAGAGGCAGGTCCGGCAGGTGCCGTTGCGGCATGAGCTGTCACCCAGGCGCACGCCAGCCTGTTCTGCGGCAACGAGCAATGGCAGCGAAGCGGGCGCCTTGAATCCTGCGCCTTGGGCGCCGATGCGCGCGGTGTAGGCGGAAGGGGCTGTTTTTGCCGGATTTTCCGGGTCGTTCTCGGGCATGGGCTGCAATAGGTAGACGAGGCAGGGCTGGGGGGCTGTGAGCGCTGAATTTAACCCACTCGCCCCGGGCCGGGCCTCGATTTGCGCGACAATCCGGCCTCCCGGGCGTGGCCCCTGACCTTCACAAGCGATTTTTTTATGTCCAGCTATTCCGTTCGTCCCGCCGTTGCCCGTGACGCCAAAGCCATTGCAGAAATTCATGTGGCCACCTGGCAAGCCGCCTACCGGGAACTTATGCCCGAGGACTACCTGGCCAAAATGACGGTTGAAAAACGCCAGGCCTACTGGCGTGAAGCCATTGAGTACAGCGAGCCGCAGGTGCTGGTGGCCACGGACGGCGAGGCCATCGTCGGCTTTGTCGGCTTTGACCGATCACGCGATCCCAAGACCCGCTCCACCGTGGGCGAAATATGGGCCATCTAAGTATTGCCCGAGCACTGGAGAAAGGTCGTCGGACTGATGCTGTGGGACGGCGCCCGCGATGGCCTGAAAGATGAAGGCTGCACCCAGGTCACGCTGTGGGTGCTGCTGGGCAACGAGCGCGCCCTGCAGTTCTGCGAACAGGCCGCAGGCTTCAAGCGCGAAATGCCCAGCCTCAAGACAGTGGATTTCGGCAGCGTCAAACTGGAGGAACTGCGCTTGAAGCGCGCAGTGGACTGACTGGCTTGAAGCTGCCTGCGATGCCTTGCCGGGGTGGCGGCCCAATTACCGCATGCAATCCGCGCTTCAGCTTGGCGTCGCGATTCCACCTTCCTCGTCGGGCACCAGCGGCATGCCCTGGTCGGGGTTCACCGGCAGTTCCAGGCCATCCTCGCCTTCACCGGCATCTTCGCCGGGCCCCTGGCGAGGCATTGCATAACTGGCGCCGGAGACACGGCCGGGCCGCAGGGCAGAATGTGAAACAGGGTTCATGGTGGACTCCTTGTGTTGCGGCGCCTTGCCTGGAAAAACATGCGCCAGCCCCGGATTATTGGCGCTTTGCCGTGAAATTTCAGCTAAATTCACGGCTCAGTTTCTCCCCAGGCACCTTTGTCTTTAATGTCCTACATGGCCTTCATGCTGAGCCGCACAAGCCCGCGCGGAAAGGACATTTAAAGTGTTCAACAAGCTGCAGGGGGGCTGGCTTTTGCAGGACATACTTGCAGGCTGAATCGATTCACCTTTGGCATTTTTGCAAGCTGCCGAATTTTTAAAGGAAATAAAATGGAAAACTCGACTTCATTCCCGGGCGACATCAACGCAAACCTGTCAGACACCGCAAGCACCGGCACGCTCAAGCGCAGCGTCGAAACCGCCGGCTCGGCACTGCACAGTTCCATCGACAAAATGGTCGACCCCGCCAACCATGCGGTCAAGCGGGTGACCCATGTTGCGCATGAAGCCGTGAACAAGCTTTCCAGCGGGGCCACCCAGGTCGCCGACCGTGTTTCCGAGCAAGCCGCCTGGGTTTCCGAAGCCTCCGGGCGGGCGGTGGATTCATCAAAAACCTGGATCCAGGACAAGCCGCTTGAAGCCGTGGGCATGGCCCTGGCGCTGGGTTTCATCATTGGCCGCCTGACCGCGCACTGATTTGCCTTGGCAAATGCGCCAACGCCCCCGCCCTGAAACCGCCTGATGGCGGTTTTTTGCTGCCCCGATGATCCAGTGCGCGGCAGCCAGTTTTCATGAATGATGCATGCCGCAACCCGGAACAAATTATGGCCACCAGCCTGCTAGCCCTGATCGATGACATTGCCAGCGTGCTGGACGATGTGGCCTTGCTGTCCAAGGTGGCTGCCAAAAAAACCGCCGGCGTCCTGGGCGATGACCTGGCGCTCAACGCCCAGCAGGTGTCAGGTGTGAAAGCCGAACGCGAACTGCCGGTGGTCTGGGCCGTGGCCAGGGGCTCTTTTGTCAACAAGGCCATTTTGGTGCCTGCCGCTCTGGCAATCAGCGCCTTTGCCCCCTGGCTGGTCACGCCATTGCTGATGGTGGGCGGAGCTTTCCTGTGCTTCGAAGGCTTCGAAAAGCTGGCGCATAAATTCATGCACAGCAAAACCGATGAGGCCGAGCGCATTGCCCTGACGGATGCGCTGGCTGACCCGGCCGTGGACCTTCGGGTGGTTGAGAAAGAAAAGATCAAGGGCGCCATCCGGACAGATTTCATCTTGTCCGCAGAGATTATTGCCATCACCCTGGGCACCGTGCAGGGCACGCCGTTCACCACCCAGGTGGCAGTGCTAGCCGGCATCGCAATGGCCATGACGGCGGGCGTCTACGGCCTGGTGGCGGGCATTGTCAAGCTGGACGATGGCGGGCTTTACCTGAGCCGGCAGCCGGGGGTCAGCCTGTGGAAGCGGTTTCAGCAAAGCCTGGGGCGCGGTATTTTGGTCTCGGCCCCCTGGCTGATGAAGTTTTTGTCCATCGCCGGAACCGCTGCCATGTTCCTGGTGGGCGGCGGCATCCTGACCCATGGCTTGCCATTTCTGCACCATGCGGTCGAGGCGGTGACCCAATGGGCCGGCAGCGTGGACGGCATAGGCGCTGTCCTGGGAGTACTGGCACCGCTGCTGGTCGATGCCCTGGTGGGCCTGGTCGCCGGCGCCCTAGTGCTGCTGCTGGTCAGTGGCTTCAAGCGCCTCAGGCCCGGCCACTGAACGCAAGCTGATCAGTTATTGATTGCATCAGTGGCGCCGCTTGCCTTATGCGTACTGGCATTTCAACGGTTTCAGGCCGGATTTTCCTTGTCGCCGCCATGGGCTGTTGGCTTGCTGTCGCGGTGGACGGCGAAAGGCTGCTTGTTGGCCGAAAAAGGCCAGCTGCCCTGTGTTTCTGGAACCGGTGGACGGGTTGCTTCGCGAGCGCGTTGTTCAATCATTTTGCGGCTGTCACCGTTGGGTGGCGGGGCGCTGAATCTGGACATGGTTTGTCTCCCTGAGTTAAGGTTCGACCTTAAGGGCAAGGTACTCGGGCAGGCTGTAGTCGGGCATTAAGACGCTGCGTAAGATGACTCGACCCATTGCTCAGGCAATTTCCGAGAACCCGGTGGATCTTTCCTAGAGCGCAACCATTTCACTCTCGCCAACCCAAAAAAGAGCTAGCTCTCCATGCCTACCGCATCGACATCCATTGCTGGAATTGATTTTTCTGCAGCCAGCGACAGCGTGGCCCGCCAGCTGATCGGCATGCGGATTTTGATGGCCGGCGTGGGCGGGGTCATTGTCGAAACGGAAGCCTATGACGGCGAAGACCCTGCGTCGCACAGTTTCAGCGGCCAGACTGCGCGCAATGCCGCCATGTTCGGGCCGCCTGGCCGCATCTATGTTTACCGTTCCTATGGCATTCACTGGTGCATGAACTTTGTCTGCCGGGAAGCTGGCCACGGCGCCGGTGTGCTGCTGCGCGCGCTGGAACCCACCCATGGCCTTGACCAGATGCGCGACCGCCGGGGCCTCGCCGACACCCGCCTGCTGTGCGCCGGGCCGGGCCGGCTCGGGCAGGCACTGGCCATAGACCGCAGCATGAACGGCATGCGCCTGGACCAGCCGCCGTTTGCGCTGCTTGAATCCGTACCGGGGCTGCAACGCACGGTAGTAGCCGGCCCGCGCATCGGCATTTCAAAGGCGGTTGACCAGCCCTGGCGCTTTGGCCTGGCGGGCTCACCTTACCTGAGCCGGCCGTTTCGATAGGCTGCTACTAAACTTATAGCTAAATGCGCCCATCCCGGTTGCACGGCACGCTTTTTTCTTAAGATAAATGCTGCTGCAAGGGGATTTTTGGCCGGCACTGGTTGCCCATCTGTTAAAACACGGGGTCTTTTTCTTTCTGACTGCCTTGCCATGCCTACCTTTTTTTCCGTGACCGCCGTCACGCTGCCTGAAACCGCTGCCCCGGGCTCGACCCTGATCGAGTGGAAGGAAGCGGGCGTCGCCCATTCGGCGCTGTGGCGCTCCGAACGCGGCGCGCCGCCGCCGCGGCGCATTGTCGAGGCCGACGACACCATGGCCGCCGACACCGCCTACCGGCTGGCCTGCGAAGGCACCGGGCTGCTGTGGCGCGGTGATTTCCAGAACGCCCGGCAAATGGTGCAGGCGCTGGCCAGGCGCATCGACAAGCCGCCCAAGGCGTCCAAGCTAGCGCGGGTCAAGCTGAAGAAAGACGCGGATGCTGCTGTTTCCGGCGTTCCGGCCGGCCAGGACTTTCACCTGCACCGCCAGGCGCAGTCGCAGCGCGCCCGCGTGCTGGCCATGGTGCTGATTGAATTTGGCGCCGACTACGGCATCGAGCTGCGCCGCGCGCCCGACGCGAAACAAGCCTGCGCCGAGGCCTGGGGGCCGGCCGGCGAGGGCGCCCAACCCAGCGTGGCGTCGCTGCGCGAGCTGATGGGCGTGATCAGCGCCCACGAATGGCGAAAGAAGGGTGTTGAAATTCCGGCGCTGGGCAAGGCGCCGAACAACCGGATCCACCCGCATTACGCCGTGTTCTCGCCGGTGCGCGGCGAATATGTCGACCTGGTGGCCAACGCCCCCTTGCCCGCCAGCCCTGGCGCCAAGTTTGTCGCCTTTGACATCGGCACCGGCACCGGCGTGCTGTCGGCCGTGCTGGCGATTCGTCCGGAAGTGGACCAGGTGGTAGCAACCGACCTGGACCCGCGCGCCCTGGAATGCGCCCGCGAGAACATTTACCGACTGCGCCTGCCCAACCCGGTCAAGGTGATGCATGCCGACCTGTACCCGGAAGGGCTGGCCTCCGTCATCGTCTGCAACCCGCCCTGGCTGCCGGCCCGTCCCGGTTCGCCGCTGGAAGGCGCCGTGTACGACGAAGGCAGCCGCATGCTGCTGGGTTTTCTCAATGGCCTGGCGGCACATTTGGCGCCCGGCGGCGAAGGCTGGCTCATTTTGTCCAATTTTGCCGAGCAACTCGGCTTGCGCACCCGCGCCGAACTGCTTGCCGCCTTCAAGGCCGCAGGCCTGAAGGTGCTGGGCCGCATCGACGCCAAGCCCGACCACCCCAAGGCGACCGACACCGGCAATCCGCTGCACAAGGCGCGCGCTGCCGAGGTGACATCGCTCTGGCGGCTGGGCGCCGCATAGGCGCCACTGGCCGCCTGCCGCACCCGTTGGCGACGCCATGACCATTTTGCTCGCGCCCATGGAGGGGCTGCTCGACTTTGTGCTGCGCGACATCCTGACCCGCGTGGGCGGCATCGACCGCTGCGTGTCGGAGTTCATCCGCATCACCGACCAGCTGCTGCCCGAGCGGGTGTTCATCCGGATCGTGCCCGAGTTGCTGAACGGCGGGCGCACGCAGGCGGGCGTGCCGGTGCGCGCCCAGCTGCTCGGTTCCGACCCGGCCTGCCTGGCCGAAAACGCCGGACGCCTGGCCGGACTCGGACCGGCCGGCATCGACCTGAACTTCGGCTGCCCGGCCAAGGTGGTGAACCGCCACGGCGGCGGCGCGGCGCTGCTGGACGAGCCCGACACCATTGCCGCCATCGTCAGCGCCGTGCGCCGCGCCGTGCCGGCCCACATGCCGGTGTCGGCCAAGATGCGGCTGGGCTTCAACGACGATTCGCGCGCGGTCGAGTGCGCGCTGGCGATTGCCGGCGCCGGCGCCGACGAGCTGGTGGTGCACGCGCGCACCAAGGCGCAGGCCTACCGCCCGCCTGCCTACTGGGAACGTATCGCCGACATTCGCGCCGCCGTGAAAATCCCGGTGGTGGCAAACGGGGAAATCTGGACGGTTGACGATGCGCGCCGCTGCCGCGAAGCCTCGGGCTGCGACATGCTGATGCTGGGGCGCGGCGCGGTGACCGACCCGGGGCTGGGGCTGGCGGTCAAGGCATCGATGCACGGTTCCTTGTCAACCGGCATTGGCTGGCCGCAACTGCTGCCCTTGCTGGGCGAGTTCTGGCACATCGTCTGCACCCGGCTTGATGCCCGCTCGCGCGCCGGGCGGCTCAAGCAATGGCTCAATTTCTTGCGGCGGCGCTTCCCCGAGGCTGAAACGGCTTACCAGCAGATCAGGACGGTCAATGACCCGGCGCTGATTGATGCCTGGCTGGCCGGAATGCTGCGGGCGCAGCTGGCCGGCTCGGCCATCGCGGAGCCAAAAGCCCTCTCGACCTGAAAGGCTTTAGCCGCGCCGGACGGGTGTTTTTCCAGGCTGCGGCCGGTAAGTTCCGATGCCGAAAAGCACGACTTCCACAGTGGCGACGTCAAGGCTCGCGGCCGGAATCAATGAAGAGGCACCGGGCCTGCCTGGCGGCGCAATAGTCCGGTTGCCGATTGACGCCGGGCTGATGTTCCCTTAAAAAACGGGTCCGGCTCTTCAGTTGATCAAATTGTCCCCATTCCTCGGGAACATAAAGGGCCGGCCACCTGTTCATCACGGAGAAACCATTCATGCAAAGGCGAGAATTTTCGCAGGCGGCTGCCGCCATGGCGGCGCTTGGCCTCTGGGGCCGCCAGCCTGCACAGGCCGCCGGGCAGCCGGATGCAAAAATGCAGCCTGCCGCCCTGGGCACCAACCTGTCGGGCCTGGAATGGGCCAAGCCGGGTTTGCGCCACAGCCTGAGTTCTGCGCCCAACATTCATTTCACGGTGCCTCGAAAAGTGGACGTGGCCTACCTGGCGGGCTGCGGCTTTACCAAAAACCGGCTTCCCATCCAGTGGGAACTGCTCCAGCCCATGCTGCCGGGCACATTGGCCAGCGCCCCGGTCAGGGCGCTGGTGGGCGAGCCCGGGGAATTCCATGCGGGCTATGCGTCTTACATCACCGGCTTGCTGGACGCCCATGCCGCCTCAGGCATGCGCTGCATCATTGACCTGCACAACTATGCCCGCTACCAGGATTTCCGGTACCAGGCCGATGGCTCGGTCATCGGGCTGAAGGCGGCGACCGACCCTTTGCTGCGGCCCTACACCACGGACAGGGCGCAGATGCACACGCGGATTTTTGCGCTGGCCGAAGGCGCCAGCCTCACGCCCGCCCAGTTTGCCGATTTCTGGCGGCGTGCCGCCCTGAAGTGGAAGGGCCACCCCGGGCTGGGGGGGTATGGTTTGATGAACGAACCCCATGAGCTGCCGGAACGGGGCAGCACTGTCGAGAGCAAAAGAGGACGCGAAGACCTGATGATCCTGCCGGCATTCATGCAGGCCGCCATTGACGCGATTCGCGCCGTCGACACGGCAACGCCCATTTATGTCGCCGGCAACGAGTGGAGCGGCGCCGCCAGCGTGGGCACGAAAAATCCGGGGTATCCGCTGTCGGGGACCGGCCTGGTTTATGAAGTGCACGCCTACCTGGACCGGCGCAGCACCGGCCATGCGTTTGACTGGGAAACCGAAACGTCGCTGAAGAAAACCGGCGGCTTCCAGCCGACGCCCGTCACCAGCGCCACCGGGCGCGACCGCATCGCCGTGGCGGTGGAATGGGCCAAGCTGAAAAAGGTCAGGCTCGCGCTGGGTGAAATCGGCATGCCGGTCGATGACCCGCGCTGGGCCGACAGTTTCAGGAACACGATCGACCTGGCCTTGCAAAACGGGGTCGAGGTGTACAGCTGGATGGGCGGCAACCATTGGCCCATACGCAGCCATGCCTTGAGCCATGTTCCCGGCTGGCACCAGAACAAAACGCTCGAGCCCCTGGTGTCGGGTGTGATGAAGGCGTCGGCCGGTATCGCGCAGGCCTCCTTGTTCGACGACGGGCCCGGCCATGCGCGCGCGGGCATGCCGGTCACCATCACGGTCTATGCCCGCGGCCACCTGGCCCGTCCCCTGCGCCTTGCGGTGGCGGTGAAGGGAAAGGGCCAGCTCAGCAAGACGCAGCTGAGCATTCCAGCCGGCCCGAACGGCCGCGATTCCTTCACCTTCCTGCCGGCTGAAAACCAGGTGGCGCAGCTGAGCTATACCGGCATCGATTCGCCTTCGGTGCAGGTGCCGCCGCCGCGCAAGGTGTATTCGCTGGCCGATCCGGTTGCCCTGGCGCCCACCCGGCTGGAGGACGCCGCCATGGCGATCATCGCCAGGTACAGCGCCTGCAAGTGGGACCTGGCTGACGGCTACAGCGACTACCTGCTGGGCGCGCCGGCGGCCAATGGCCAGGCAGTGCGTGCCGTGGCCGATTCAGGCTATGGCTCCAGCCCCGGCAATGCCATGGAAATGATCAACTGGACCAACAAGGAAAGCGCGGCCATGGGCAGCATGACACTGCCCGTCCTGCGCGTGGTCCAGGGCAGGAAAAGCTCGTCGCACGAGGCGGACACGTTTGGCTTCTGGTGCAAAAAATCGGTGCCTGAAGCCGGCGTTCGCCCGAACCCCGGAAACCGGGTCCCGTACAACCTGGAAGACAGCTATTTTGTGGTGGCCGCCGTCGGCATTGCATCTAAAAACAGCAGCGGCCTGGTGTTCCAGGCGTCCCAGGCAGAAGAAAACCACGCCTGTGAGCTGGCTTTTGACCATGGCAACCCTGTAGTGCGCTGGACCGATGCCAAGGGCAAACAGACAGAATTGACCAGCCCGGACAAGCTGGCGCCGAACAAGCTGGCCCTGCTCACCTTGACCTCTGCTCCTGGCGAACAGGCATTGCGGGTCAACTCAACGCAGGTGGACGCCGCAAGCGCCACTTTCGCGCCCGCCCAGTTCAGCCAGATGCTGCTGGGCTGGGGTTTTCGCAGCTACTATCCGCAACCAGGTTTCACCGGCCAAATCTATGCGGTGATCACTGGCAAGGGCGCGCCTACCGGCAGCGAACTGGCCGTGCTGGAACGCTTTCTGCGGGGCTAGGCCACGCGACGGTGAGGGCGTGCAGGCTCAAAGAGAACAGAGCTCCGCAGGGCAAGGGCGTGAAAGCGCTTCGGCATGGTGCTGATCGTGTAACCCGTGACATCAGGGTAACCCCTGATTTCACTGGATTCATGGCTGCGGTTTGTAGGATATTTCTTATCCAGCTGCTGCCGAAAATTCATCAAAATTAATAATCGACACTGTTTTCATGGCGAGAATTAATTTTGCCCTTGCACTTGTGTAAGATTTGTCCTACCTGTTAATATGACCTGTAAATTAATCAATTAATTTACATTTAAGTTAATAGTTACGTTTTTAACAATATTATCAGCTCGATGTCTGGCTGATGGGGTTTCAGGGTTTGCACAGCTGGTCTGGAAAACCAAACCCATCCTCAGGGCACCGGGCGTGGTTGTAAAAACCCGAGGACGTTTTACATGAACTGCAAGATGAACGATCTGGCCATTGTGGTCCACAGTGCCCTGGGCCCATCGACCGGCCTGCTGCTGCACTGTATTCGCCTGTCGCCCGCCAGCGGCCTGCGCAACCTCGACGGCAGTTTTGAATACGGCCCCGTCTGGGAAACCGACAGCTACGGGCTGGCGCTGTGCGGCAACACCCATAACCTGTGGATGGATGCCGATTTGCGTCCCCTGCGCGACGAACCGGGTGAAGACGAAACCCTGTCATGGGCCGGGTTGCCGCAAGACACTGAAATCCACGCCTGCTGATTCACGGCGGGGCCGGTCTTTGCCGGACATGATTCCCCTGATTTTCTGAGGTGCGGCCTGTTGGAATGCAAGGCGCGCATGCATGCGCTTGCACACGCCAGGCCAATGGCGGCGAGAATGCCGGTGGCCTGCAGATAGCCCGTCCCGGCTGTTTGCCTGCCTGTTGCCATTCCCCACAGAAAGAAACCATGACCAGCGCTATCTACACTGCCTCGATTCCCGTGTTCAAACAGATGCTGAGCGGCCTCAGCGGCGTGCTGGCCAAGGCTGAAGCCCACGTCGCCGCAAAAAATATCGACCCCAATGCGCTGTTGCAGGCCCGCCTTTTTCCCGACATGTTTCCCATGCTGCGCCAGGTCCAGGTGGCAACCGATTTTGCCAAAAGCGTTGCTGCCCGTCTGGCCGGCGTTCAGGTTCCCTCGTTTGACGACAAGGAACTGAGCTTTGCCGAACTGCAGGCGCGCGTTGCCGCCGTGCTGGCATTCATCGACAGCCTGGATGCAGGACTGTTTGACGAAGCCGCCACGCGCGAGATCGTCACGCAGGCCGGCACGCCGAAAGAAAAGCGGTTTACCGGCCAGTCCTACCTGTTCACCTACGGCCTGCCGCATTTCTTTTTTCACATCACAACGGCCTATGCCATCTTGCGCCACAACGGCGTCGAGGTGGGCAAGAAGGACTATGTCGCGTCTTATTGACCAGCCTTGATGAAGCTGACCGGGGTTGGCCTCAGGCCATTCGTCCCTTGTTGGCAATCACCTGGCAGCCGGTGATGCGCCAGTTGTTGTCTTTTTGCCGTTGCACGCTGTAGAGCGCAAGCCAGGCGCTGCCGTTGTCATCGACCAGGTGCACCCGTTGGATCACCTGACCATGGTGGTCTTCCGGCTTTAAAAATGCAGTCGAGGCGGGGCGGTAGATGGCCGGATAGCTTCTGCGCACCATGTCCATGAACCGGCTCGCCGTGCCGACGGTTTTACGCACATTGGGCGCCGCCAATGAGAAGGCGGTGACCGCATCGTCCTGCGCCAGCGCCGCAATCTGGGCCTCGACCACGGCGCGCACTCCTTTTTCCTCCACCTCGGTCAGCGCCCATGAAGGCCCTGCCGCCAGCAGCATGAAAGCCGGCAAAGCCACTGCGAGCCAGCCGGTTGAAGCGCGAAAAATAACAGGTGGGAAAAGGGTGCTGAATTTCATGGTGACACTTTCATCAAGCCCCGCAGATGCAGTGCGCTCATCATGCCGGAACTGGCCAGGAAAGTACGCCCGCCCGTTGTCCATGGATTCACTTTTGTGCAACTCGCGCCAACGTCCTACCCGAAACCGGACGCAAATTACGCAGCCGGGCTGGATACCACTGTTACAAATGGGGACCTTCACTGCGGGCGATCTTCAACATGGACAGCATGACCGGCGCCGCTTGGTACGCGCAACTCGCCAAGCCTTTTTTTGCACCCCCGGCCTGGTTGTTCGGCCCGGTGTGGACCGCGCTTTACCTGGTGATTGCCGTCAGTTTCGGGTTTGTGCTGTTGCAGACCCTCAAGCGGCGGCTGCCGTTTGCCGTCCTGCTGCCCTTCATCCTGAACCTGCTGTTCAATGCCGCCTACACGCCCCTGCAGTTTGGCCTGAGAAATAACTGGCTGGCCAGCCTGGACGTGCTGCTGGTGCTGGCTACCCTGGTCTGGGCGATGCGGGCCATCTGGCAGCGGGCCCGCTGGGTGGCGCTGGCAAACATTCCCTACCTGCTGTGGACAGGCTTTGCCACGGTGCTGCAGCTCAGCATCACCTGGATGAACCGCTGAGCACCTGCCTGGCGAAGCTGCGTCCGAAAGGCCATCGCCTCTGCAAAAGTGCGAATGCCGGCCGCCGACTAAAATTGGCATTCGCGCTGGCCCCGGCGCTTTAAATTTCTTGTTCTGCCGCCTGTCCCGGGCCGCCAGAACGCATAACCCCATCAAGCCCATGTCCCTCCAGATCATTGAAGCCCAGACCGGTGAAAACCCGGTTGCCACCATTCTCATCATGCATGGCCTGGGGGCGGACGGACGCGATTTCGTGCCGATTGCCGAGCAGTTGGACCTTTCCGGCGTGGGACCGGTGCGGTTTTTATTTCCAAGCGCCCCGCACCTGCCGGTGACGATCAACGGGGGCTACAGCATGCCCGCCTGGTATGACATTCTGGGCGCCGACCTGGTCAGCCGTCAGGACGAGGCCGGCATGCGCCAGACCCGGACGTCCATAGAAGAAATCATTGCGAACGAAAAGTCCCGCGGCATGGCGGCCAACCGCATTGTCCTGGCCGGCTTTTCACAGGGCGGCGCCATGGCGCTGATGATCGGGTTGCGCCACGCAGAGCGGCTGGCCGGCATTGCCGACCTGTCGGGCTACCTGCCGCTGGCTGAAAAAACTGCAGGGGACGCCAGCCCTGCCAACCAGGATGTCCCGATCTTCATGGCCCATGGTTCCCGCGACGGGGTGGTGGCCCTGCCGCGTGCCACGGCCTCGCGCGATGCGCTCACCACGCTGGGCTACCCGGTTGAATGGCATGAATACCCGATGGAGCATTCGGTTTGCCCGCAGGAAGTGGGCGACCTGGAGCAATGGCTGCTTCGCGTGCTGGCCTGAAACCAGGGTGGGCAGGCAATCAATTCTGCTTGCACAATTCAGCCATGCCTGTGTAGCTATAAAAATAATAGCAGCATAAGGCGTCAATAACACCTGCATCGACACGCTTTTTGCGCCAATGCTGGCAATTTGCCGCCAACGCGCTCAAGATGCTTGAGCGGCCTTGGTAAAACAGCAAGCGGGAGCGCAAAGCACGGGCCTGTGATAACTTCCACGCCAATTCCCAAGAATCCGAGGCAACACCATGACCCCATTGCAGGCACCCGCCCATGCGATATTGCAAGAGCGCCTGAAAGCGCTCACTTCCCAGCAGCTCAAGGGCATGCGCCGGGGGGTGGAAAAGGAAAGCCTGCGCGCCCAGCCCAGTGGGGCTCTGGCCCTGACGCCGCACCCGAAAGCGCTGGGATCGGCATTGACGCACCCCAGCATCACCACCGATTTCAGCGAATCGCAGGTCGAGCTTGTCACCGGCGCCCACACCAGTCCCGAAGCCGCGCTGGAGGAGTTGACGCAGCTGCACCAGTTCACCTACCGCGCGCTGCAGGAAAACGGCGACGAAATGCTTTGGGTGTCCAGCATGCCCTGCGGCCTGCCGACCGATGAAACCATACCGCTGGCCCGTTTTGGGTCTTCGAACGTGGGGCGCGCCAAAAGCGTTTACCGCATGGGGCTGGGCCACCGCTATGGCCGGCGCATGCAGACGATTTCAGGCATTCACTACAACTGGTCGCTGCCCGGCGTAAGCAGTGAGCAGTACTTTGCGCTGATCCGCAATTTCCGCCGGCATGCCTTCCTGCTGCTCTACCTGTTTGGCGCTTCGCCGGCGGTGTGCTCGACCTTCGTGGCCGGCCGCCAGCACGAACTGCAGTCGCTGACCGACACCACCATGTACATGCCGCACGGCACCTCGCTGCGCATGGGCCGGCTGGGCTACCAGAGCGATGCCCAGGCGTCGCTGGCCGTCAGCTACAACAGCCTGGAAGGCTATGCCGCCTCGCTGCAGGACGCGCTGACCCGGCCTTACCCCGCCTATGAAGCCGTGGGCATCCGCAACCCGGGCGGCGACTACAACCAGCTGGCCACCACGCTGCTGCAGATCGAGAACGAGTTCTACGGAACCATCCGCCCCAAGCGCGTGATCCGCCAGGGGGAGCGGCCGCTGCATGCTTTGCGGGAACGCGGCGTCGAATACATCGAGGTGCGCCTGATGGACCTGGACCCGTTCGAGACAGTCGGGATCAACGCCCAGACGATGCGCTTTGTCGATGTGTTCCTGCTGCACTGCCTGCTGTCCAGCAGCCCGCCCGACACGCCCGCCGAAATTGCCGAGCTCAACCACAACCAGCACCAGACCGCGGCGCGCGGCCGTGAACCCGGCGTGATGCTCAGGCGCCAGGGCGGCGAGGTGCCCCTGGTGGAGTGGGGCGCTCAGCTGCTGGCCGGTTGCGCGCCGATTGCCAACGCGCTCGATGCCGAATCTGGCGGAACCCGGTACCGCGATGCGCTGGCCGCGGCTTGCGTGGGACTGGCGAATGCCGACACGCTGCCGTCCGCCAGGGTGCTGGCCGCGATGAAGCAGGACTACGGCAATTCGTTTGTTCAGTTCGCCCGGGCGCAGTCGCACAAAACCCAGGAGAGCCTGCAAAGCCTGCCATTGACGGACGAACAACTGGCGCGCTTCATCGCCATGAGCCGGCAGTCCGTCGAGGCGCAAAAAGAGATCGAAGCAAACGACAGCATGCTGTTCGAGGACTACCGCAAGCAGTATGTGTCGCCCGAGCACCTGCAAGTGCATGTGCGTGAGGCAGTGCACGGCTGAGCCTGGGCTCAGGGCAGGACTTGCAATTGAAGCAAGGCCTCTTCCCGCCAGTAAGCCGCCGCGCTGTAAAACCCTTCCCATACGCAGCCATTGCAGCCGCGTCCACAGCAACTTGTGGGGTCGGGCGGCGGACGGCGCAGGGCTATTCCGGCATCAAGGGCGCGCTGCTGCAACCTGCTGAACTGGAAATGCCAGCCTTCACGGCTTTCTGACGGGTCCCCATCGTCAGGCTCGGGCATGCCTGCGCCAGTGGAACGGCTGCTCAATCAATGCCTGGTCTGCGCCGTCAAGCGTCGCCGGACATACAGCCCGATGAACGCCACGCCCAGCACCAGGGCAAACCAGCCGACCAGCGATGCATTGGCCACAATGCCCTGCATGCCCGGCGAGGTGATGAAATAGGGCGATACCAGGACGCCCAGTCCGATCAGGACGCAGAGCACGCCTTTGAGCAGCAAGTCGCCATTGGCCTTTTTATCGGCTTGACGGGTAGTGGAGTTGTTGGGTCGGCGGGTGGGGGCTGTGGGTAAAGGCATGAAAACTGGCAGGCTTGAGGAATTCGGCCAATTGTCGCTGAATCACCGCCAAAGGGTTTCAGGCCGATGCGGTTTGCGGCTCTTCGGCATTTGCCGTCTGATGACCCATGGACCCAGGCCGAGAAACACGCTGGCCGGTGTACCGGCCGATCCACTCCTTGATGCGGCTGGACGCGTCTTCCCTGCACGATGGCTTGCCCGATCCCAGAAAGCCGTGCGTTTCGCCTGGGTACAGCACCATCTCTGCAGGGGTTTCCCCGGCTCTGTACAAGCTCACGAACAACTCCTCTGTCTGGCATTTCGGGCAGCGCTCGTCTTCTTTTCCCTGCATGAAAAGAGTCGGCGTCGTCGCTTTTTCCACGTACTGCAGGGGCGACATCTCGCGCGCCCGCTGGCGGTCGAAACGCGGCGCGCTGCCCACGTACAAGGGATCGGCATAGTAGCCACCGTCCGACGTGCCATAGTGCGTCTCGATGTTGCCCACCGGGGCCATCACCACGGCGGCGCGGAAGGTGTCGGTGTGGCCAATTGCCCAGCTGGTGAAAAAGCCGCCATACGACTTGCCGGCAATGGCTATGCGCTCGTCGCAAATTCCCTCGGCCTGCAACTGTTTCACGGCGGCAAGATGCTGGGGCAGGTCGAACTCGCCCCAATGGCCTGACAGCCGTTCGCAGAATTCGCGGCCGAAGCTGCTGGAGCCCACTGCATTGAGCATCAACACCGCCCAGCCGTCTGCGCACAGCGACTGCCGGTACACCGTGGTTTCATAATCAATCAGCGCATAGGAGGCAGGTCCCCCGTGCACGTCGCACAGCAGCGGCAGCGGGCCTTGGGCATCCTGGGCCCGCAACAGCCAGCCTTCGATGGTTTCATGCCCGCCTTTTGCGTCCGGAACCGTGAACTGACGCGATTCCAGCTGCAGCGGCTTGCGTTCCTTCCACCAAGCATTGAGCAGGCTGACCTGGCGCTCGTTGTGCCCATCGCTGTCGCAGACAAACATTTCGCTGGGCAGAACCGGCGTGTCGGCGGCGAAGAAAAAGTGCGTATGGTTCCAGCCAAAAGCGCCAAACTGCCTGTCCCCGGCGATCCGGGTGGTGAGCTGGCCGTTTGCCAGCGACACCGCAACCACATGGTGTCGTCCGTGCCAGGCCCGCGCCAACAGCAACTCGCTGCCATCGGGGCTCCAGTGCAGGCTCTGAGGATCGGCCACTTCCAGGTCATAGGGACCCATGGGCGAAACCTTGCCGCTGGACGTTTCAAACAGGTACAGGCTGGTCTGTCCGTCACCCTCGGTCTTGGCGCCCGCAAAGGCAATCCAGCGGCCGTCGGGCGACCAGACCGGCTGGTTGACCGTGGCCAGGTCGAAGGTCAGGCGGCGGTGGTTCTCGCCTTCGCCGTCGCACATCCAGAGGTCGCTGCAGTGCGCATAGCGGCCCTCGCGGGTGCGGGAGTAGGCAATCTGCCGGCCGTCCGGCGAAGCCTCGAAGCCCATCACGTCAAAGGCACCGTTGGTCAGTTGCTGGGTGCTGCCGTCCAGGCCCGCCCTGAAAAGGTGAAATTCACGCTGCAGCAAATAGCCCACGCCATCGGACTTGTAGGGAAGGCGCCAGCACACTTCGGCCGGGCCGCTGACCTGTGGCTGGACCTCGCCGCGCTGGCCGCGCAGGTTAGGGTCCACCGTGACCGACGCCGTCGCCAGCAGCGATTGGCCGTCAGGCATCCAGCACAGCTGGCTGACGGTCTGGTTGCTGGGGCCGATCTGCCGGGCCTCTCCGCCATCCAGCGGCATCACATAGAGCTGCTGCGCGCCGCCCGCCCGGTTTGACAAAAAAGCCAGCTGGTTACCCCGCGGGGACCAGCGGGGCGCCTGGTCCAGGCCGGGACCGTACGTCAACTGCCGCGGGGCGTTGCCATCGGCAGGAAACGTCCAGAGGCAGGAGAGGTAGTTGTTGCCAGACTGCTCGACCGATTGCACTGCGGCAACGGCCATGTCCAGGCCGGGCACGCAGTGCAGTTCCGAGATTCGCTGGTGCAGGTAAAGATCTTGGACAGTGAAGTTTTTCATGGCGTTTATCTTCAGTTCAGTGCACAGGACTGTTGTTGTAGGAAATTTCCGCCGCCGCCCATGGGAACAAGTGCCAGTCGCTGACAAGAACCGGCCTTCGCATGCGGGAAAAGCCGCAGCGTTGACAATGCACACCCCTGCCTTGCATCTATGCTTGGCATCTGCCCCACCCGCACCGTGCGTGAAACATTGAGATAAGAGAGAAAAGATGGCCATCCAGTGGTTTCCCGGTCACATGCACCTGACCAAAAAAGCTATTGCGGAGCGCATCAAGGAAATTGATGTGGTGATCGAACTGCTCGACGCCCGCCTGCCCGGCTCCAGCGCCAACCCGATGCTGGCGGGGCTGACCGGGTCGAAGCCGGCGCTCAAGGTGTTGAACAAGCAGGACCTGGCCGATCCGGAGCGCACCGCGCTCTGGCTGGCGCATTACAACAGCCTGCCCGGCACCCGGGCCATCGGCCTGGATGCCAGCATGAGCACGCCGGCCAAGGCGCTGATCGACGCCTGCCACGCGCTGGCCCCCACGCGCGGCAGCATGGTCAAGCCGATGCGGGTATTGATCTGCGGCATTCCCAATGTCGGCAAATCAACCCTGATCAACACCCTGACCGGCAAGCGCGCCACCAAGACAGGCGACGAGGCCGGCATCACCAAGGTCGAGCAGCGGCTGGTGCTGGCGGACGGTTTTTACCTGTGGGACACGCCCGGCATGCTCTGGCCGCGCATCATCGTTGCCAAGAGCGGCTACAACCTGGCCGCCAGCGGCGCGATAGGCCGCAATGCGTTCGAAGAGGAGGAGGTGGCGCTCGAATTGCTCGACTACCTGATTCCCAATTACCCAGAAGCGCTGGCGGCGCGCTACCGGCTGGACCTGGCCCCGGGCATGACGGATGAACAGGTGCTGGAAGAAATTGGCCGCAAGCGTGGCGCCGTGCTGACCAAGGGCCGCATCAACCTGCAAAAAGCCGCCGAAATCGTGATTTATGAATTCCGCGCCGCCACGCTGGGCCGCATCACGCTGGAAACGCCTGAAGAATTTGCCCGCTGGATGGCCGCCGGCCAACTGCTGGATGCCGAGCGGCAGGTGAAAAAGGACAAGATCGAGACCAGCCGGCTGATCAGGCAGAAAAAGATTCCCCGGCCCGCCAAGCCCGATTCGAGGTAGCGCACCCAAGGGTCCAATGGGCCCAAGGCGCAGTTGCTGCCAGCGCCATGCAGGCTGTACGAACTGTCTTACGTTCAAGCGCGAAGCTTGTCGGCTGTATTGCCTTCCCGGCTTCGATAACTTGAAGACTCATACGCGGGCAGATTTATTCTTGCCGCGTGAGGCCAGTTCCATCAGCAACGGGAGACGTGCATGAATCAACCGCAAGCGCCAGTTCCATCTGGCCAACCCAGCGAATCTTCCGGGCCGGATACCCCTTTTTCCGAGTCGGTGGCAGGCGAGGAAGACCCCGGCGCTTCACTGGACATGGCCGCCGGGCCATCGGAAAGCGTTTCCGGCAATCCGGTGTCCATGCCCGCAGCTACCGAACACCCGGGCGACGAAGCGCCTGAAGGCACGCCCGGCACTGGCGAGGGCCTTTGCCGCGAATGCGGCGGCTCCGGTCAACTGGACAGCGGACCTTGCCCGTCATGCGACGGTACCGGCAAGGTCACCGTCGGGGTGGGCGGTGCCTGAGCGCATTGACCGCACCTGCCTTGGTATTTTCCAAACCCGGCTGACCAATTTATTTTCACTTCAAGGAATCTCCATGAACTCGTTCACCAGTGCCCTCATGCCCAACGCCACGACCATGATCCGCATGGACCACACCCACGTGCTGGCCACTTTTCACCAGTACAAGCCCAGCAGCAAGCCGCAGGTGAAGCGCGGGCTGGTCAACACCGCTTGCCTTGCGCTGGAGGTGCATGCGCAACTCGAAGAAGAAATTTTCTATCCTGCGGTCCGGGAAGTGACCGACAACGCAGCCATCACGAAAGCTGTTCCCGAGCATGACGAGATGAAGCGCCTGATTGCCCTGCTGCGAGAAATGGAGCCCGAAGACGTGCGTTACGACGACACCTTCATGGAGTTGATGCGCGACGTGATCCACCACGTGGCCGACGAGGAAACCCTGATTCTTCCAGAAGCGGAGCGCCTGTTGAGCGACCAGCTGAGCGAGCTGGGCGGCAAGATGATGAAGCGCCGCATTGAACTGGTCGCCCCGCGCACAGGCGACATTGCCGTGAACATGGCGCGCGCGATGCCTGTTCCTTCCATCGCCATGCTCGCTGGCGCCACGGTGGCGGGCGTGGTGCTGGGCAGGCGCTTCATGCGGCGCTGAAGACCCTGGCTGCTGGCAGCAAGCAGACCAGTTCTTTGCCGATTCCTGCAAACCCGATAACCGGCCATGGCTTTTAAAGCCGTGGCCGGTTTTACGTTAAGTAAGACACGAGGCGGGAGGTAGCGCAAAGCCAATGCAGGCGCGGGTTTTTCGAGTTGTCAACAATGTTATCCACAAGCTGGCATGCAGAAATTACAGGAAGTTTGTGATATTCGATAACCAAGTCTGGCAAACAACATGTTTTTTCATGTATTCATAAAAAATGATTTTCATAGGCAAGCAAGGTGTTTTCGGGGTTTGATAACCGCGCAAGCGATCAATTGAGAGGCATCCTGCGCCAAGCCCCCAGTGGCGCGGCCTGTGAGGCTTTTGAACAATGTTATGCACAGGGTGGCCCACAGAAATTGGGGGCAAAAACAAGATTTTGCAGAAGGGCAGGCAAGGGATTTGACTTCCTTCAAAACTGTTGCAGTTCGGAAATTTCCAATCCATGGCTAGCGTTTACAGCACAGCGCGGAGGCATCTCTCATGAACTGGTTTCAAAAACTACCGCACACGACCCGCGCCGGCACCGGTCTGGAGCGGCGCCTGTGGCGCAAGCTGCCCTTGATTGCGCTCAATGGCGCGGTACTGCCCTTGCTCTGCCTGGCCACGGCGCACCTGCTCAACGCAGCGCCCGATGCAGCGCAATTGCGCTGGCTTCAACTGCTGGGCTATGGCGTCGGCGGCGTCATCCTGTTTCACGCTTCCATGGTCCTGACCGTCGGCATCGGCTGCATCATCGTGATGGTGATGAAAGGCCCGGGCTATGTGGCCGATGGCTATGAGGTTTCGCACAGCGACCAGCCCCGCGCGCACCACGAAACAGTGGAAGAAGCCCGGGGCCACCGCCTGCCCGACGCTTGACGCCGGCTGTGCGGCATCGGTCACGCTGCGCTGCCTTGTCAATGGCAGCCACATCAGGCAATCTTGAAAAATTCTTGTTGCCGGCCTCTTGAAATTTGCGGCGGCGCCAATATCGTGTTGTTGTCAGGACTGGCAGGGCGCCCGCCCTGGCCGGGTGCATAGGTCAAGCCGCGTCGAGGGATGCGGCACCGGGCGGCAGAGCCTGCGCTGGCGCCCCTGAAGTCAACACCAACGCAACGACAAGGAGAGGCAAGTCATGAACGGAGCATTGAACCTGTATGGCGACCTGTTCGCCGAACTCAACCGCCTGCAAGAAAATTTCGAGCAGTCTTTCAGGCCCGGCAGCGCGGGCAGCATTCGCGCACTGCCACGCCATACCTTTCCGGTCATCAATGTCGGCAGCACGGCGGACGCCATCGAAGTACTGGCGCTGGCGCCTGGGGTGGAGCCATCGGAACTTCAAATCACCATCGACAAGGGGTTGCTGGTGATTGCCGGCGAGCGCAGGAACGACGGGCCAGCCCGGGGAGAAAACACCGCCGTCTATGCCCAGGAGCGGTTCAAGGGCAGCTTTCGGCGCGTCATTTCATTGCCCGACGATGCCGATGTCGGCCGGATCAATGCGGTTTGCCGGGACGGCATGCTGCAGGTCACCGTGCCGCGCCGCGAAGCATCCAAACCACGCCAGATCAGCGTCAACTGACCGGCAAAGCCTGAATTATTCTTGACAAGGAGGAAGGCCATGAACATCCAACAGCAGCACCAGCAGCAGCAAACCCCAGCGCGAGCATCCGGCGCATCAGCCAAGCCTGCGCCAAACGCGATGGCGGCCCCGACAGGCCAGCCCGGCGCCACCGTGCTGCCGCCAGTGGACATTTTTGAAGACGAGAACGGCTTTGTCCTGCTGGCCGACATGCCCGGCGTCGCCAAGGAGCAGCTGGTGGTGCGCGTCACCGGCGACAGCCTGTTGATTGAAGGCACGGCAGCCGTGCCGGTCAACGGCGACATGGAACTGGTGTACGGCGAAGCCCGCACGGCGCAGTACCGCCGCAGCTTCACCCTGAGCCGGGAACTCGACCCCGGCAAGATTGAAGCCAGGCTCGACAAGGGCGTGCTGACCCTTCGGATACCCAAGGCCGAGGAAGCGCGTCCGCGCCGTATCGAAGTCAGCGTGGGTTGAGCAGGCAGGCGGGCCAAGCCGGCAGCTGTGGACAAGCTTGAGCCGGCCTCCCGCCTTGGGCCGCCGGCACTGCGCAGGAAGTCCATCCCTACCGCAGGCTGGTCAATTTCCGGGCACCGGCTGCAACGTCAAGGCAGCCGGTGCTTTCAGGACTTGTCAACATTCTTATCCACAGGGTGGCCCACAGAAAACAGGAACAAATCCAGAAGGCAGGGCGCATGGTAGATGGGTCTTGATCACGAAACAGCTTCATTCATAAATCGGTTTCTTTGCATGCTCAGCCTATGCTTTCTGCTCCTAAATGCATAGTAACTTGCATTGCCTGACGACCGGGGGTTGACCGTGTGCCCGGCTTCAAGCGCCGGTAAAGCGACAATCGGCATACCCATGAAAACCATTTTTCCCTTGCAACTGTTGGTTGCCCCCGACCTTCTCGACCCGCAACCCCTGGTCATCTACCATGGCCGCAAATGCCCGGACGGCTTTGCCGCCGCCCTGGCGGCCTGGCTTTTTTATGCCGGCAAGGCGGAATTTTTGCCACTCGACCACGGCGACATCAAATCGCTGGACGACCTGCCTGCTCTGGCGGGCCGCGCCGTGTATATCCTCGATTTTTCGTTTTCCGCCGACATCCTGCGCGGAATTGACGAGCGCGCTGCCAAGCTGGTCATGCTGGACCACCACAAGAGCGCCGCCGAAAAGCTCACCGGCTTTGCCTGCCGCTGCGGTGTGGTCCATTTCGACATGGACAAATCGGGTGCCCGCCTGGCCTGGGAGTTTTTTCAGCCTGCGGCACCGATGCCGGCCTTGGTGCGCTTTGTGGAAGACCGGGACATCTGGGCCTGGCAGTACCCGGAAAGTCCCGGCTTTCTGGCCGCGCTGGACATGGAACCCCTGCAGTTTGAACGCTGGGCGGCCATTGCCGCATTCAGCCCGTCCGAATCAATCGACTTCATGGCCCGGGGCGTGGCCATGGACGAAAAGTTCAGCAAGCTGGCCGACGACATCGCGGAAGGCGCGCTACCGGTGGTCTTCAACGGCCATGCCGGGCTGATGCTCAACGCCCCGGGCGTTTTCCACAGCCTGATCGGCAACCGCCTGTCTGAAAAAAGCGGCAGCTTCGCACTGATGTGGCATGTGGGCAAAAGCGGCGGCGTGAAAGTCGGCCTGCGCTCGCAGCGCGGTTTCGACTGCATTCCCCTGGCCGAAAGCATGGGCGGCGGTGGCCATGCGCAGGCCTGCGGGTTCAAGATGGGCATCGAGCGCCTGCCCGAGCTGCTGAGCGGCGCGTTCACGGCGCTGGCAGTGCCTGCGGCCTGAACGGCCGCTGCCGGGAACAGACACCGTGATGTATGAATGTATATTACGGTTTTCACCCAACCCGGCCCCCATCCATGCAGTTTTCGAGTTTCAGGCGGTGCCTGGTGGCGGCAGTGCTGGCGCTGGCCATCGGGCCTGCGCTGGCGGCTGAACTCACGGTTTCGGCGGCATCCAGCCTGACGCAGGCCTTCAGGGACATAGCACGGGCCTACCAGGCGCACTACCCCGACGCCCGGGTCGCGCTGAATTTCGGCGCCTCGGGTGCCTTGCTGCAGCAAATAGCCAAAGGGGCGCCGGTTGACGTGTTCGCGGCGGCCGACCAGGAGACCATGGACCAGGCCGAGTCGCAGGGCCTGGTGCTTGCCGGCAGCCGGCGCGACTTTGTGCGCAACACGCTGGTGCTGATCACGGCGATTCACAGCGGGGTAGCCATCCGGCGGCTGGAGGACCTGGGCCAGCCGGGAATCACCCGTATCGCCCTGGGCAACCCGGCCAGCGTGCCGGCCGGGCGCTACGCCCGCCATGCGCTGCAAGCCGCCAAACTCTGGCCGGCGGTTCAAGCCAAGGCCATCACCACCCAGAACGTGCGCCAGGCGCTCGATTACGTGGCACGGGGTGAGGTCGACGCCGGTTTTGTCTATGGCACCGACGCCGCGCTGATGAAGGACAAAGTCAGGGTCGTGCTGGAGGTTCCGCTGAACATCGCCATTCGTTACCCGGCAGCAGAAATCATCGGCAGCCCCCACGCCCAAGAAGCCCGCCGTTTCCTTGCCTACCTGGCATCGCCTGCCGCGCTGGCCGTCCTGGCTTCCTACGGTTTTGGCCTGCCCGGGCGGTAAGCCCGCCAAGCCGCGCATTGATTCAGCATGGAACCCACCTGGACCGCGCTCCTGCTGTCGCTCAAGGTTGCGGGCCTCGCCACGGCCATCAACCTGGTGCTGGGGATAGCCGTGGGCTTTGCGCTGGCACGGCTGCGGTTCCCCGGGCGTGACCTGCTGGACACGCTGCTGACGCTGCCCATGGTGATGCCGCCCACCGTGCTCGGCTATTACCTGCT
>JAQGMZ010000268.1 GCA_028292045.1 Polaromonas sp. | reverse complement strand
CACGGCGGACGCATCGAGTTGCTGCCCCAGGAAGCGGGCACCCTTTTCAGAATAGAGTTTCCGCATGCTTATAAAAGCTGATTTTCTTGTGCGCTGCCGCCGGACCGGCCGGGTCGCTTCAGGCGCGGTCTTCGTGGCCGCCCTGCTGTGCGCCTGCACCCTGGTGCCGCCCGCTCCCGTCGTCCAGCCGGCAGCGCCGGCGGCACCCGAGGCCGCCAGCCCGGCCGCCAGCAGCCCTGCCCCGGCGGCGCCCGCGCCTTTGGCGGGCGCGGCACCGCTGCCTGAAAGCTATCCGGTGGTGCGCGCGCTGGCCTATGCGGACCGGATACGCAACCTGTCGGCGGCAGAGCTGGGCCAGGAAGTTGCCCGGCTGGGCAGTATCTACATGCCGGTCAGCCAGCTGCAGCTGGCCATTGCCCTGGCGCAGTTGCGCCAGACCCCCGAACTGGTCCGGGCGCAGGAGGTGCTGACCCGGCTGCTGGCCAACCCCGACGCCGAAGCCCAGGCCCTGCACCCGCTGGCGCGCCTGCTGGCCCTGCGTTTTGGTGAACAGCGCCGCGTGGAGGACCTGCTGGACAAGCAAAACGTGCAGACCCGCGAAGTGCAGCGCCGGCTCGACCAGACCAATGAAAGGCTGGAGGCGTTGAAAGCGATCTAACGCAGCCTTACCAGCCGCCCCACCCCGCCCCTTCCCGGCGCCACGGCGCCGGCCAACCGGGCCCGCGCGCCCGTGCCCGCGCCATGAGCCCGCCACAGGCGCCACTTTCGCCGACGGCGGCCAACCTGCTCGTGGTCGACGACGACACCGACATGCTGCGGCTGCTGACCATGCGGCTCACTGCCGCCGGCTACCGCGTCACCGCCGTCACCTCGGCCGAGGCCGCGCTGACCGAACTACAGCTCAAGCGTCCGCAACTGGTGCTGAGCGACGTGCGCCTGCCCGGCAAGGACGGGCTGGCGCTGTTCGACGACATCCGCGCCCTGCACCCGTCGCTGCCGGTCATCCTGCTGACCGCGCACGGCACCATTCCCGATGCGGTCGAGGCCACCGAGCGCGGCGTGTTCACCTACCTGACCAAGCCGTTCGATGGCAAGGGCCTGCTCGACAAAATTGCAGTGGCCTTGTCCCTGAGCGCGCCCAGCAACACAGCCAGACAGGGCAGCCCCGAGGCTTGGCAAACCCGCATCATCAGCCGCTCCAGCCGCATGGCCGAGGTGCTGGCCGAAGCGCGCATGGTGGCGCATTCCGACGCCAGCGTGCTGCTGCGCGGCGAAAGCGGCACCGGCAAGGAACTGCTGGCCCAGGCGCTGCACCAGGCCAGCGCGCGCGCCGGCAAGCCCTTCATCGCGGTGAACTGCGGCGCCATTCCCGAGGCCTTGCTGGAGTCCGAGCTGTTCGGCCATGTCAAGGGCGCCTTCACCGACGCGGTCAGCAACCACAAGGGATTGTTTCAGGCGGCCGACGGCGGCACGCTGCTGCTCGATGAAATCGGCGACATGCCGCCAGCGCTGCAGGTCAAGCTGCTGCGCGTGCTGCAGGAGCGGGAAGTGCGGCCGGTGGGCGCCAGCCAGTCGATTCCGGTGGATGTGCGCATCATCTCGGCCACGCACCGCGACCTGGACGCGGCCATGGCGGCGGGCGACTTCCGCGCCGACCTGTACTACCGGCTCAATGTGGTAACCCTGAGCCTGCCGCCGCTGTCCGAACGCCGCGAGGACATCGCGCTGCTGGCCAACCATTTCCTGGTGACGCTGGCCGCCAAGTACCACAAGCGCCTGAGCGGTTTTGCGCCCGAAGCGCTCAAGGCCTTGAGCACGGCCGCCTGGCCCGGCAATGTGCGCCAGCTCTACAACGTGGTCGAGCAGGTCTGCGCCTTGTCCAGCACGCCGCTGGTGCCTTTGGCGCTGGTGCAGCGGGCCTTGCGCTCGCCCAGCATCCAGGTGCTGACTTTTGCCGAGGCCAAGCAGCGGTTCGAGCGCGATTACCTGGTCGGCCTGCTGAAGCTGACCGACGGCAACGTGGCCGACGCTGCCCGCCTGGCCGACCGCAACCGCACCGAGTTTTACCGGCTCATGCAAAAGCAGGGCCTCACGCCCGGCCATTTCAAGGCGGACAGTTCGCAGGCGTCTCCGGAGTGAGTCGCTATCTGGCGACAAGCCAAGTCCTTGATTTATAAGGATTTTTCAAAGCCGGCTCGAATGCTGTCGCTGGCCGGCGACAAAAATGGGGTTTTCAGGCAATTTTCCATCCGTTTTGTCCGAACTAAAACCAATATTTACGCCAAGTTATTGATTTAAAAAGGTTTTTTCAAGCTGGCACAGGGTTTGCCCTAGTGATTCCATGCAAGCCTTTTTCTATCGTTACAAACCGGTTTCAGCCTTGGCCTGCGCAGCCCTGCTGGCCCTGGGCAGCAGTCCGGCGCTGGCATGGAGTCTTGACGATGTCGCCAAACTCGCCAGCCAGCGCGCCGGCGCGCCTTTCAGGGCGGCATCGCTCGCGGTTCCGGCCGAACTGGCCAAAATGGAATACGACGACTACCGGGACATCCGCTTCAAACCGGAAAGCACCCTGTGGCGCGCCGACAAGCTGGCCTATGAAGCCAACTTTTTTCATGTCGGACGTCACGGCGACTCGGTACGGGTTCACGAAATCACGCCCGCCGGCATCAAACGGCTGCCTTACGACCCGGCCAAGTTCAATTTCGGCAAAAACACCTTGTCGCCCAAAAGCTGGGGCGACCTCGGCTACGGCGGCGTTCGTTTTTTCAGCAACCTGAACTCGCCCACCTACAAGGACGAGCTGATCGTGTTTTCAGGCGCCAGCTACTTCCGGGCGCTGGGCGCCGGCCAGCTGTACGGCCTGTCGGCGCGCGGCCTGGCCGTGGACACGGCCGGTCCCAAGGAAGAGTTTCCGCGCTTCACCGATTTCTGGCTGGAAAAGCCCGGCGCCGAAGGCGAGCCGCTGACGGTGTACGCCCTGATGGACTCGGAGCGCATGACCGGCGCCTACCGGTTTGACATCAAACCCGGCGAGCAGACCGTGACCGAAGTGCGTGCCCGCGTTTACATGCGGCCCACCAGCAATCCGGTCGCCACCCTCGGCCTGGCGCCCCTGACCAGCATGTTCTTCTTTGGCGAGAACCAGCCGCGTCCTGGCGACTTCCGGCCCGAAGTGCATGACTCCGACGGCCTGATGGTGGCCACCGGCGACGGCGAATGGCTGTGGCGCCCGCTGCAAAATCCAGCGGCGCCGCTGGTCACGTCTTTCAGCATGAAAAGCCTGAAAGGTTTCGGCCTCATGCAGCGCGACCGTGCCTTTCGCAGCTACGAAGACACTGAAGCGCGCTACGAGCAGCGCCCCAGCGCCTGGGTGACGCCGCTGAGCGACTTCGGCGCCGGCCGGGTTGAGCTGCTGCAATTTTCCACGCCCGACGAAACCCACGACAACGTGGCAGCCTACTGGGTCCCCGAAAAAATGCCGGCCCCCGGACAGGCGCTGGAACTGGCCTACCAGATCGCCTGGCAGGGCAAAAACCAGCAGCTTCCGCCCAACGGCTGGGTCACCCAGTCGCGGCGCGGCATAGGCTACAGCAAGCAAAAGCAGGACGCGCTGGCCCTGCCCATCCAGTTTGTCATCGACTTCGCCGGACCGGCCCTGGAGGCCCTGCCCGAGGGCGCCAAGGTCGAGGCCATCACCACGGCGGGCACCAATGCCCGGGTGCTTGAAAGCCTGGCCTACCGCAATCCCGCGACGGGTGCCTGGCGCATGACCTTGCGGGTCGAACGAATCAAGCCTGTGAACGCCGCCGAACCGGTCCTGCCGGTCGAACTGCGCGCATTTCTCCAATACAACAACCAAACCCTGAGCGAAACATGGACCAACCTGATCACCAACTGAATCGGCGCAGCCTGCTGCGCGAAGAGCGCCACCCCAACGCGGTCACGGCGCCGCCGGTGCACCGGGGTTCGATGGCACCGCTTCCCTGGCGGGGTTTCTGGAACAGCCTGGGCACGGCAGCCTTGCTGCCGATTGCCAAGCTGACCGGTGCCGCGGCGCCCCGGCCGCAGGCGGAGCCGACCCTGGAGCCGTGGCAGCGCGCGTCCAAGCGCCGCCGCACCGTGTTCATGCTGCTGACCCTGGTCAGCACGGTGCTGGCCACGGCGCTGTTTGCCGACATGCAGCCCGACTACGACAACGCCTTCCTGCAGTACGGCCAGCTGTCCCTGTTCGCGCTGCTGTCGGCCTGGGTCGTCACCGGTTTCATGACCGCGATGATGGGTTTTTATGTCACGCTGTTTGGCGACGCGCACACGCTTTCAAGCAAGAAAGTGCAGCACCATACGCTGGACGCCGCCACGCGCACCGCCATCATCATGCCGATCTGCAATGAGGACGTGCGCACCGTGTTCGCCGGCCTGCGCGCTACCTGCGAGTCGGTCGCCGGCACGGCCCATGTACGCAATTTCGACGTGTTCGTGCTGTCCGACAGCAATGACCCGGCCATCGTCAAGGCCGAGCGCGCCGCCTGGGAAACCTTGCGCAGCCAGCTCGCCAGCCAGCCTGACCAGCCGCAGATCGAGGTTTATTACCGCCTGCGCAAGCGCCGCACCGACCGCAAGGCCGGCAACGTGGCCGACTTCTGCCGCCGCTGGGGCAAGGACTACCGCTACATGGTGGTGCTCGATGCCG
>JAQGMZ010000235.1 GCA_028292045.1 Polaromonas sp. | reverse complement strand
CTTTCGCTGGCAGAACCGCTGGCACGCGCCGTAGCCGAAATGGGCTACGAAACCATGACCCCCATCCAGGAACAGGCAATTCCGGTGGTGTTGCAGGGCCGCGATGTAATGGGCGCCGCCCAGACCGGCACGGGCAAGACGGCGGCTTTCGCGCTGCCCCTGCTGCAGCGCATGATGAAGCACGAGAACGCCTCCACCTCGCCGGCGCGCCATCCGGTGCGGGCGCTGGTGCTGCTGCCCACCCGCGAACTGGCGGTGCAGGTGGCCGAACAGGTTAAGCTCTACGCCAAGTACACCAACCTGAACAGCGCCGTGGTGTTCGGCGGCATGGACATGAAGCCGCAAACCCTGGAGCTGAAAAAAGGCGTCGAGGTGCTGGTGGCCACGCCGGGGCGGCTGCTGGACCACATCGAGGCGAAAAACGCGGTGCTCAACCAGGTCGAATACGTCGTGCTCGACGAGGCCGACCGCATGCTCGACATCGGTTTTCTGCCCGATCTGCAGCGCATTTTGAGCTACCTGCCCAAGCAGCGCATCACGCTGCTTTTTTCCGCCACGTTTTCGCCCGAGATCAAGCGCCTGGCGGCCAGCTTCCTGCAAGACCCGGTGACCATCGAGGTGGCGCGCTCCAACGCGACGGCCGCCACGGTCGAGCAGCATTTCTACAGTGTCGGCGCCGACGACAAGCGCCGCGCGCTGCACCAGATCCTCAAGGGCCGCGGCCTCAAGCAGGCGTTTGTGTTTGTCAACAGCAAGCTGGGCTGCGCCAAGCTCGCCCGTTCATTGGAACGGGAAGGCCTGAAAACCACCGCCCTGCACGGCGATAAAAGCCAGGACGAGCGGCTCAAGGCGCTGGAAGCGTTCAAAAGCGGCGAGGTCGACCTGCTGGTCTGCACCGATGTCGCCGCGCGCGGCTTGGACATCAAGGATGTGCCGGCGGTGTTCAATTTCGACGTGCCCTTCAACGCCGAAGACTATGTGCACCGCATTGGCCGCACCGGCCGCGCCGGCGCATCGGGCCTGGCCGTGAGCTTTGTCGCCAGCAGCGACCAGCGCCTGGTCACCGACATTGAAAAGCTGATCAAGACCAAGATCGAAATCGAAGCGCTGGAGTTCGACGAAGATACGCCGCGCATCAGCGAGCAGGGCCGCATCAACGACGGGCGGCGGATGTACCGCGAGTCTGAAAATCTGGAACAGGGCAGGGCGTCCGAGCCGCGGCCCGTGCGCGAACATGCCGAACGCCGGGAGCGCCGCGAATACACGCTGCACCGCCAGCCCGCCGCCTCCCGCGATCCGTTTTTCGACCGTCCCTATGAAGCAGGTGCGCCCGCTGAATCCCTGCCTTCGTGGGAAGCTTCGTCCAAGGCCAATCCGGCGCGCAACGGCGTGTCCGCTAACATCAAGCCGCGCAAGAAAATTGCTGCGCTGTTCAAGTCATCCTGATCTTCGCCGGGGTAACCGGTGATGGCGTCCACGCCCCCCTGGCGCCAGTCGCTGGCTGCGCTGGGGATGTCGATGCTTCACAGAATCTACCGCCCGCTGTGGCGCGCGGTCAACCAGTGGATTGACGCCGATGGCCTGCGCATGAGCGCGGCCATGTCGTTTTACGGCATTCTTAGCCTGGCGCCGCTGCTGGTTCTGCTGGTGGCGGTGATGGGCTGGTGGCTGGACCGCACGTTCATCGAAAGCAGCCTGGTGCGCCAGATCGCCAGTGTCATCGGCGAGCAGGGCGCACAGGTCATCCAGCAAGCCATGACCAGTGCCAAGCAACCCTCCGAAGGCATTGCCGCCTCGCTGTTCGCCTTCGGGCTGCTGCTTTCCGGCGCAACTGGGGTGTTTGCAGAACTGCAAGATGCCTTTGAGCGGCTGTGGCGCCAGGGCACTGGGCAAGTCCCCAAGCAAAAGTGGTGGTACGGGGCCAGCCTGCGGCTGCGCGGCATTGCCTACATCCTGGCCTTGGGGTTCTTGCTGCTGGTGTCGCTGGCGGTATCTACCTTCACCAACCTGCTGTCCGGCTGGGCGGGAAGCTACCTGCCGCTTGAAAAAGTGATCTGGGTGGTGAACGAAGTCGTGTCGATTGCGTTTTGCGTGGCGCTCTTCCTGGCGCTGATGCGCATGAGTTCCGGCCCCAAGCCGTCCTTGCGGTTTTTGGTGATGGGCGCGGTCGCCGGGGCTGTCTTGTTCCAGGTCGGCAAATACCTGATGGCGTATTACCTGTCCACCGCCGCCGTGGTGTCGGCCTATGGCGCAGCGGGTTCGCTGGTCGTGATCCTGATGTGGATTTATTTTTCATCTGGCGTGCTGCTGCTGGCCGCCAGCATGGCGCGCGCCTGGGCGGACGAGTCGGCGCTGGCTGCGAAAGAGGCTGCGCTAGCAGCAGCGCAAGCGCAAGAGGAAGCGAATGCGCAAGCGCAAGCGGGAGCAACCCCGTCATCGCGGCCTTGACCGGGAATTCGAACCTCGTCCATTGATGGATGGTGGCCCTGGCGAGCCGATTGCATGGCGCCTGTGGTTTTCAGTTCATTCCTCTGCCGTATCGGCTGCCGGGTCACGCCGCAACAACGCGTTCCCCCGGGCTTGCCGGCCAGCATGCAGATAAAACATGGCAGGGGGATTGCTTCATCCGCCCGGCTTTTGCGCCTGTTCGCAAGCCACCTGAATCAAGGAATAGGCCCCGTCGGCGCCCAGCCGCGCCGCTGTCAGGCAGCCGCCCCAGACGCAGCCCGTGTCCAGCGGCAAAACATGGTTTAGCCGACCGGCAACCGGCTGGGCGTTGACTGCCAGGGTGGACCAGTGCCCGAAAGCAATCGGCATGTCCCGCGTGGCCCGCCCCGGGACTTCAAACCACGGCATGTAGCCCTCGGGCGCGCCATCAGCGCCTTCATGGCTGGCGAACTCCATCGCCCCTTGCGCACTGCAAAACCGCAGGCGTGTCAGCGCATTGACGACCACCCGCAGCCGGTCCGCCCCGGTCAGGGCGTCGTTCCATTGACAAGGTGCATTGCCATACATGGCGCTTAAAAAGTCTTTCAGCTCCGGTCCGCGCAAGGCCTGTGCTACCTCCCGCGCCAGTTCCAGGGTCTGGGCCAGGCTCCACTGCGGCAAGACGCCGGCATGCACCATCAGCCAGCCGTGGTGGTGCAGGGCCAGGGGCCGGTGGCGCAGCCAGTCAAGCAGGTCGTCGCAATCTGGTGCCTGTAACAAGCTGGCAACCGTGTCGTGGCGGCCCGGGGTGCGAACACCCTGCCACAGCGCCAGCAGGTGCAGGTCGTGGTTACCGAGCAGGCATTGCGCCGCATCGCCCAGCGCTTTCAGGCGCCGCAAGGTGCCCAGCGAGTCCGGGCCGCGGTTCACCAGGTCACCCAGCAGGAAAAGGGTGTCGCGGCTTGGGGAAAAATCAATTTTTTCCAGCAGCCGCTGAAATGGGGCGCTGCAGCCCTGGAGGTCGCCGATACAGTAAAGTGCCATGGTCTTCATTTTGCCCTGGACCCATGGAATTCTTGCTCATTGTCTTTCTTACGCTGCTCAACGGCGTTTTTTCCATGTCCGAACTGGCCCTGGCCTCAAGCCGCAAGGCACGGCTCAACGCCATGGCCGAGGCAGGCGACAAAGGCGCCCAGGCGGCGCTGGACCTGCTCGGCAACCCAACGCAGTTCCTGTCGTCGGTGCAGGTGGGCATCACGTCCATCGGCATGCTCAACGGCATCATTGGCGAGGCTGCCTTCAGCGATGGCGTGTCGTTGTGGCTGCAAGGGTTTGGCACCACGGTAGGGGCCGCTGACATTTCTGCCACGGCCATCGTGGTGGTGGTCATCACCTATGTGACCATTGTGTTTGGTGAACTGGTGCCCAAGCGCATCGGCCAGCTTTATCCTGAAACCGTGTCGCGCCTGGTGTCCCGCCCCATGATGTGGGTGGCGGCCGGCGCCAAGCCTTTTGTCTGGCTGCTGTCGGTCAGCACCCATGCGGTACTCAACCTGCTCCGGGTGGACAACCGCGCCGACCGGGGCGTGACCGAAGAGGAAATCGCGGCCAGCCTGGAAGAGGGCGTCGATGCCGGGTTGATCGAGGTGCATGAGCACCAGATGGTGCAAAACGTGTTCCTGCTGGATGACCGCCTGCTGACGTCGCTGATGCTGCCCCGAGCAAGCATCGAGTGGCTGGATGCCACCGATTCCGTCGCGCAGGCGATTGAAAAGGCCAGCGCCACCGGCCACTCGTGGTACCCGGTCTGCCGGGGCAGCCTGGACGATGTGGTGGGCGTGGTGAATGTGGCCAAGCTGCTGGCCGTGCGCAGCCAGATGCAGCTGGCGATTGAGGGCCCGGAGCCTAGCGCAGCCCCTGCGGTGGCCGACAACCTGGGCGCTTACGCCGTACCAGCCGTATTTGTCCCCGAAACGCTGACAGGCATGGAACTGCTGGAACAGTTTCGCGCCCGGTCCACCCGCATCTTGCTGGTGGTTGACGAATACGGGGTGGTGCAGGGGCTGATGACGCCCATGGACATGCTCGAAGCCATCACCGGCGAATTGCAGACCGGCACCACCCAGGAGGCCTGGGCAACCCAGCGCGACGACGGCAGCTGGCTGATCGACGGCCTCATGCCCGTCTCCGAGCTGAAGGCGCGGCTGGACATCAGGGAGTTGCCGGAAGAAGACCGAGGGCGTTACAACACCGTAGCCGGCCTGCTGCAGTCCGTCTCGGGCCATTTGCCGTCCACCGGCGAGCGCATCCCCTGCGCTGGATGGTACTTTGAAATCGTCGATCTCGATGGCCGGCGGATCGACAAGGTATTAGTTACCAAAACAAGTAACTAATCGATTCTTTTCGATTGAGTGTTTCAAATTGTTTAGTAATTCATCGGCAATGGTTATTTCCGAGGTTTCAGGCGCGACGCTTTTATTGCTTTAATTTGGCAATTTTCTCGAAAACGTCAACAAAATTGCAGTTGTTGGTTATTTTCACAACCTACAGCGTTAGATTTGTTGAAAAACATGATGCATCAAGCAATTGTAAATTTGATTCGCGCATCTGCGTTAGTTGTTAAAATTTGTTAGAATTATTTAATTAAGAAACGTAATGCTACAAATTTGAGGTTCTGAGAGTTGGAGCGGAATGCTCCAACGGCTCAACGGCCAGGTGGGCTGAAGGTAATTCGGGTGGGTCTGAATTCACTTGGCGGCCATTGCGTGTCAAGCCCTTTCCAAATCGAGCTGTTGCGGCTTAAACATTTCCTCTTGTCGCGTTGTAAGAGACGGTGACACATGGAAAGCATGCGGCAACAGGACGAGAAAATTCCAGGGCCTGTGTTTCGGCTGCTAGCGATGCCGCCAGTTTCATAACAATTTCTGATCGGTTTTACCCATGCAGACGCTTTTGAGCTTCAATCCACTGCCGGCCTTGGTTGCGTTCGGCGTGGCCTTGGCGGGGGCACTGCTGTTGGTACTGACGCAGTGCTGGCATGGCCGCCACACCATGGACTCGCACGAAGGGATTCAAAAGTT
>JAQGMZ010000201.1 GCA_028292045.1 Polaromonas sp. | reverse complement strand
CGCTGCGTGGCCGTCACGATCGGGCCGTTGACATCGGGAGAGAAGTGCCAGCCATGCACGGTTTGTGCAGGCACGACGAACAGGCACGGCGACAGAACCCGCCACTTTGCGTTGTCGAGCAAGGCCTCCACCGAACCCTGGGTCAGGTACATGACATGAATTAAGCCCTCGTGCAGATGCGGGCGAATTTCCCAGTTGTAGGGGCCAGAGCGCTGCGGAATCCATTCGAAATCGAAGGAATTCTGCCAGCTGGGCTGCGCTTGGTCACCATACAGCGCATAGCTAGGGATAACCCTTGATGTGGTATTTTTCATTTGAAATTTGCACGAATTGTCCGGTATCTCGCTTGAATCGTCAAATCCCGAAGGCGGTCGAAAGCCAACAATCCAACATCGAATTCCTGGAGACTTCATGCTCGATTCCACACACCACTGGCTGCACCTTGAGGGCCGTATCTGCGTTGTCACCGGCGCTGCCAGCGGCATTGGCGCGGCCATCGCGCGCAGCCTGACGCAAGCCGGGGCGCGCGTTGCGCTGCTCGACCGGGACACGGTGGGCTGCGAAAAAATGGCCGCCGAATTGCATGCTCAGGGTGCCGACGCCATCGCCGTGACCTGCGACATTTCCAGCGAAGCCAGCGTGAAGGCGGCCGCCCAGCGCGTGCGAAACGAGTTGGGCGCCTGCTACGCGCTAATCAACAATGCCGGCCTGCTGCGCTCGGACGCTCTAGCCGACGTGAGCCTGGACGCCTGGAATTCGGTGCTGGGCATCAACCTGACAGGCTACCTGCTGTGCGCGCAGGCTTTTTCCAATCCGATGCGCGAAGCAGGCCTAGGCAGCATCGTCAACGTCGCCTCGATCTCGGCGCTGTTCCCGCAGACCGGCAGCGGCGCCTACAGCGCCAGCAAGGCCGGGGTGCTGCTGATGTCGCGCCAGATGGCGGTGGAATGGGGTGCGCAGGGCATCCGCAGCAATGCGATCTGCCCCGGCATGATCCGCACCGCGCTGTCGGCCCGGTTTTATGAAGAGCCCGGCTTCGAGCAAAAGCGCGCCGCCGTCACGGCCAGCCGACGCGTTGGCGAGCCGCAAGACATCGCCGACGTGGCGCTGTTTCTGGCCAGCCCGCGTTCGGCCTATGTCAACGCCGCCGAGATCGTGGTCGATGGCGGCATGAGCTCGATGCTCATGGACATGGTGCCGCGGCCCGGTTTCAACGACACCGCCCACGCCTGACCCCCACTGGAGAAAAAAAGATGCCACGAGATATTGAATGCGACCTGCTGGTCGTCGGCTCCGGCGCTGCCGGCCTGGCTACCGCCATCACCGCCAAAAAGCGCGGCCTGGACGTGATAGTGATAGAGAAAGAGCCGGTGTTCGGCGGCACCACCGCGCTGTCGGGCGGTGTACTGTGGATTCCGCTAGGGCCGCACGGCCGCAAGCAGAACCCGGCCGACACCCGCGAGGCGGTACGTACCTACATGATGCAGGAAACCGGCGCTTTTTACGACGAGGCGGCGGTCGCGGCCTTTCTAGACAACGGGCCAAAGATGGTCGAGTTCTTCGAGCGCGAGACAGCGATGCAATTCATCCCGACGATGTACCCCGACTACCACCCGGACGTGGCGGGCGGGGCCGACATTGGCCGCTCCATCTTGGCCGCACCGTATGACATTCGCGGCCTGGGCAAGGACATGGCGCGGCTCAAGCTGCCGCTGAAAACCATCACCTTCATCGGCATGATGTTCAACTCGTCGAACGCCGACCTCAAGCATTTCTTCCAGGCTACCAAGTCGCTGACCTCATTTTTCTATGTGGCCAAACGGTTGGCCAACCATTTGAAGGAAATGGCACTGTACCGCCGCGCCATCAACGTGACCAGCGGCAATGCGCTGGCCGCGCGCCTGGCGCAGTCGACCCTCAGCCTGGGCATTCCGATCCTGACCAGCAGCCCGGCCAAAGAAATCGTCATGAAGCAAGGCCGGGCCGTCGGCGCGCGCATCGGCAGCGCCGAAGACGACTACAGCATCACCGCCCGGCAGGGCGTGGTGCTGGCCTGCGGCGGTTTTCCGCAAGACATCCAGCGCATCGCCAAAGCCTATCCGCACCTGCAGCGCGGCGGTGAGCACCTGTCGCCCATGCCGCTGGGCAACACCGGCGACGGCACCCGCATGGCCGAAGCGCTAGGGGGCGTGGTGAATATCCGATTCAAGGACACTTCGGCCTGGATGCCAGTGTCCAAGGTGCCTTACAGCAACGGCGAATTCGGCGTGTTTCCGCACTTGCTGGACCGCTACAAGCCCGGCATCATCGGCGTGCTCCAATCCGGAAAGCGCTTTACCAACGAGTCCAATTCCTACCACGACGTGGGTGCGGCCTTGACACGGGCCTGCGCCGACAAAAAAGACACGGCGATGTGGTTGATCTGCGACAAGGCCACCATGGGCAAGTACGGCCTGGGCTTTGCCAAGCCCGCGCCCATGCCACTGGGCGGGCTGATCCGCAACGGCTACCTGATCAAGGGCGACACGCTGGCCGAACTGGCGAGGAATGCCGGCATCGACGCGGCCGGGCTGGAAGCCACCGTGCGCGACTACAACATCGACGCCGTCAAAGGCCTAGACCCAGCCTTCGGACGCGGCCGCACCGCTTTCAACCGCTACCTGGCCGACTCCGAGAACCAGCCCAATCCCTGCGTCGCGCCTGTCCAGAGCGGGCCCTACTACGCGGTCAAGGTCGTCATGGGCGACCTGGGCACTTTCGACGGCATCCAGACCAGCGTGGTCGGAGAAGTGCTCAAGCGCGACGGTACGGCGATTGACGGTTTGTATGCGGTGGGCAACGACCGCGCCAGCATCATGGGTGGCAACTACCCCGCCGCCGGCATCACGCACGGGCCGAACATGACGTTTGGCTACCTCACCGCTCACCACATCGCCGACCAGGCAGGGGTTCGCGCATGACTCCTATCAACCTCGCCGTGCCGCTGGTCGATCACCGCATCTACACGATTGCGCTGCGCAAGATGCCGGAATTTCTGGAAGTGTTCGACCGCCTGGCCATGCCCATCCTGCTGCAGACGCTGGGCAACCCGGTCGGCATGTATGTGAGCCAGATCGGTCCGCTGAACCAGTTCGTGCACCTGTGGGCATACAAAGACCTGGCCGACTACGAGCAGCGCTGCAAGGCGCGCGACGCGCACCCGGACTTTGCCGCCTACATGTCAGCCTCAGGGCACCTGATCACGGCGCAGGAAACGCGGTTGATCCGGGCGGTTGATCTGCCCAGCCTGCGCAGTTTCACGCGCTGAAGCATGAGCGAGCAAGGGTATTACCGAATTCAAAAATATGGACTTGAATTCAATAATTGAATACTATTCCACTTTTATACACCATTCGATTCATTTCAATAAAGAGCCCTCACCATGTCTGAACCCCTGAACGCAGTGATTCCTGCACTCGCCACTTGCAAAGCAGCGGTGGCAATCGTCACTGGCGCGGCCGCCGGCATTGGCTGGGCCACGGCGCAGCGGCTGGCCGCCGACGGCCTGCGCGTGGCGCTGCTTGACCTGCGCACCGACGCAGCCCAAGCCCGGGCCGCCGAACTCGGAAGCATCCACCTGGGACTGGGCTGCGACGTGACTTCGGAAGAAAGTGTGGAGGCCGCCGTGGCGGCCGTACTGGAACGCTTTGGATGCATCGACGCGCTGGTCAACAACGCCGGTATCGGCGACCAGACCGGCCCGACGACGGAGCAAAACGTGCAGGCTTTCGACCACGTGCTGGCGGTGCATCTGCGCGGCACCTTCCTGATGAGCCGCGCCGTTGCCAGGCACATGCTGCATGCCGCGTCCACGCCGGGCCGCAGCCGGGGCGCCATCGTCAACCTCGGCTCGATTGCCAGCAGCACCGGCCTGCCGGCGCGCAATGCCTACAGCGCAGCCAAGGCGGGCGTGTTGGGCATGACGCGCGCCATGGCCAGCGAATGGGCGCGCGCGGGCATCCGCGTCAACGCCGTGGCACCGGGCTATGTGCGCACCGCGCTGGTCGCCGATTTGGAACGCAAGGGCGCGATTGACGCGGCTGGCATCCGCCGCCGCACGCCCCTGGGCCGCATGGCCGAACCCGCCGAGATCGCCGAGGTGATCGCTTTCCTGGCAAGCAGCCGATCCAGCTATGTGACCGGCGCATTGATTCCGGTCGATGGCGGCTGGACGGCTTTCGGCGCGAGCGAAAGCGCCCTTCCCGAGCTGGCGGACGAGATGGCCTGAAGGCCGCAACCGCAGTCCACAACCCTATTTCAACGAAACAAAGGAGACAACTGTCATGTTGACCATCAACTTGTTCAACGGCCTGGTGTACGGTGCATTGCTTATCGTGATGTGCTCGGGACTGGCCCTGATCTACGGCCTGCGCCGCGTAGTGAATTTCGCCCACGGCTCGCTCTACATGATGGGCGCCTACCTGGGCTTTACCATTGCGACCCAGAGCAATTTCTGGGTCGCAATGGTCGCCGTGCCGGCCATCATGGCGGTGTTCGGCGTGCTGCTGGACCGCTACGGCTTTCGCCTGCTGCAGGACCGCGATCCGCTGACCGTGGTGCTGGTCACCTTCGGCCTGCTCTTGGTGATCGAAGACTTCGTGCAAACGGTCTGGGGCAAAAGCAACCTGTCGGTGGCCACGCCCGAGGCGCTAAATTTCTCGGTCGACCTGTTGGGTACCGCCGTGCCGGCCTACCGCATCGGGGTCATCGCGGTCGGCGCGGGCGTGGCGCTGGGCCTGAGCTTGTGGTTGAAATACTCGCGCATCGGCCTGTTTGTGCGTGCTTCCAGCACCGACCCCACCACCACCGCCATGCAGGGCGTCAACACCGATGCGCTGAGCGCCGGCGTGGTCGGTCTGGGCACCGCGCTGGCGGGCTTGGCCGGCGTGGTGGCCGCGCCCTTCCTGGCACTGTCGCCGGCCATGAGCAGCGACGTGCTGATCGACTCCTTTGTGGTGGTGGTGATCGACGGGCTGGGAAGCTTGTCTGGCGCCTTCGTGGCGGCGTTGGTGCTGGGCCTGATCCAGTCGCTGGGCGCCGTGTACCTGCCCAACCTGTCCGCCGTGCTGCCGTTTGCGCTCATGGTTGCCATTTTGCTGTGGAAGCCCGCAGGCTTTGCCGGCAGCCGTACCTGAAAGACAAATCCATCATGTCCATTCCCCGCATCTTTTCACTTTCCGGGGCCGCGCTGGCCTGCGGCCTGGCGCTGACCTTCATGGTCAGCTCGGGCACCGTGTTGTCGCTGCTGACGCAGGCCACGATCTATGCCATCTTCGCCTTGGGCGTGGGCCTGCTGCTCCGCCAAAACGGCATGGCCAGCTTTGGCCATGCGACTTACTTCGGCTCGGCCGGCTACATCGTCGGCATCTTGCTGCAGCTCAAGGCGGTGCCGGCCGAAGCGGCCATCGTGCTAGCCGTGCTGGGCATCACCGGGTTTGCCTTTTTGCTCGGCCTGGTCATCGTGCGCGTGCCCGGCATTGCTTTTGGCATGCTGACGCTGGCGGTCGGCCAGATGTTTTTTCTCACCGCCAACCGCTCGCGTGGCCTGACCGGCGGCGCCGACGGCATGAACATCGAATGGCCGGCCACCCTGTTCGGCTTTCCGATGTCGGCGATTGTCCAGCCGGGCCACATGTTCATGCTGAGCTGGGCCGCGCTGATTGTCTGCATGGGCGGGCTGGCGCTGGTCCTGCACGGCCGCTTCGGCGCCATCACCGAGGCAGTGCGCGACAACGAAGAACGCGCCCGCTTCATCGGCATCCGCACCCTGCTGCCGCGCGCCGCGCTGTTCGCACTGTCAGCGGGCATCACGTCGGTGGCCGGCACCTTGACGGCGCTGAACACCGGCTTCGTGTCGCCCGAAAGCCTGCACTGGAGCGTGTCCGGCGTGGCGCTGATGATGGTCATCGTCGGCGGCTACAAGGCCTTGTGGGGACCCGCCCTGGGCGCCATCGTGTACTTCCTGGCCAAGGACATGCTGGGCGACTATGCGAACCACTGGATGGCGATTTTCGGCATTGCCTTGATCACCGTCATCGTGTTCTCGCCGACTGGCCTGGCCGGGGCGCTGGGCCGCCTGTTCAAGGGCAGTCGCAAGCCCGGCGCAACAGCCGTGCAGGCCACGCAGGCATCGCAGGCCGTACCAGCCAAACCGTCGGCCCCCGCTGCCCGAACCGCACACTGAAAGGAAATCCTATGAGCGAATTTGTACTGCAAGCCGACGACGTGGCCATTCACTATGGCGGCGTCAAGGCGGTAGACGGGGTGTCACTGACGCTCAGGCGCGGCGAGATCCGTGGCCTGATAGGCCCCAACGGCGCCGGCAAATCCACCGTGATCGACGCCATCACCGGCCGCGTGCGCCTGACGCGCGGCCGGGTCCAGCTTGGCGGCCAGGACGTGACCGAACTCGGTCCGGTGGCCCGGCGCATGCGCGGCCTGTCGCGCAGCTTTCAGCGCACCAGCATTTTCGGCCAGATGCCGGTGCGCCGGCAGGTCGAGCTGGCTTCGCACAAGATGGGCGTGGCCGATTCCGGTGCCGATGCCGATGCGGTATTGCGCGAGCTGGACCTGATGCCGATGGCCGATGTCATCGCCGAAGACCTGGGCTACGGTGAGCAGCGCCGGCTCGATCTGGCGCTGGCGCTGGTGGGCCGGCCCAGCGTGCTGCTGCTCGACGAGCCCATGGCCGGCTTGACGGTGCAGGAGTCGCATGAGTTGGCCAAGCACCTGAAGGCGCTGACCTCGCGCTGGAACGTGTCGGTGCTGCTGGTCGAGCACGACATGGACGTGGTCTTCGGCATTTCCGATGTCGTGACCGTTTTTGAACTCGGCCGCGTCATCGCCAGCGGCGCGCCAGCCGCCGTGCGCGCCGACCCGCGCGTGCGTGAAGCCTACCTTGGGAGCGCCGCATGACCGCCCTTTTGACCCTGGACAACATCAACGCCTTTTACGGCTCAGCCCACATCCTGCACGGCCTGACCCTGAGCGTGAAGGCCGGCGAGCGCGTGGCGCTGATCGGCCGCAACGGCGTGGGCAAGACCACGGTGGTCAACACCATCCTCGGGCTGGCCGCGCTCAGGGGCGGACAGATCCACCTGGGCAAGCACGCGCTGCACAAGCCGCGCCCCTACATGGCCGCCCAGCATGGCTTGACGGTGGTGCCGCAGGGTCGGCGCATTGTCGCCAACCTGAGCGTGGAAGAAAACCTGCAGCTTGGCGCGGCCGTGGGCCGCAAGGGCCACTGGAACGTGGCAGAGGTCTACAAGCTGTTCCCCATCCTGCAGGAGCGAGCCCACACGCCGGGAACGGCCCTGTCGGGCGGCCAGCAGCAGATGCTGGCCGTCGGCCGGGCGCTGATGGCCAACCCTTCCCTAATCCTGCTCGACGAGCCGACAGAAGGCCTGGCGCCGGTCATTGTGGACCAGCTGGCGCGCACCTTCAACCTGGTCGCGGCCCAGGGCACGGCGCTGCTGCTGATCGAGCAGAACATGAGCCTGGTTGTGCGCGTGGCCGAGCGCTACTGCGCCATGGCCAAAGGCTCGGTGGTGGCCCATGGGCCGGTCGAGAACACGCGTGAAAGCCTGAAGGACCTCGAAACCCATGTGATGGTCTGAGTTTTTTTATTGAAGAAACGGCCGCCGGACCGCTTCCGGTGTCTAGAAATTGGAGACAAAAATGTTCAAGATGAAACCCCTGCAGCGCGCCCTTGCTGCCCTGGCCCTGGTCGGCATCCTGCCAATGGCTGCGATGGCACAAGGCAAGGAGCCGGTCAAGGTCGGCCTGGTCTCGTCCAAGTCGGGCGTGTTCGCCCAGCAGGGCGAGGAAGTCATGCGCGCTGTGCAATTCGCGATTGACGAAGCCAATGCCAAGGGCGGGGTGGACGGACGCAAAGTGGAAGTGGCCGAGGGGGATGACGAAGGCACGCCCGACGCCGGCCGCCGCGTGGCCGAAAAACTGGCAAGAGACGGCCATAACCTGCTGATTGGCGCGATTCCCTCATCCATTTCGCTGGCAATTGCCCAGAACCTGGACCGCTGGGATGCGGCCTATTTTATCGTCGCCAGCAAGTCCGACAAGCTGACCGGCGACACCTGCCGGGCGCGCAGCTTTCGCACCAACCACTCCGACGCCATGGACATCGCCATGATCAACGAGTGGGCCAAGAGCCTGAAGGAAAAGAAATTCGGTGTCCTGGCTGCCGACTATGTCTGGGGCCGCGACTCGGGCGAATCGTTCAAGAAGGCCGCTGAAGCCTCCGGCAAAAGCGTACCGCTGAGCCTGTACGTGCCAATGGGTACCAAAGATTTCTCGCCCTACATCGCCCAGCTCAAGGATGCAAACCTAGACGCTATCTGGGTCGCCGAAACCGGTCGCGACGCCATCGCCTTCGTCAAGCAGGCCGAGGAGTTCGGCCTGATTCCCAAGACCCGGCTGATTGGCCACTCGCTGATCCAGAACTTCATGATCAACGGCACCGGCAAGGCGCTGGAAGGCACGCCGGGCACCACGGCCTACACGCCAGACCTGGACAATGTGCGAAACAAGGTGTTCGTCGCCGCCTGGAAAGCCAAGTTTAATCGTGTGCCGACCGACAACGAAGGCCAGGCCTACAACGGCGCGCAGGTGCTGTTTGACGGGGTGAAGCTGGCCAAGAGCGTCAAGCCCGCCGATATCAGCAAGGCCCTGCGCGGCGCCCAGCTCGACACCATTTACGGCAACCTGACAATGCGCGCGGCCGACAATCAGCTGTTGCTGCCCAACTACGTGGGCCGCGCCAAGATGGTCGACGGCGTACTGCGCCCGGTGGTGGAACACACCTTCCCGCCGTCCATCATCCCCGCGCCCTCCCCGCTCTGCAAGATGTAAGGACGGTTTATGCCGCATATCCAGATTGACTACAGCGCCAGCCTGGCGGAAGCGGTGGCCAGTGGGCGGCTGGTGGACAGGGTTCACCAGGCCGCCGTAGATTCAGGCATCTTTCCGGTCTGGGGCATCCGCACCTTCGGGCAAGCCATGGGCGAGTACCGGATCGGCAATGGCGAGGCCGACAACGGTTTCGTCAACATTACCGTGCGCATTGCGCCGGGGCGCGACTTGGCGCTGCGCCAACGCATCAGGCAGGAGTTGTTTGGCGCCGTGCTGGCCACCATGGGGCCGCTGTTTGACAACCGCCGGCTGGGCTGCCAGCTGGAGGTCACCGAATTCGATGCTGAAACCAGCATTTACCAAAACAATCTAGCCACGACCTTCGATGCCCATGAGCCGATGGTGTGCCGGAACTCCTGAAAGCAATGGCCTGTTCCTCATGAAACCCATCTTGATTACCGGCGGCAGCGGCTTTTTAGGCGCCTGGATCATCCGCCGGCTGACGGCCCGGGGCCAGCCGGTCCGGGTGTTCGACCTCTATGACCGCCGACAGACGGTGGCCGCCATGGCCGGCGACATGGCGCACCGGCTCGACTGGCGCGTCGGCGACATTGCCGATGGCGATGCCGTCAGCCAGGCGATGCAGGGCTGCGGCGGCGTGATCCACTTGGCCGGCGTGCTGACGCCCGACTGCGCGGCCCATCCGGTGCGCGGCGCGCAGATCAACCTGATCGGCACGCTCAATGTGTTCGAGGCGGCCCACGCCGAGGGCGTCAAGCAGGTGGTGTACGCCAGCTCGGCCGGCGTGTACGGCCCGCTCGATGCGGGGCACCCCTTACCGATGACGCATTACGGCGCCTTCAAGCTCGCCACTGAGGGCTCGGCGCGGGCTTACTGGCACGACCGTGGAATCGCCAGCATCGGCTTTCGGCCCTTCGTGGTGTACGGCCCCGGACGCGAAACCGGCGTCAGCGCCGGTCCCAGCCTGGCCTGCCGGGCTGCTGCGCGCGGCGAAGCCTGCACGCTGGGCTACACCGGCGCGGCCGGCCTGATTTACGTGGACGATGTGGCCCAGGCCTTCGAGCAGGCGCTGCTCTCGCCCACGCAAGGCGCCAGCGTCTGCAACTTGGTCGGGGAAATCGCCACGGTCGATGAAGTCATGGCCGAGATCCGCCGGCAGGCGCCGGGCGCCCGCCTGCAGGCAGAAGGCCCGCCCTTGACGATTGCGCCCGGCCTGAACGAGGAAGGACTGGACCGGCTATTGCCCGGTCGCCAGAGGACTTCCCTGGCGGCCGGCATTGAGGCCACGCTGCAGCATTACCGGACTGCTTGAGCGCGACCAGGCATGCCTCAAAATACTACTAAAACCATAGCTGTATGCGCCCGCCCTTGTTGCGCGAAGCCATGATTTTTTTAAATTTTTGGCCCGACGGTGCGTTTCAGGGGCCATGGCGCAGCCGGGGGTGCATCAAGCGCCAGCTTCATCACTCCACATCACGAGACTTCACCATGAGCAAACTACGACTGGCCGTGATTGGCGCAGGCGCCATCGGCCGAACGCATATCGCGCTGGCCAAAGACCATGCACTTTTTGAACTGGCGGCCATCGTGGACGCGTCCGGGCCTGCGCAGGGCCTGGCCGCACAACTGGGCGTGGCCGCGTATGCCGACACATCGGCCATGCTCGCGGTGCTGCGGCCGGACGCCGTGATCGTCGCCACGCCCAATGCCACGCATGCCGACATCGGCACCGAGTGCCTGCAAAGCGGCGCGCATGTGCTGATGGAAAAGCCCATCACCGACACGCTCGAAGACGCCCGCCGGCTGTGCATGGCGGCAGACCAGGCC
>JAQGMZ010000198.1 GCA_028292045.1 Polaromonas sp. | reverse complement strand
ACGACAGCATGAAGCTGGGCAGCGCCATGCTGGGCGAGATCGGCAACGTTGGCAAGCTGCACAAGCCCCGGGTCGAGCAGGCCAGCTTTGCAGTGCTGAAAGCACCCGACATTCCCAGCGTGCTGGTTGAAACGGCTTTCATCAGCAATCCGGCCGAAGAAGCCAGGTTGCGCAGCGATGGCTACCAGATCCAACTGGCCGATGCGCTGATGCGGGGAATTTCTCGTTACTTTGCCAAGAATCCACCCTTGGCCCGCAACCGCGCACTTTAGAAAAGCGGGCCAACAAAGGGCCCCCACCGTACGACAAATGGCGGCGGCATCCTCCTACAGTCCGGCTTGGGGCCTAGGATTAAACTGAGATTACAGGCTGCGGCGAGATTCCACCAGGTGGCAATCCCAGACGAATCAGCCTGGTTTCAACATAAAAGGTGAAAACCATGATTACGAAAATTTTGATGTCGGCCGCTGCTGCTTCCCTGATTGCCCTGACTGGCTGCGGTACCAACCCGACCAATGCGCAAATCGGCACGGCCACCGGTGCGGTGCTGGGCGGCGTGGCGGGCAATGCCATTTTGGGCGGCACGCTCGGAACCGTGGGCGGTGCCGCAGCAGGCGCCTTGATCGGCAACGAAGTTGGCAAGAAGAACTAGGTTCCTTCAAACGCCTCGGCTGCTTTGCCCGCTGGACAATGCGGGACTACAGGCTACACGGTAGCCTGAAAGACGACCCCTGAATTAATTCAGCAGGTCGTCATTTTTTTATCTTGACGACCTGAACGCTGCAGAAGAATCAAGACTGGGCCGGTGCGCTGCCAGACGCGCGGCGCGCCTTCCATGCACCCCAGAGTACAAACAGACCGGGCACCAGAATCATCGCCCAGATGATCTTGTCCAGATGCGTCTTGACAAAAGGCACGTTGCCAAAAGCGTAGCCGGCCGTGATGATGCCGCCCACCCATAATGCACCACCGGCGACGTTGAACAGCGAAAATTTGCCACGGCTCATATGGGAAATGCCTGCGACAAACGGCGCGAACGTTCGCAAAAACGGCATAAAGCGCGCGGCAATGATGGTAATGCCGCCATAGCGTTCATAAAACGCGTGGGCTTGGTCAAACGCCTTTTTATTGAAAAACCGCGAGTTTTCCCACTGGAACACCTTGGGTCCAATGCGCCGGCCAATGGTGTAGTTGCACTGGTCGCCCAGCACCGCCGCCACGAACAGCAGCCCCACGGCCAACGGATAGCTCATCAGCCCGACACCGCACATGGCGCCCACCACGAACAACAGCGAATCCCCGGGTAGAAACGGCATCACGACCACGCCGGTCTCGACGAAGATGATCAGGAACAGCAGCGCGTAGACCCAAAGTCCGTAACTGGCGACAAAGGTCTCGAGGTGCTTGTCGACATGAAGAATAAAATCGATGAGAAAGGCAGCTAGTTCCATAGCCTTGATTTTGACAGGTCGGGGCCTGCTTTTTCCGTGACACCGCCGATTGCAACCCAGCAAGCGCTACCGTCTTACACCTTTTTGGGCGGCGCCGACAACGGGCCAGGCGCTGATCGGCAAGCCGTAGCGCCTAAAATTGCCGCTTCATGACGCTTCACCTGCTGGCCGCGCGCCGCCCCATCCGTGACCTTCCCGATGAACTGATCAGCCAGATTGCGGCAGGCGAGGTGGTGGAGCGCCCGGCTTCGGTGGTCCGCGAACTGCTGGACAACGCACTGGATGCCGGCGCCAGCCAGGTGACCGTGCGGCTGATGGCCGGCGGCGTGCGCCTGATTCTGGTGGAGGACGATGGCCTGGGCATTGCGCGCGAGGAGTTGCCGCTGGCGCTGCGCCGCCACGCCACCAGCAAGATCGCATCGCTGCAGGACCTGGAATCGGTCGGCACCATGGGTTTTCGCGGCGAGGCGCTGGCAGCGATCAATTCGGTGGCCGACATGAGCATGGTCTCCCAGGCGCTGGACAGCGGCCCCGCCTGGCAACTGGACGGACTCACCGGGGAGCTGAAGCCGGCGCCGCGGGCGCGCGGCACCAGCGTCGAGGTGCGCGAACTGTTCTATGCCACACCGGCCCGGCGCAAATTTTTAAAGACCGACGCCACCGAACTGGCGCACTGCATCGAAGCCGTGCGCCGCCATGCCCTGGCGCGGCCTGACGTGGGTTTTGCCATCTGGCATGAAGGCAGGCTGGTCGAGCAGTGGCGCGCCTGCGCAGGCGACAGGTACGGCGCACCTGGCTCGAGCCACCATGACCAGCGGCTGTCCGATGTGCTGGGCTCCGAGTTTTTCGAGCAATCGATTGCGGTGCATTACGAAAGCAGCGCACGGCCCGATGGCCGGCCCGCCATGCGCGTCTGGGGCCGCGCCGGTCTTCCGGACGCTGCCCGTTCGCGCGCCGATCAGCAATTTGCCTATGTCAACGGCCGCTTTGTGCGCGACAAGGTGCTTAGCCATGCGGCCCGCAGCGCCTACGAAGACGTGCTCCACGGCCACCGCCAGCCGGTCTATGCGCTGTATGTCGAGATGGACCCGGCCCGGGTCGATGTGAATGTTCACCCCACGAAGATCGAGGTGCGTTTTCGTGACAGCCGCGAAGTGCACCAGGCGGTTCGCCATGCCGTGCAGGATGCGCTGGCTGCGCCCCGTGCCGGATTGGCCCGCCTGGCGGTCTTGTCCGCTGAAGCACCCGCTGCCGTGCCAATGCGCTCCAGCGCTGAGCCCATCAAGGCTTTTGCGCAACAAGGATGGGCGCAGCCAGCTATTCAATTCGGAGCAGGCCAGGCTCACCGGGTGTCGGACTTTGAAGCCATGTGGCCTGTTCCGCCGGGCACGGACCGTCCAGCGGCCCCAGGCGGCCTGCTGCGCAATGCACCGATGGCCCCTGCGCCTTATCCGGGCAGCAGCTTGCCCCAGGGCGACTGGCCGCTGGGCCGCGCCCTGGCCCAGTTGCAAGGCGTTTACATCCTGGCTGAAAACAGCCAGGGCCTGATCATCGTGGACATGCATGCAGCCCATGAGCGCATCGTCTATGAACGGCTGAAAAATCAAATGGACACGTCGCGCATCGCCAGCCAGCCCTTGCTCATCCCGGCAACCTTTGCCGCCACGCCGCAGGAAGTGGCCACGGCAGAGGCCATGGCCGAGCCCCTGGCATTGCTGGGTTTGGAAATCACGCCTTTTTCGCCCCGGACACTGGCCGTGCGGGCAGTGCCGACCAGCCTGGCCGCAGGCGATGCGGTTGAGCTGGCCCGGGATGTCCTGTCCGAGTTGGCCCAGCACGACGCCAGCACGGTGGTTGAGAGGGCGCAAAATGAATTGCTCGGGACCATGGCCTGCCACGGCGCAGTTCGGGCCAACCGGCAGCTTGCAGCGGATGAAATGAATGCCCTGCTGCGCCAGATGGAGGCCACCGAGCGTTCGGACCAGTGCAACCATGGCCGGCCCACCTGGCGCCAGCTGAGTTTGAAGGAGCTCGACAGTTTGTTCATGCGCGGGCGCTGAAGCGACAAGTGTTGCGCTTTGCAGAGTCCAGGTACAACTGTCCGAAATTCCCCTGCCGAATGCGCCATGTGCAACCGGTTGGCAAAGCAAAAAGCCTCGCAAGTCAGTGACTTGCGAGGCTTTTCTTGTACTGGCGGAGCGGACGGGACTCGAACCCGCGACCCCCGGCGTGACAGGCCGGTATTCTAACCAACTGAACTACCACTCCTGGTAGACAACGTTTGCTTCTTGCGAAGCCAAGTGCTGACGACTTGTTTTACCAACTTCACTCAGGTGAAAATGGTGACCCTAAGGGGATTCGAACCCCTGTAGCCACCGTGAAAGGGTGGTGTCCTAGGCCTCTAGACGATAGGGTCTAAACTTTTTCAACAACCTTGGTGGAGGTAAACGGGATCGAACCGATGACCTCTTGCATGCCATGCAAGCGCTCTCCCAGCTGAGCTATACCCCCATTTTTCCAACTTATTACCAATTGCTTGATAAGCTGTCGAGCCTCAAATTATAGCGAGAAAATTCAGTCCTTTTGAAGTTTTGAGAATAAATTCAATTTGTCGATGACTTTTTCCCGCGCCATGAGTTCCACCACGGCATCCAGCGAAGGCGTTTGCAATGTCCCCAGCAGCAGCAACCGCACTGGCATGGCCAACTGCGGCATTTTCAGGCCAGTGTCTCCCAGGACTTGCTTAATGGCGGCCGAGATGAAGGCCTTGCTCCATTCGGCGTTGGACAGCGCCTGCGACAGCCGGGCCAGCGCGGGCCGCACCGCCTCGGTCACGTGCGTGCCAAGGTCCGCAGGGCTGGGCTCGCCGCCGTGTTGCAGCAACTTCAGCCAGCCGGCCAGTTCCACGAGCGTGCTGCAGCGGTCTTTGCACAAGGCGCAGGCGCGCGCCAGCCAGGCGGCATCAACCTCCGAAACCCCTACCCGGGCCAGAAAAGGCTGGACCAGGACGGCCAGTTCATCATCGGCCATGGCCTTGAGGTGCTGGGCATTCACCCAGCGCAGCTTGGCTTCATCGAATTGCGCGGCGCTCTTGCCCAGATGGTCCAGGTTGAACCACTGGAGGAACTGCGCACGGCTGAAAATCTCGTCGTCGCCGTGGCTCCAGCCCAGGCGCGCCAGGTAATTCACCATGGCTTCGGGCAGGTAGCCCTCGGCGGCGTATTGCGTGACCGGCTTGGCGCCGCTGCGCTTGCTCAACTTCTCGCCCTGCTCGTTCAGCACGGTCGGCAGGTGGGCATACACCGGCACCGGCTGGCCCAGGGCGCGCAGGATGTTGATCTGGCGGGGCGTGTTGTTCACATGGTCGTCGCCCCGGATCACATGCGTGATCGCCATGTCCATGTCGTCGACCACGACGCAGAAGTTGTAGGTCGGCGTGCCGTCGGGCCGGGCAATGACCAGATCGTCAAGCTCGTCGTTGCTGATCTCGATGCGGCCCTTGACCTTGTCGTCCCAGATAACCGAGCCGCCTTGCGGGTTCCTGAAGCGCAGCACCGGCTGCACGCCTTCTGGAACGGACGGCAGCGTCTTGCCGGGCTCGGGCCGCCAGGTGCCGTCGTAGCGCGGCTTTTCCTTGGCGGCCGTCTGGGTTTCGCGCAGTGCGTCGAGTTCGGCCATGCCCATGTAGCACGAGTAGACATGGCCGGCGGCGACCATCTCGGCCAGCACGGCCTTGTAGCGGTCCATGCGCTGCATCTGGAAGAACGGGCCTTCGTCGTAGTCCAGGCCCAGCCAGCGCATGCTTTCAATGATCACATCGACAGCTTCCTGGCTGGACCGGTCGACATCGGTGTCTTCAATCCGCAAGATGAAGTCACCGCCGGTACTGCGCGCAAACGCCCATGGATAAAGTGCCGAGCGGATGTTGCCCAGGTGAATGAA
>JAQGMZ010000173.1 GCA_028292045.1 Polaromonas sp. | reverse complement strand
ACTTGCCCTGGAAGTGGTAGCTTTCCAGGTCAATCAGCATGTAGGGGTAAGGCACGAACACCTCATGCTGGAAAAGCGCCCGGTGCCGGTTGCGCGGCGATGGAAACAGCTTGTAGTGTTCTGTGGTAATGCTCTGGGCTGAAGCCATGGTGGATCGATGCCGTAAGTTAAAGGATTGCAAGCGCACGGCTGTAAGCTCTAGCCCTATTTTCACGCATTGGATTTCATGACCGAACAGCACCCCACCCCGGACAAGGATCAGATTGCGCTGCTGGCGCCTTTCGACCGGCTTGGCCTTGGCCAGATTCAGCTGGTCGCAACCCCTCGGCAGGCAGCGCGTGCGCTGGAAGAACTGGAAGGCGCCGCGGTGCTTGGGTTTGACACCGAGTCCAAGCCGACCTTTGCCAAGAACGAAGCGTCCACCGGGCCGCACATCGTCCAGCTGTCTACCCTGGAGCGCGCCTACATCTTCCAGCTGGAAGACGCCGAATGCCGCAGCGCGGTGGCCGTGCTGCTGGAATCACCGTCCATCTTGAAGGCGGGCTTTGGCCTGGGAGACGACCGGCGGCGCATCACCCACAAACTTGGCGTGGACCTGCAGGGCGTGCTGGACCTGAACACGGTATTCAGGGAACGCGGCTACCGCAAGGACATGGGCGTTCGTGGCGCGGTGGCGGTGCTGTTCAACAGGCGCTTCATCAAGTCGCGCAAGGCCACCACCTCCAACTGGGCCAATCCGCAACTGCAGGAATCCCAGCTGATTTATGCGGCCAACGATGCCTATGCCGCCCTTCGGGTCTACCAGGCGTTGGGACTGGGCTGATTTCGCAAGCCAGTTCAGTGCAGATGGCGGGGCTTGCGCCCGCCGGTTCCATGACCGGAGCCGCCCTGCGAGCCGCCTGATCCGCGCGGCGGCCGGCCGAGTTGCATGGAGTTGACCAGTTCATCAAAGCGGCGACCGAAGAGCTTGTCAACGGCCTCGACCACCTCGCCGAGTTCAGAGCCGTCAAAGTGGCGCTCCATCAGGCCGATCAGGTCTTGCACCAAAAGGTCGCGCTGCACCTGCATGATGGCTGCCGGCGTTGGACCGACGAAGTAGATCACGAAGTCGTCACGCGCCTCGTCGTCTTCGCCGCCCTCTTCTTCCTCGTCGAAGTCGGCGTCGTAAAAGGTGACTTCGATCGGTGCGCCCACCTCGGCCAGGTCATTCAGGCCCATGCACATTTCATCGAGCGATTGTCGAAAATCGTCGCCGCCCGGAACCGTCCAGCATATTTGCAGCAGGTGCTTGCCGGATTCAAAACGGATGCCGGGCTCTTCCTCGTACACACTGGCAGCCCCCGCGGCCAGCGACTTGGAGCCAGCATATTTCCACAAGGGCTTGAGCGCCTCCTGCACCTGGTCGAAGGTGACATCGGCACGCAATGGCACTTCGCCATGGACGTGAATTTCAAAGGGAGTGTTGTAGCGGGACATGGAATTATCTTATCCAGTTTCAAGGGGTCAGGGGGTCGATGGATAACAAGATGCAAGCCAATGCGTTTCAAAAGCCTGAAAAAGCCTCCAGGTCATGGACAAAAATGGCCATTGGCAGCGAAGAATTCAGTAGCAAAAAACTTCATAAGAAGGCTTCGACAGGCGTTATATCGTTTGCAGGGCATTGTGCCACCGCGTCATTCAATGGTTCGAGTTGCGCCTAGGCAGACACTGGATTTCGGGCTTTCGATCATCAAAAAACGATGGCCTTGCAGGTGCCGTGGTAAAACCGTTTTCCAATAAAGCGCTGTCCGCACCATTTGCCAAGGTACTACTTTGAAACGTTTCGATCCGCCGCTTACCACTTCCCTGGCACCGCTTCCCCGGTTCATTGATTGGCGCGGCAGCGATATGCAAGCCTCGTCCACCGGGAGCATGGCCGGTGAGCTTACAGAAGGCTTGATGGGAGAAGCTGCCGCTATTTCCCCAAAGTTTTTTTACGACACACTCGGTTCCAGGCTTTTTGAAGCGATCACGGCGCTGGATGAATACTACCCAACGCGCACCGAAGCCAGTATTTTTCAGGCGGCTTCTGCGCAGATAGCCGCAGCGCTGATGCAAACCGGACTTGACCATCCCTGCCTGATCGATTTGGGGGCAGGCAACTGCGTCAAGGCGGCGGCATTGATTCCGCTGATCCAACCAGGCCAGTATGTGCCGGTCGATATTTCAGCAGATTTCTTAAAGGAAGCTGCCGGTCAGTTGCAACGCAGTTTTCCGCAACTCGACATCGTGGGCGTCGGCATGGATTTCACCTCCGGGTTGATCCTGCCAGAAGAAGTCCAGGCGCATGACCGGGTGTATTTCTACCCGGGTTCCAGCCTGGGCAATTTTCAGCCAGCGCAGGCCTTGAGATTTTTGCAAAACATGGCCGACCCCAGCCAGGGCAGAGCAAAAGGCCTGCTGCTGGGCATTGACCTGGTCAAGGACAAAGCCGTTCTGGAAGCAGCCTACGATGACGGGCTCGGGGTTACGGCATCGTTCAACAAAAACCTGCTGCGCAATGTGAATTCACTACTGGCAGCAGATTTCGATGTGCGCCAGTGGACGCATGTCGCGTTATTCAACTCGGCAACATCCCGCGTTGAAATGCACCTTCAAGCCTGCTGCGACCTGACCGTGGCCTGGCCCGGCCATTCGCGCCATTTCCGCTCGGGCGAGCGGATTCATACAGAAAATTCGTACAAGTACACCAAGCAAGGCATGACAGACTTGCTTGTGCAAGCCGGCTTCAGCCAGGTGCGTTGCTGGACCGATGCACAGCACTGGTTTGCAGTGTTCTGGGCAGCGGTCTGATTTGTCGGCAGTACGGTTTTAGAGCTTTTGCGACTGCATGAAGCGGTCGAAAGTGCCTTCGGTGAAGCGGAACCATGCGTTTTGGTCTGCCAAGAACCTGGAATAGTCGGAATAGACTTTTTTCCATTCGGGATTGGTATTGTTCAGGTCAGCGTAAATGCTCTGGGCCGATTTAAAGGCAGCGTTCATGACATCCTGGGAGAACGGACGCAGTTTGGTGCCGGAGCCTACCAGTTGCTTCAAGGCAACCGGATTGCGGGCATCGTACTTGGCGGTCATGGTGATATTTGCGTAGGCAGCGGCGGCTTCGACCACGGCCTTGTACTCTGCCGGGAGGCCTTCCCAGGCTTTGTTGTTGATGTAGAAGTCCAGTTGCGGACCGCCTTCCCACCAGCCAGGGTAATAATAAAAAGGCGCGACCTTGTTGAAGCCGAGCCTCTGGTCATCATAGGGACCGACCCACTCCAGCGCATCCAGCGTGCCTTTTTCAAGCGCCGGGTACAAATCAGCCCCCGGAATCGACTGCGGAATCACACCAAATGGCTCAAGCACTCGGCC
>JAQGMZ010000157.1 GCA_028292045.1 Polaromonas sp. | reverse complement strand
TACCGCATGGGCCGCGCCATCAAGGCCGGCCGCGTCTGGACCAACTGCTACCACGCCTACCCGGCGCATGCGGCCTTCGGCGGCTACAAGGAATCGGGCCTGGGCCGCGAGAACCACAAGATGATGCTGGACCACTACCAGCAGACCAAAAACCTGCTGGTCAGCTACAGCGAGCAAAAGCTGGGTTTCTTCTGATCATTTGAACTGTTGCTGACCGGCCGGCCGAAAGCCGCGCAGCATGCACGGGGGCGGGCAACCGTCCCCTTTTTGCGTTTTACCTGGAGACCGACATGGTTGAAAAAGTCATTGCCACCCCGGCGGCGCTCGAACTGGTCGAGTACCTCAAGGCCAAGCACGGCACCGTGATGTTCCACCAGTCCGGCGGCTGCTGCGACAACAGCGCGGCCAATTGCTACCTGCCGGGCGAGATCACGATCGGCGCGGGCGATGTGTTCCTGGGCGAGATTGGCGGCGCCCGGTTCTACATCGGCAAGTCGCAGTACGTCTACTGGAGGCACACGCAGCTGATCATCGACGTCATCGACGGGCATGGCGGAACGTTCTCGCTGGAAGGCCCCGAGGGCAAGGCCTTCCACACGCGCTCGCGGGTGTTCACCGAAGCGGAAATGGCGGAAATTGAACGGCAGGACGCGGCGCAGGCAGGGCCGGAAACCCCTTGAACGAAAAAGCGGAGCCGGCGCTGCGTCGTGCGGCTACCGGCTTCGCTTAAGACGCTTTCAGGGCGCGGTCAGCGTCATGCCCCGCTGCTGGAACATTGCCAGCAATTCGCCGTTGCTGCGCAGTTCCTTGAAGGCGCTTTCAATGGCCTGGCCCAGGTCCTTGTTTCCCACCTTGATGGCCAGACCGAGCGGCCAGCCATTTTCGGCAATGCCTTCCAGCGGCATGCTGGTCAGGGCCAGGTGGGCGGGTTTTGGACTTGCCAGCGCCAGGGCGGCCTCGGCCTGCGAGCGCAGCACATAGGCGGCGGCCGCCTGTCCGTTGACGACCGCCTGCGCCGCCTCGACGCCCGAGCTGTACAGGCTGACCTGCTCGCGCAGCATGCCGCCCTGCTGGCCCATCAGCACGCTGGCCAGGCCGGTTCCGCGCTCGACTGCGAGCTTGCGGCCTTTCAGGTCGTCCGGCCCCGCGACCTGCGGCAGCACGCGCGTGTCGTGCAGCAGCACCTGCACCTGCCGCATGTAGGGCGCAAAGATCAGGGCCTGGCGGTTTTCCTGCATCAGGTACTTGTCCACCGGCACATGCAGCATGATGTCGGCCGGCCCGTAGCCCAGGTAATGGCCGCGCCAGACCATGTTGCGCAGGTCATCGTTCATGCGTTCGCCCGCGTCGAAGGGCAGCAGCGCCAGCTTGAGCTGCATCTGCCGGGCCAGCGCAGTGGCCAGGGCAATGTCGAGCCCCTGCATGTCGGCGGCCGGGCCGTCAGAAAAAGGCGCGTTGTCCTTGTAGACGGCCACCTTGAGCACGCCGCTGGCCCGGATGCGGGCCAGGTCGGTCAGTTCGGTCTGCGCCTGCGCCGCCGGCAAGCCCAGGCCCAGCAAAAGTGCCAGGCTGCGCCGACGGTTGATTCCGGGCGCAGGCTCCGTGTTGCGGCCAGGGACCGGGCAGGCGTCGGAAATCAAAAAGGTCATGGTGTGGTCTTGCCTTGGGTGAATGGAAAAACTGCCGGAATTTGCAGGAGAGATGCAGGCATGCGCTTCAAGGCTCGCGCCGCGTTTCCAGGTAGGTGCGGATCGACCAGATGGCCTCCTGCGTCAGCGTGCCTTCGAACGGCGGCATGTAGACGCGGCCGTCGCGCGTTCGCCCGCGGCGCACGGTGGACACGTAGAAATCGTCCATTTCCTTGTAGCAGGCGGACTTCTTGGCCGCGTCGGCCATGCCTGTGCATTCGCTGTCGAGCTTGCGCAGGTCCGGCGACATGCCGCCTGAAATCGCCTCCAGCCCGTGGCAGCGCGCGCAGTTCTGGTTGTACGCCGATGTGCCGATGCGCAAGGCCTCCTTGTGGGCGGGGCCGGTGCTGTAGGGATTGGCGTCCCTCCACTTGTCGCCCAGCTGCGGCAGCGTCTTGGTGTCCACCGACTGCGGCACCACGTCGCCGTGGGCCATGGCCGCGCCGCTCCAGAGCGCGGCCGAAATGCACAAGGCCAACCCGGAACGCTTGAAAATCGAAGATAAAAAAACTTTCATTGCAGGTGCTCCATTTGATGCGTGACGGCCTCTACCAGCAAAAAACAAGCCAGCCATTTCCGGCGCTCGCGCATCGGGGCCTGTTCCTCTGGCAGCGCTTCGAATAACTCGTTTCGGTCATCATTGCGCCGCCACGGCTGCGCTTCAGGATGTTCCGCAATGGAACACTTCTGCTGCCGTGGCTTGGGCCTGAAATTGCAATAAATCCTTTGAGATCAAGGGTTTACGCCGTTACGCAATACTTGCGCTGTGTTCCACAATGCGGTAACTCAAGCGCTGGTCGCGCATGTGCAAAACGGTTCGGGCCGAATGCAGGCAACACCAGTCAAAGACCTGCCGGCCCGCCCGGCGCAGGCCGCGTAGGCAACACAAGGAGAGGATGATGAACACCCAGGCAGGCCAATTCACCACTGCACGAACCGCCATTCCACCCGCTTACGAGCTGGAAGACGAACGGCAGCGAACGCTGATCCATGAGTCGCACCAGCGTTCGCAGTCGTTCGGCATCGCCCATGCGGACCGGCCCGATTTTTCAGTGCTGGGCCAGGTGACCCTGGCCCAGACGCTAGAAGAAAACCGTTTTTTGCTGCTGCATGCCGCGCCCGCCATGGAAACGCTGTACGAGCAGATCGTCAACACGCACAGCATGGTGCTGCTGACGTCGGCCCAGGGCGTGGTGCTCCATTCGCTGGGCGACAGCGACTTTCTGGAAAAGGCCTCGCAGGTGGCGCTCACTCCGGGCGTGGACTGGTCCGAGAAAAGCAAAGGCACCAATGCCATCGGAACCGCGCTGCGCGAGGAGCAGGCGATCATGGTTCATGGCAGCGAGCACTACATGAACGCCAACAAGTTCCTGACCTGCTCCTGCGCGCCCATCATGGACCCGCACGGCCAGCTGATCGGGGCGCTGGACGTGACCGGCGACCACCGCAGCGTTCACCAGCACACCATGGCGCTGGTGCGCATGTCGGCGCAGATGATCGAAAACCACATGTTTGCCGACATCTTCCCCAAGGCCGTCCGCATCCACTTTCACAGCCGGCCCGAATTCATCGGCACGCTGGTCGAGGGCATCGTGGTGTTCTCGGTCGACGGGCGGTTTTTGTCGGCCAACCGCAGCGCGCAATTCCAGCTCGGCCTGTCCCACAATGCGCTCAAGGTGCACACGTTTTCCTCGCTGTTCGGCATTGCCATGTCGCGCCTTTTCGAACTCTGCCGCGGGGGCGTGCCCAGGATTCATCCGCTGTGCCTCTACAACGGCGTCACGGTGTCGTGCCGGGTCAAGATCAAGCAGGGGATGCAGTGGTTCACCGGCGCTGCGGCCGGGTCAGGGTTCGAGCCGGCAGGCGCCATGGCCGACCAGGGCGTCTCCGAGGCCACCCTGGCGCGCAAGTCGCAGCTCTCCACGCTGCGCTACCTCGACACCGGCGACCCGCAGGTTTCCGCCGTCATCAACAAGCTGCGCATGGTGCGCGGGCGCGACATTCCCATCATGATCCTGGGGGAAACCGGCACCGGCAAGGACCTGATGGCGCAGGCCATCCACGGCGATTCCGACCGGGCCGGCAAGCCGTTCGTGTCGGTCAATTGCGCGTCCATTCCCGAGACCCTGATCGAGTCCGAGCTGTTTGGCTACGAGGACGGCGCCTTCACCGGCGCCCGCAAAAAAGGGGCCGCCGGCAAAATCCAGCAGGCCAACGGCGGCACCCTGTTCCTCGATGAAATAGGCGACATGCCCAGGCACCTGCAGGCGCGCCTGCTGCGCGTGCTGCAAGACCGCCGCGTGAGCCCGCTGGGGGCCGGCAAGGAAGTGGAAGTCGACATCGCCATCGTTTGCGCGACCAACAAAAGCCTCAAGGACATGATTGCGCGCGGCGAGTTCCGGGAAGACCTGTATTACCGCCTGAACGGGCTGGTCGTGCGTCTGCCGGCGCTGCGCGAGCGCACCGATTTCGATCTGGTGGTGACCAAGATCATCGGCAGCCTGTGCGACAAGAGTTTGAAGATCGGGCTGTCTGCCGAAGTGCTGTCGATGTTTCACGCCTACCACTGGCCCGGCAACTTCCGCCAGTTGCACAACCTGCTGCGCACCGCCGTGGTCATGGTCGGCTGCGACGGCATGATCGAACGCAGCCACCTGCCGGACGATTTTCTGGAAGAGCTGGCGCACCAGCCCGCCGCCGAGCCGTGGGCACCAACAGCGGCCCTGGGCGCCGCGCCGGCCCAGGCGGCCCCCCTGCTGCACGGCCGTCCGGCCAGTGCCGCCAGCGGCCACAGCCTGCAGGATGTGGCCCTGTCCGCCATGGCGCAGATGCTGCGCCAGCACCGGGGCAACGTGTCGGCTGCGGCCAAGGCGCTGGGCGTTTCGCGCAACACCATCTACCGCAAAAAAGACCAGTTGCCGCAGGACGTCTGGAACTGAAGCCCGCGCCACCGTCTGGCGGCCAGGGCGAAGTCGCCCGCCGGCTCCAGCCGGTTCGATGGCCAGCGCGCCTCAAGTCTCTGTCCGGGCCTGGCGGACCACCTTCGCCAGCATGTCGCGCAGGCCGGGCTCGCCGGCCAGGTGGCCGGCCAGCGGCCAGTGCCCCTGGGCCAGTCCCGGTTGCAGCGCCCCCTGTATCGCCAGCCAGCGGCGGCTGTTGTCCGGTGGGCAAACCGCATCGAAGCGGCCGTGCACCCAGTCGCACGGAATTCCTTGCGCGGCCAGGCTGCGCGCCGCGCTGTCCAGCCCGCCCGGGCGCACAAAGCCCCGGTGCCTCAGGTAACGGCCCTGAATCCGGAATTTCTGCCAGCCACGCCGGTCAGCCCGGCTGGTGCGCGGCTGGCGCAGGCCCGCCAGGCCGAGGCGTTGCTGGCGCCTGAGCTGCGCCCAGGCGCGGCGGTACGCATTTGGCCGCGGACGGGGCTCGCCGGGGGCCGGGTTTCCTGCAGCGGCCGCATGGACCGCGCTGCGCCACAGGCCGCGCAGCGCCGAGCGCTGCTCCAGCAGGTTCCAGCTGCGCACAACGTGCCGTGCTGCAACACCGAGTGTTCCAGATTGCAGCACCTGCTCC
>JAQGMZ010000156.1 GCA_028292045.1 Polaromonas sp. | reverse complement strand
ATAACTCTTTCAACTGCTGAGCGTCAATTCATGCACACGCAGCAACCCAGCCCTTGCGCCTGAATTTCTGCATTTAAATCCACACGGTTTAGCCTGGCCCAGCCCGTTGAATAAGATAGCCGGTTCACGCTGCGCCTCTGAAGGCGTGATGGTTCCAACCCTGGCCTGGAGAGGCCCAGTTCTAAGAAGGTAGCCCGATGTCGCCTCGTTTCGCCTGGAGCCTGTTCAGTTTGCATCTTTTTGCGCTGATGATCGGTACACAAATGCCCAATGCCTGGCGCAGCGGTGTCGAGCAAAGTCTGCATGTTCCCTTCTCCTTGTCGTCATGGGCGCACTTGGCCGTGTTTTTCAGCATGTCGCTGCTGCTTCTGATACGGCCTCTGGCCCGCCCGGCATGGTGGGTGATGCTGCTGGCACTGACCCTGGCGGTGCTGACCGAGGCGCTGCAGTTTTACGCCGTTGACCGGCATCCGCGCTTACGCGATATCGGCATCGACATGGCCGGCACCTTGCTGGCGGTGCTGATCATGGTGTTGCGCGGCAGTTGGGCACGAGTTGTCCGTGCAGGGCCGCAGTGAGCAACTTTTACCGGTTGGCCGGGAAACTATGATGCGTTGATGGAAACGAATCAACCATGTTCCTAAAAAAAACAAAAATCATCCACTTTTTTGCTGGTGCAGCCTGTGCGGCCAGTGTCTCCCCTTTGGGCATCATTGCCGCAGCGCTTGTGCCGGTAGTCGTTGGCTTTGCGAAAGAGGTGTATGTGCACTTTTCCAGTAAGAGGGCCAATCCTGACAATTTGGCCTGGGTGATTGCCGGGGCGGCAACCTTCGTTTTGTGCTTCAAATTGTTGCCCATGAGGCTGTGACCTTGGCGGGATCAATGCCGCTTTTCGGATGATGGGCAAGGGCAAAAGCCATGCAGCGAATTCTGGCGGCCAGACGCAACAACCTGCAAAAAACCCGCCATGCCGTCGGGCATGCGGGTTCTGAGACTGTCTGATTCTATTAAATGGTGCCCGGGGCCGGAATCGAACCGGCACGCCTTTCGGCGGGGGATTTTGAGTCCCCTGCGTCTACCAATTTCACCACCCGGGCTGTCTGAAGCGAAGCCCTAAATTATGGCACAGTGTGGCCTATGAAATTTGCAACCATTGAAGACGCCATCGGGAAAACACCGCTGGCCGCACTGCAGCGTATCGCCGCTGCTGAAAACGCCGCACGGGGCAATATCGTCCTGGGCAAGCTGGAGGGCAACAACCCGGCCGGCTCTGTGAAGGACAGGCCGGCGCTGGCCATGATCAAGGGCGCGGAGGCGCGGGGCGACATCACGCCGGGCGACACGCTGATCGAGGCCACGTCGGGCAATACCGGCATTGCGCTGGCCATGGCCGCAGCCATCAAGGGCTACCGCATGATCCTGATCATGCCGGAGGACTTGAGCATCGAGCGTGCCCAGACCATGAAGGCTTTTGGCGCTGAACTGATCCTGACGCCCAAAAGCGCGGGCATCGAGTATTCGCGCGATCTCGCGGAGCGCATGCAGCAAGAGGGCAAGGGCCGGGTGCTCGACCAGTTTGCCAGCCCCGACAACCCGCAGGTGCACTACGCCACCACCGGACCCGAGATATGGACGGACACGGCGGGCACCGTGACGCACTTTGTGAGCGCCATGGGCACCACGGGCACCATCACCGGCGTGTCGCGCTACCTGAAAGAGAAAAATCCGGCCATCCGCATCATTGGCGCGCAACCCAGCGAAGGGTCGCGCATTCCCGGCATCCGCAAATGGCCGGAAGCCTACATGCCCAAAATCTATGACCCGCGCAATGTGGACGAGCTGGTGCAGGTCAGCCAGCTGGATGCCGAGGACATGTGCCGGCGCCTGGCGCGCGAGGAAGGCATTTTTGCGGGAATCTCGGCGGCGGGCGCCTGCTGGGTGGCGCAGGAAATTGCCAAAACCGTGAAAGACGCCGTGATCGTGTTCATCGTTTGCGACCGGGGCGACCGCTACCTGTCGACCGGCGTATTTCCCGCCTGATCGCCCGGCCAGAGAATCAACCAACTTATGAACATAGACCTGGAACTCGATGCGCGCGGCCTGAACTGCCCATTGCCCATACTCAAGGCCAAAAAAGCCCTGGCGGGCATGGCAAGCGGACAGTTGCTGCGCGTGGTGTCCACCGATGCCGGATCAGCGCGGGACTTTCAGGCGTTTGCCCGGCAGACCGGCAACGACCTGGTGGACCAGCAAACCGTGGGCGGCGACTTCATTCATGTGCTGAAGCGCCGCTGAGCGCTGTCTGCGCGCCCTACCGTGCTTACCGTGCCAGCTTGTCTGCGCGGCGTTCGCGGCCTGACCAGCCAATCTGCAGGTGGTCGAGGTAGTTCCTGAAATACACGCCGACTTCCGGGTGCTGCAGGGCCAGTTCTACCGTGGCTTCCAGAAAACCTTCCTTGCTGCCGCAGTCATAACGCTTGCCCTGGTACTGAAAGGCATAAACGCTTTCGTCCTTCATCAACCCGGCAATGCCGTCGGTGAGCTGTATTTCACCGCCCGCGCCCTTGGGCTGGTTGCGGATCTGCTCGAACACGCCGGGCGTCAGGATGTACCGGCCCGCCACGGCCATGCGCGAGGGTGCCAGCTCGGGCGCCGGTTTTTCAACCATGTGGCTGACCTTCATCAGGCGCTCGCCCGCAGCTTCGCCGGCCACAATGCCGTAGCGCCGCGTTTGTTCGGCCGGCACTTCCTGCACCGCCAGGATGGACTGCTGGAGCACCTGGAACTGCTCCGCCATTTGCGCCATCACCGACGAGCCGCCTTGGGGGCCCACCATCAGGTCGTCTGCCAGCAGCACGGCAAAAGCCTCATTGCCCACCAGATGCTCGGCGCACAGCACGGCGTGGCCCAGGCCCAAGGAACGCGGCTGGCGGACAAAGGCAATGGACATGTCGTCGGGCTGCACGGAACGCACCAGTGCCAGCAGTTCGTGTTTTTCAGCCTTTTCCAGCTCGTTTTCCAGCTCGTAGGCGGTGTCGAAATGGTCTTCGATCGCGCGCTTGTTGCGCCCGGTCACGAAGATCATGTCGCGGATGCCGGCCGAGTAGGCTTCTTCCACCGCATACTGGATCAGCGGCTTGTCCACGATGGGCAGCATTTCCTTGGGGCTGGCCTTGGTGGCGGGCAAAAAACGGGTACCAAGCCCTGCAACGGGGAAAACGGCTTTGGTCAGGGTAAATTTTTGCATGGGCGTTTCGGGAAAATTGAAAAATTATTAACCGGTGAAGGCATTGCCGGCGTCAGATTAGATGCCGGAATGACCTGCGTCAATGGCCCCATCGGTTAGGGTCCGCCGCGGATTTTTCTGTTATTTCAAGCGAGCCAGTTGTTCGAGAATTTTTTCCAGCGTGGCGCTGAAGTCGACCAGCCGCTTGCGTTCGGTCTCCAGCACCGCCGGCGGCACCTTGGCCACAAAGGTTTCGTTGGCCAGCTTGGCCTGCACCTTGACCAGCTCTCCCTCCAGGCGCGCGGCTTCCTTGCCCAGCCGCAGTTTTTCAGCGGCCACATCGACTTCCATGAACAGGCAGACGCGCGCGTCGCCCACCACGGCCACGGGCGCGGCCTCGGCGGCCTGCACCCAGTCCGCTTCCAGTGCGAACAGCTTGACCTCGCTCAGCTTGGCCAGCGATTTCAGCACCGGTGCCACGGCGTTGATGAAGTCGCTGTCGCCCACCACCAGCAGCGGCAGCCGCGTGGCCGGGGACACCTTCATTTCCCCGCGCAGGTTGCGGCAGGCGTCGACCAGCGTCTTGAGCTTGGCGACATGCGCCTCGGCGTGCGGGTCAATTTTTTCAGGCTGGCTTTGCGGGTAGGCCGCCTGTCCGATGAACGGGCCGGCCCTGCCTGCCACGGGAGCGACTTTTTGCCAAAGTTCTTCGGTGATGAACGGAATCAAGGGGTGCGCCAGCCGCAAGATGCCTTCCAGCGTGCGGATCAGCGTGCGGCGGGTGGCGCGCTTTTGCGCATCGGTGCCTTGCTGGATCTGCACCTTGGCGATTTCCAGGTACCAGTCGCAAAACTCGTCCCAGATGAACTGGTAGATGCTGCCGGCCACGTTGTCGAGCCGGTATTCGGCAAAGCCCTTGGCCACGTCCGCCTCCACGCGCTGCATGGTCGATGCAATCCAGCGGTCGGCCGGCGAGAAGCTCAGGTAATTTTCAAATTCGCCGCCGGGCGCGCACTGGGCTTTGCTGTGCTCATCGAGGCCGCAGTCCTGGCCCTCGCAGTTCATCAGCGTGAAGCGGGTGGCGTTCCAGAGCTTGTTGCAGAAGTTGCGGTAGCCTTCGCAGCGCTTGCTGTCGAAGTTGATTGATCGCCCCAGGCTGGCCAAGGAGGCAAACGTGAAGCGCAGCGCATCGGCGCCGTAGGCCGGTATGCCGGCCGGAAACTCTTTTTCCGTGTTCTTGCGCACCTGCGGCGCGGTTTCGGGCTTGCGCAGGCCTTGCGAGCGCTTGTCCAGCAGCGGCGCCAGTTCGATGCCGTCGATCAGGTCGACCGGATCGAGCACATTGCCTTCGGACTTGCTCATTTTCTTGCCCTGCGCATCCTTCACCAGCCCGTGGATGTACACATGGTGAAACGGCACCTGGCCGGTGAAATGCGTGGTCATCATGATCATCCGGGCGACCCAGAAGAAAATGATGTCGTAGCCGGTGACCAGCACGCTCGACGGCAAAAACAGGTCCAGCTCCTTGGTCTTCTCGGGCCAGCCCAAGGACGAAAAAGGCACCAGCGCCGATGAATACCAGGTGTCCAGCACGTCCTCGTCGCGCCGCAACCGCTTGCCGGGGGCTTGCGCCTGCGCGGCGGCTTCGTCCGCGGCGACATACACCTTGCCGTCCTCGTCGTACCATGCCGGAATCTGGTGGCCCCACCAGAGCTGGCGCGAGATGCACCAGTCCTGGATGTTGCCCATCCACTGGTTGTAAGTGTTGACCCACTGCTCGGGCACGAATTTCACGGCGCCGCTGTCCACCGCGTCGCGTGCTTTTTGCGCGATCGATTTGCCGGTCGGGTCTTTGTCGCTCACCTTGTTCACGGCGACAAACCACTGGTCGGTCAGCATCGGCTCCACGACGGCGCCGGTGCGCGTGCAGACCGGGACCATGTTTTTATGCGGCACCGCTTTTTCCAGGAAACCCTGGGTTTCCAGGTCGTGCAGCACGGCCTTGCGGCACACGTAGCGGTCCATGCCCTGGTAGGGCGCCGGGCCGTTTTCATTGATCTTCGCATCGAGCGTGAAGATGGTGATCAGCGGCAACTGGTGGCGCTGCGCGACCTGGTAGTCGTTGAAGTCATGCGCGCCCGTGATCTTGACGCAGCCGCTCCCGAATTCCGGGTCAACATAGGTATCGGCAATGACGGGAATCTGCCGGTTGCACAGCGGCAGATCGACCATCCGGCCAATCAGGTGCCGGTAGCGTTCGTCGTCCGGGTGAACCGCCAGCGCGCCGTCGGCCAGCATGGTTTCCGGACGCGTGGTGGCAATGTGCATGCCGCGCAGGGGCGAGCCATCAGCAGCGCTCTGCGGGCCGTCGCTGAACGGGTACTCGATGTGCCACATGAAGCTGTCGCGCTCCTCGCTCTCGACTTCCAGGTCGGACACGGCGGATTTCAGCACCGGGTCCCAGTTGACCAGCCGCTTGCCTCGGTAGATCAGGCCCTGCTCGTACAGCTGCACAAAGGTCGAGGTGACCACCCTGGACATCTTCGGGTCCATGGTGAAGTATTCATGCTTCCAGCTCACCGAATCGCCCATGCGGCGCATCTGGCGGGTGATGGTCGAGCCGGACTCTTCCTTCCACTCCCAGACCTTGGCGACGAAGTTCTTGCGGCCCAGGTCATGCCGGGTCTTGCCTTCACCCTGGAGCTTGCGCTCGACCACGATCTGCGTGGCAATGCCGGCATGGTCGGTGCCCGGCACCCACAGCGTGTTGTCGCCCTTCATGCGATGGTAGCGCGTCAAGCTGTCCATGATGGTCTGGTTGAAGGCATGGCCCATGTGCAGCGTGCCGGTCACGTTGGGCGGCGGCAACTGGACGGCGAATGACGGCCTGGCTTCGTCCAGCGTCGGCGCGTACTGGCCGCTTTGCTCCCACAACGGGCCCCAGTGGCGCTCGATGTCGGCCGGCTCGAAGGACTTGGCCAGGCTGTCCAGCCCCGGCGTGGGGGGAAACACCTTGGCGGCTTCTAGGGTGGGGGCGGTCGGGGCGGGGATGGCAGCGTCAGTCATGGGGGCAGTGAAAAACGGCATCGCAGGGATGCCGCCTGGGGTTGAAGGGGGGCAGGGTAGAGCCAATTTTATTCGATGGCGCTAATTGGGCTGCCCGCTGGGCATGCACAGGAAGCTACCGAAAAAATGAATCCAAAAACAGCGCATTTGGCGTATCCGATAATCCCGCACAAAGGATTTTCCGCCCATGCTGTTTTTGCTGTCTCCTGCCAAAGCCCTCGACTACGACACCCCGTCCGGCCCGTTCCCGCACACCCGGCCGCTGTTCGTCAGGCAGGCCGCCGAGCTGATCGGGGTGCTGAAAACCAAGTCGCCGCAGGAAATTGCCGGGCTCATGAAATTGTCGGATGCGCTTTCGCGCCTGAACGTGGCGCGCTACCGGGCCTGGTCCACCACCTTCACCGCCCATAACTCCCGGCAGGCGGCGCTGGCGTTCAACGGCGATGTGTATGCGGGGCTCAATGCCAGAACCCTGAGCGAAACGCAAATGGCCTGGGCACAAGACCGCGTGTGTATTTTGAGCGGCTTGTATGGCGTGCTGCGTCCGCTGGACCGGATGCAGCCTTACCGGCTGGAAATGGGCACGTCGCTGGCAACACCGCTGGGCAAGAACCTGTACCAGTTCTGGGGCGCGCAGATTGCCGACCATTTGAACCAGCGCGC
>JAQGMZ010000047.1 GCA_028292045.1 Polaromonas sp. | reverse complement strand
TGCAGTCATAAATTGCTCTACTCATTCAATAGCCCCTCCAGCCAGCTCACATAGGGCGGTCAGCTTTGGCGCAGCACGTCCACGGCGCCGCGCAGCTGCTCGCTCCAGGCGCGGCGGTCGCGGCCTTCGGCCAGTTGCGCATCGCCGTAATGCACCACAGCCACGATCGGCGGCGCGCACAGCGTGCGCCAGATGGACCCCAGCAACGTTTCGTCGCCGATATAGCTGGGGGCATGGCTGGTCTGGCCGCTGGCCATGTCCATGAATCGCAGGCCGACCGGCTGGGCCGGTGCCTGGGCCGAAATGGCGGCCTGCAGCAAGTTGGCATGAAAAGGAAGCAGCACGCGCCCGTCGCCGGTGGTGCCTTCGGGGAACACCGCCAAAATTTGATTCGCCTTGAGCGCGTCCCGGATGAGGTGAACGACGCGCATGGCATCGCGCCGGGAACGGCGCTCGATGAACAGCGTGCCCCCTGCCGTAGCCAGGATGCCGATCAGCGGCCAGTCCCTGACATCGGATTTGGAGACAAAGCGGCAGTGGCGCGCCGCATGCATGACGGGTATGTCAAGCCAGGAAATATGGTTGGCCACCAGCAGCACCGGCCCGTTCACCGGGGGCTGGCCGCGAATCTCCAGTGCAACCCCGGCATGGGCCAGAAATGACTGCGCCCACGCCTGAACCCGGGCATTTTGCTGGGACGGCTGGAGGCGCGGCAGGCGCACTGCGGCAACCCATACGCCAATCAAGATGTGGACCAGAATGCGGAGCAAGCGCCAGCAGGCCCGGATGCGCCTCATGCGGGCGTCTTCAGGTTGCGGGCGGGCGCAAGAAAAACGGCAGCGTGCACAGTGTCAGCCGCGCTCGAACGCGACCTGCCCGCCCACCAGGGTGTAGCGCACGCAGCCGGGCAAGGCGTAGCCTGAAAATGGCGTATGCCGGCCCTGGCTGCGCAAGGCCGCCGGATCGACCGTCCATTCGCTGTCGGGATCGAACACGCAAACATCCGCCACACCGCCCTTGACCAGCCTGCCTGCGCTGGCTTCCAGGGTGCCCAGTGCAGGGCCGAGCACCCGCGCCGGCTCGCTCGTCAGCACCGCCAAAGCCCGGAGGATGCCGGCCTGGCTGTCGACGCCCCATTTGCAGGCCAGGCTCAAGAGCAGTTCCAGGCCGGTGGCGCCGGGCTCGGCTTCAGCGAAAGGCAGGGTTTTGGCGTCTTCATCAACCGGGCAATGGTCGGAGACCAGCACATCGATGGTGCCGTCGAGCAGGCCCTGGCGCAGCGCATCGCGGTCGCGTTGCTGGCGCAGCGGCGGCTCCAGCCGCATCCGGCTGTCGAAGTAGCCAATGTCCACGTCGGTCAGGTGCAGGCTGTTGATGCTGACGTCGCAGGTGACATTCAGGCCTTCCGCCTTGGCCAGCGCCACCAGCGCCACGCCGGCCGCGCTGCTGAGCCGGCACAGGTGAACCCGCGAACCAGTGGCGCGCATCAGTTCGAAAATCGTGTGCAGGGCGATGGTTTCGGCCGCAACGGGCACGCCGCCCAAGCCCAGCCGGGTGGCCAGGGCGCCGCTGGCAGCCACGCCTTTTCCCAGGTAAAAATCCTGGGGCCGCAGCCAGACGGAATAGCCGAAAGTGGCGGCGTACTGCATGGCGCGCATCAGCACCTGGGTGTTGGCCAATGGAACTTCGGCCTGGCTGAAGCCGACGCAGCCCGATTCGGTGAGTTGCACCATTTCGGTCAAGGCCTCGCCTTTCAGGGCGCGTGTCAGCGCACCCAGCGGAAAAACGCGCGACTGGTGCATTTTTTCAGCGCGAAACTTCAGCATTTCCACCAGGCCCGGCTCGTCCAGCACCGGGTCGGTGTCGGGCGGGCAGACCAGGCTGGTCACACCGCCGGCCACGGCTGCGGCCAGTTCGCTTTCGAGCATGCCTTCATGCTCATGGCCGGGTTCGCGTAGGCGTGCCGACAGGTCGATCAGGCCGGGGGCGACGATGCAGCCGGTGGCGTCGATGATCTTGTTCGGCGTGAAGTCTTGCAGCGCCCCTGTCAACGAAACAATGCGGCCAGCGGCAATCGCCAGATCACCGACCTGGTCAAAGCCCGTGGCGGGGTCGATGACACGGCCGTTCTTGATAAGAAGTTTCATTTTATTTTTCCGAAAAAAAGCCGCTGTTCAGTAGCTGCCCACAACAAAGCCAGTCCAACAGGGCAACGAAGCGCACGGCTACCCGTTTTTCCAAGTACCGGCCGCAGGGCCGGCTTTGCCGGACTGCAGGCGGGGCGGCCCCCTCGGGGGGCAGCGAATTGCGCACAGCGGGGAGCGTGGGGGCTCAACCGTTCCCCGCGACGATGCTCATCACGGCCATGCGCACGGCAATGCCAAAAGTAACCTGCGGCAAAATCACGCTCTGCGCGCCATCGACCACGGCCGAGTCGATTTCCACACCGCGGTTGATCGGTCCGGGGTGCATGACAATGGCATCGGGCCGGGCGAGCTGCAGCTTGTCGGTCGTCAGGCCAAACTTTTTTGAGAACTCCTGGCTGCTGGGCAGCAGCGCGCCGGTCATGCGCTCGTTCTGCAGCCTGAGCATGATGATCACGTCGGCGTCCCTGATGCCTTCTTCCAGCGTGTTGCAGACCCGGACGCCCATTAGCGCCATGTCGGCGGGCACCAGCGTCCTGGGGCCGACCACACGCACTTCGGCGCAGCCCAGCGTGGTCAGCGCATGAATGTCGGAGCGGGCCACACGCGAATGCAGCACGTCGCCGACGATGGCGACGGTCAGGTTGCTGAAATCTTTCTTGTAATGGCGAATGGTGTACATGTCGAGCAGGCCCTGCGTCGGGTGCGCATGGCGGCCGTCCCCGGCATTGACGACATGCACATGCGGCGCGACATGCTGGGCAATCAGGTAGGGCGCGCCTGATTCGCTGTGCCGCACCACGAAGATATCGGCCGCCATGGCGCTCAGATTGGCGATGGTGTCGAGCAGCGACTCGCCCTTGGACGCCGACGAGCGGGCTATGTCGAGGTTGATGACATCGGCCGACAAGCGCGTCGCGGCAATCTCGAATGTCGTGCGGGTCCGGGTGGAGTTTTCAAAAAACAGGTTGAACACGCTTTTTCCGCGCAACAGCGGGACTTTTTTGACATCGCGGCTGCTGACCGAGACAAAGTTGGCGGCGGTGTCGAGAATCTGCGTCAGGATGGCCTTGGACAGGCCTTCTGTGGACAGCAGGTGGACCAGTTCGCCATTTTTATTGAGTTGTGGGTTTCGTCGGTACAGCACGCTCTGGATTCCTTGTGGTTCTAGCGCTAAGCGGGGTCTTGCGGGTGCTGGGTCGGTTCCTGAAGCTGGAAGCTGAAGCGGCCGTCTGCGGTGCGGGCCAGCTCCAGTGTCTGCGTTGCCGGCAGCGTCACCCTGGCGACGGCCAGATCGGCCTGCACCGGAAGTTCGCGACCGCCCCGGTCCACCAGCACCATGAGCTTGACGCTGGCCGGCCGGCCATAGTCGAACAATTCATTAAGCACCGCGCGCAGGGTCCGCCCGGTGTAGAGCACATCGTCCAGCACGATCAGGTGCGCGCCATTGACATCGAAGGGCAGCACGGTCTGCCCGCCGGACGACAGGCCGCGCTGAGAGAAATCATCGCGGTGCATGGAAGAAGAAAGAATGCCGATGTCGTCTGGCAGGCCCAGGTCCTTTTGCAGGCGCTGCGCCAGCCAGGCGCCGCCTGAAGCCACCCCCACCAGCCGCGGACGCTTGTCGGGGGCCGCAAACTGCTGGCGTATGCCGTGCAGCAAATCGGCATACAGCGCCTCGGCGTCGAGGACCAGACTACTCATGGGGAAGGCTCCTTAGAAATTGTTCCAGAATGATGCAGGCCGATGCGGCGTCGGCATCCGCGGCACCGCTGGACAGGGCTTCGGTGGTGCTGTAACGCTCATCGACTTCAAACACCGGCAGGCCAAACCGGCCGCGCAACTGCCGCGCAAACTTCAGCGCCCGGACGGTATTGTCATGGCTGGCGCCGTCTGGGTGAAACGGAATTCCCACCACCAGCGCATCGGGCTGCCATTCCTTGATGCGCGCCTCGATCAGCGGGAAGCGGGCGCTGCCTTCAGCGGCGATGGTCGGTTGCGGCGACGCTGTGCGCGTCAGACTGTTGCCTGTCGCCATGCCCGTGCGCTTGAAACCATAATCAAAAGCCAGGAAGGTCTGCAGACCCGGTGGCCCAGGCGCTGCCGGCGGCTGGTTCGGGTTCAGCTGAAGGCCACCGGCATCCACCAGGCCTTGCGGCTCATCCATGTCCGGCTACGGGCGAAATCATCCAGCTTTCAAGACCCAGGAGCATGAGGGCCTTGTCGTAGCGCTCGATGACCGGCGTGTCAAAAATCAGGCCCAGGTCGGCAGCCACCGTCAGCCAGCTGTTGTCGAGCAATTCCGATTCGAGCTGGCCCTCGCCCCAGGCGGAATAGCCCAGCGAGACGAACACCCGGCGCGGTCCGGCACCGGTGGACAGCGCTTCAAGCACGTCCTTGGAGGTGGTCATTTCCAGGCCGCCGGGAATCGACATGGTCGAGGCATAGACCGATTCGCTGCCGGGCATCATGGATTCATGCAGCACAAAGCCGCGTTCGGTCTGGACCGGCCCGCCCTGGAACACCGGGGTCTGGGTCAGGTCTTCGCGGCGCAGGGGAAGTTCGACCTTGTCGAAGAGCCCCTGGACATTGATGTCGCTGGGTTTGTTGATGATCAGGCCCAGGGCTCCACGTTCGGTGTGTTCGCACAGGTAAATCACGCTTTTCGAAAAGCCTTCATCCTCCAGTCCGGGCATGGCGATGAGGAAATGGTGCGTGAGATTGATCGAGGGGGGTGATTCCGTGGCCATGACCGGATTTTACGCGTTGCCCGGCATTGGGTTAGCCACGCCAACAGCAAGAACCCGGCATTTCAGACCCCTTTACCAGCGAAAAGACATGCGGCCGCCAGGCCCTGCCTGTTTTCACTACCATTGCGCGCATGCATAAAAAATACAAGACGGGCCTGATGTGGTTCAGGCGGGATTTGCGGGTTCATGACAATGCCGCCCTGTACCATGCGCTGAAGTCCTGCGATCAGGTGTATTGCGCCTTCGTGTTCGACCGGGCTATTCTGGATGCGCTGCCCAGGGCCGATAGACGCGTGGAGTTCATTCGCGAATCTCTGGTCGACCTGAACAGGCAATTGGCCACCATTTCGCCTGAGCATGCAGCGGCGCCTGCCGGCCTGCTGGTGCGGCATGCCACCGCATCGGACGCCCTGCCCGCACTGGCGGCACAGTTGGCCATCGATGCGGTTTTTGCCAACCACGATGACGAGGCTTACAGCCTGGCGCGCGACGCCGAGGTGCAGGCCTTGCTGGAAAGCAGGCGCGTGGCGTTTCACACCTTCAAGGACCATGTGATTTTTGAGCGCAAGGAGGTGTTGACCCAAGCCGGCAAGCCCTACAGCGTATTCACCCCGTACAAAAATGCCTGGCTGAAACAGGTCGATGACTTTTACGTGAAGCCCTATCCGGTCGAACGCTACGGCGCCGCCCTGGCGGCATTGCCCGTGGACGAAGCGCAGGAGGTCATGTCCCTGGCTGAATTGGGTTTTGAGAAAACCAATCTGTCGGCGCTTCAGCTGTACGGTGGCAGCCGGGGCGGCGATGCGCTTTTTCAGGAGTTTCTGGAGCGGATGAAAAATTACCGGGCAACCCGCGATTTTCCTGGCATCAAGGGGCCGAGTTACCTGAGCGTGCATTTGCGTTTTGGAACGGTCTCGATCAGGCAGCTGGCGTCCCATGCCCTGGCGCTTCAAGCGGGCAATGAGGGCGCGGCCACGTGGCTTGGGGAATTGATCTGGCGTGACTTTTATGCCCAGATCCTGTCCAACTTTCCGCATGTTGCAGACAGGGCGTTCAAGCCTGAATACGACGCCATCGTGTGGGCACAGGGGGACAAGGCCCAGGCACTTTTCCAGGCCTGGTGCGCAGGGCGGACAGGCTATCCGCTGGTCGATGCAGCCATGGCCCAAATCAACCAGACAGGCTACATGCACAACCGGCTGCGGATGGTGACGGCCAGTTTTCTGGTCAAGGACCTGGGCATAGACTGGCGCTGGGGTGAACGCTATTTTGCGGAAAAACTCAATGATTACGACCTGGCGTCGAACAATGGCGGCTGGCAGTGGGCCGCCAGCACAGGCTGCGATGCACAGCCGTATTTCCGGATATTCAACCCGGTCAGCCAGAGCCTGAAGTTTGACGCCGACGGTAAATTCATTCGCAGGTACCTGCCGGTGCTGGCCAAGCTGCCCAAGGCCGCGCTGCACAGCCCCTGGCTGGCCACGCCCCAGGAACAGCTTGCGGCCGACGTAACGCCCGGCATTGACTACCCTTTGCCCGTGGTGGCGCACGCCGAGGCGCGGGCGCTGACGCTGCAGCGCTATGCCGTCATCAAAAACGGTTGAAGTTGCTGGCTATTTTTTAATAGCGACTCAAGCATGCCGGCCAAGCAGGATGCAGGTTTAAGCCAACGCCGCCGCGGGCATCGAACAGTATTCCCGCAGCAGGCGCAGCAGTTCTTCTTCTGAATAAGGCTTGCCCAGGTAGTGATTCACGCCCAGGTCCAGGGCATGTTCGTTGTGCTTGGACGCAATGCGCGACGTGATCATGATGATCGGCAAATCTTTCGTACGCTCGTCGGCGCGAATATTGCGCGCCAGGTCAAAGCCGTCCATACGCGGCATTTCAATGTCTGAAAGCACCACGGCCGGGATTTCTTCCTGCAGCCGCTCAAGGGCCTGCAGGCCATCGGCCGCCATGGCCACCCGGTAACCGTCACGCAGCAGCAATCGCTGGGTCACGCGCCGCACGGTGATCGAGTCGTCAACCACCAGGATAAGCGGTGCCTTGGCGGCGGCCCGCACGGGCGAAGTGCCGCCGACATAGAGGCCGTCAACGGCTGCGCCATGCGTAAGGTAGTCCTGGCTCCAGTCCCGTGCCTGCTTGCCGTAAACGGCGGCCAGTGCCACGGGGTTGTAGATCAGGACCACGGCGCCTGAGGGAAGCATGGACATGCCGGTCAAGCCGGGAAGGCCCGAGAGCTGCGGCCCAAGGTTCTTCACCACCACCTCGCGGTTGCCCAGCACCTCATCGACATGCAGGGCGATTCGCTGGGCAGCGCTTTGGAAAACTACCACGGGCGTGGTTTTGGGCTGGACTTCGCCGCTGAAGTGCGAAGCCTGCAGCAAGGCGCCCGACCAGAAAAATGGAACCGGCACACCGCCAACATCCAACGACCCGGTCTGGTAGGCCTGCTGCAATTCGGCCGCCGAAATGCGGCGCACGGTTTCCACCACGTTGGCAGGCACCCCCACCGACATGCTGCCCGCGCGAATCATCACCACCTGCGTGACCGCTGTCGTCAGCGGCAGCACCATGGTGAATTCCGTGCCCTTGCCCGCCAGGCTCGAGGTCTTGACCCTGCCGCCCAGTGATATCACCTCGCTTCGCACCACATCGAGGCCAATGCCGCGCCCGGCCAGTTCCGTCACTTCATGCGCGGTTGAAAAGCCGGGCAGGAAAATCAGGTTGGCGGTGGCTTCGTCGTCCATGGCCTGGCTGGCGGTGATCAGCCCTTGGCTGATGCCGCGTTCACGGATACGGGCCAAGTCCAGGCCGGCGCCGTCATCGCCCATCTGGACAGACACGTCATTGCCTTCCTGGCGAAGTTGAATGGTGATCAGCCCGACAGCGTCCTTGCCGGTCAAGGCGCGCGCTTGCGGCGCTTCAATGCCGTGGGTCACACAATTGCGCAGCAAATGTTCAAAAGCGGGCATCATCCGGTCCAGCATTCCGCGGTCCATCTCGAGGTTGCCGCCATGCAGGTCGAGCCGCACCTGTTTTCCGGTTTCCTTGGAAGTTTGCCGGACCACGCGGTACAGCCGCTCGGAAACACTATCAAACTCGACCATCCGGGTACGCAGCAGGTCTCGCTGCAGTTCCCGCGCCTGACGGCCCTGGGCCACCAGATCGTCTTCGGTGGCCTCGATCGTGCGCTGCAGGGTGCGCTGGACAGTGGCAACGTCGTTGACCGACTCGGCCATCATTCGGGTCAGTTCCTGCACCCGGGTAAACCGGTCGAATTCCAGCGGATCGAACCCTGCTTTGGCTTCCTTGGCCAGCGCCAGCCGCGACTGCATCTGGGTTTCCGCCTGCAGTTCAATGTCCCGCAGTTGCTGGCGCAAGCGTGTCAGGTTGCCGGTCATGTCCGTCAGGGAAATACGCAACTGGCCCACTTCGGCCTCTAGCCGTGAACGGCTGATCATGACTTCGCCCGCCTGGTTGACCATCCGGTCCAGCAACTGGGTGCGCACCCGAATTGTGGCATTGGCAGCCTGGCGCAAGGGCTGCATGACCAGGGCTTGCGGCCCGGGAATATCAATTTTTCTGGCATGGGCATGGGCAGGGGTAGTGACACGGCTGCTGTCGATGACGGGTGAAACATCAGCAGCCATTTTAGGCAGAAAGGCATCGGCGACCTGCAGTTCCAGATCCGGCGTGGCCGCACACGGCGCCGGGTCCGCGTCAAGCGCTGCGGTGGCGCCAAGACGGCGCAAGCCCTCGAAGGCATTTTGCATTCCATCAAGACGGGTCAACAGGAACTCGAATTCCTGAGCAGCCGGCGCCTGGGATCCGATAGAGGCAATTTCGGACTCCATGCGGTGCGCCATTTCTCCCAGGCGCATTGCTCCGGCTAGGCGCGCGCTGCCCTTGAGAGTATGCAGCACGCGGATCACTTCAGACCGTGGTTCATGGGCCGCCGGCGTCTGGACCCACTGGCGCAAGGCAGAGCCCAGGCGAGGCATCAGATCCAGACATTCATCTTCAAAAATCGGGAACAGCTCCAGATCAACGACATCCAGGGCATCGATGTCGTCATGGACATCTTCGTACGAGGGCAGGCTCACAAACCTGGAAAGATTCGCTGCTGCGGTTTCTGCTGGAAAGACATGCAGCGCGGCAACCACCGAATCTGGCTTGTGGGCGCTGGCCCGACTCGACGCGTCGGACAATTCAGGCTCAGGATCGTCATCGATTTCCGGCGAGACCGAATCTACAAACTCCAGATTTTCCAGGCGCTCCAGCAGTCCAGGCGCGGGCTCCTTCAGGAAACCGGCAGCAAACTGGTGCAATAAGCGGCGAATGTCTTCGGAAGCCTCGATAAAAAGATTGCCGTAGGCGTCGGCGCCATGGTTGTGGTGGTTGCGGGAATTTTCCAGCGCATGCTCCAGCGCGCGCGCCAGATTGGACAAGGCAAGAAAACCAACCGTTGCAGAACTGCCACCCAGCGAATGGGCAAGCGCCACGGTGGAGGCACTGATGGGCTGATGAATTTCAAGCGCCCATTCAGTCACTTCATCGACCAGACGGCGCGACCACTCGTCGGCTTCGTTCAAGTACACGTTGAACAAAGGAATGCCGATACGCAGCCCATCAATGACCTTGATGGTGTCCTCTTCCCGGGCACTCCGGGCCTTTTGAGCTTCCCTGGTTTTCTCGTCAGGCTGATCCGTGTCGTGCTTGTTTTCCGGCCTGCTGTCGTTGCTGCCAGCAGCAACGACAGCAGGGGTTTCGAGCAGGACAACGGCCACTGGCAACGGGGCTTGGCTCTCGGCAGGTATCGACGGAAACAGGACGTCAAAGTCCAGGTCATCGAGTTCTGCGGCAGATGTATCGGCTTTATATGCCTGCAGCGCCATTGTCTGCATATCGGCTTTACCGTCCAACAGGACCTGGGGGGCCATTGCCTCAACCACGGTGTCCACAGGCACGTCAATCACAGCAAAGGCATGGCCTGATTGACCAGCGAGATCAAGCGCCTTGAAGCGCGCTTCAAACTGCATGGCTTGCGCGCTGCTTGAAAACGCAAGGGCCGACCAGGACCCGTCTTGATTGGCCGCGATATCCTCTATCCAGCGTTGCATGGCTTCAACTACGTCGCCGCACAAGGCACTAAAGTCCTGGGTCGCCTGGTTCTGGTCTGCCAGCCAGCTGTTGAGCAGTTGCTCCATCGCCCAAGATGCTTCGCCAAACTCATTGAGCCCGACCATGCGCGCACTTCCTTTGAGAGTGTGGAAGGCGCGGCGCAAAACCGTCAAAGGCTCCAGGTCTTCAGGCTGCTTTTTCAGGATGTCAACGGCTTCAATGGCATGGCCGGCGACTTCGCGGGCTTCTTCCAAAAAGATGTCGCGCAGGTCATCTTCTTCAAAGTCACCAGCCAACGAGAAACCTGCCGATACCAAGGGCACATTTGCCGCTACATTTGCCGTTTTTAACGGAAAGTCATCCCATGCTGGCACTGCCGTCGCATGCTCGGGCAGCTTATCGTCCAAGTCCAAGTCCAAGTCCATGTCAAATAGACTTTCCGCCCACCCTGCCATTTCACTGGCTTGCTGTGAAACTGCTTCAACCTGCGCGTCCGGGGCGACATGGCGGGGGCTGTTCTCCAGGTTGCCGTGTGCACTACCGGTTTGCGTCCTTAGCGGCTCAATATTGACCGTGATGCTCGACGCTGCATTGGCAGTGTCGGGTGAACGCCCCATCAAAGATACCAACTGGTTTTTCACCTCGTCGTACACAAACAATTTCTTCACCAGCGCTGGCTGGTAACCGAGCATGTCGATCAGGAAACCCAGGACACCCAGGTTGTTGCCGAGCTGTTCGAACATTTCTGCCACCAGCGGGGCCTCATCATCAGCCTCGTTCGCGACCAGTTGCTCGACACTGCCCTTCATTTGCGCCACTGCCCGGGAAGCCTGGTCAAGCCCCAGCACCGACAATACGCCGCGCATCTGGGCCAGTTTTACCGGAACCAGTTCCAGGCTGGTTTTATCGCCCGGATTTCGAAAATACAAGTCGAGCGAGCTTTCGATATCTGCCATGGCGACGCGCAATTCGGTGACCACGCTGCTCATGGTCTGCTTGTCGCTGACCTGACGGTACAACTCTTCCATCCAGCTTTCCAGCGGCTGTAGGGCGCCTCCCTCCATGACGCCCTCAAGCCGATGGGCGAGGCTGGCAGTTCTGGTCGCCAGTTGAGGGTCGGCAGAATCCAGGTCGTCAAATACGGCTTCAAGGTAGAGCATGGAGGTGGCTACTTCCATGGCAAGCGCAATACCGGGCACCTGGTTTTTATAGGCGGTTGCCTCAATCGCCCGGGTCAGCGCCTGCGCCAGCTGCTCACTGTCCACATGAAGTTTTTGCAGCGAATCGACCACCAGGCTGAACTGGTCGGCTGCCTGTTTGAGCTTTTCGCTTTCTCCCGCGCACACGGCAGCCCATGCATCCTTGGCCAGGACAATGCGCTTGCGCGCCTGCGCCAGTTGCGCCGGGTCAAAACGGCCAAACTGAACCAGTTCGTAATCCACAGGCTTGAAGCGGGCCAGGCCATAGGCAGTACGCACGGCGGAAAGCACGGGCGTGTCGCTGGCACGCTTAGCCACGGCCTGGGCGCAAAAGAACAGCAAGTCCAGGGCCAGGCGTTGCGAAACGGCTGCATCGCCACTGGACAAGGAGACATACTGCAACAGGATCCGGGAAGCGGCCCTTCGGACATACACGTCGGTATTGACAAGGTTGTGGGCGATGGCCTCAAAAAATCCGGCTGCCACGAGCCAGAAAATTCTGGGGTGCTTTTCTGCCTGGTTTGCTGCAAATCCCAGGCTCAGGTCTTTCAGGCGGCTGGCAGCTTGCGGTGCCATGCCCTTCATGAGTTCCAGGACAGATATGTCCAGCACCGCACGGGCCTCTGCGCCGTAATGGCGCGCATTTGGCAAGGCAGCCAGTTCCGGCTCCAGCCACCGCCAATCGTAAGACCACAGATCGGCCGGGCAAATGCGTTCGGTTCCCACAATTTCCTGGACATTGCGATATTGGGGAAACAGCGACACGGCAGAAAACGGCTTGTCTGCCAAAACGCCCTGCAAATATTCCGTCAGGGCAAAGCTGGCGTATTCTATTTTTGCAACCGCTTCGCGGCTGCACAGTTCCGGATGGTGGACGAACTTCTGGACAACCGCTTCCATAGCCTGGAGCATGACGACAGGCTCTGACAACCCGACCACTTCCAAGGCGCCGACAGCCTGATGTAGCTGCTGCCGCGCCATATGCAGCTGGCGGGCATCCAGAGCCGCCAGGTCAGAACCGCGCGCGGCTTCAGCCTCTTTGTTGAATCGCTTCAATGCCTTGGTGGCGATATCCAGGGATTTGCAAAGTTCATTGAGCACCCAGGCCAATGGGCCCAGGTCGTTCATGACAGCATCAGGCTGGGCGGCAATTGGGTTTGTAACCATGGGGTGCATCAATAACAGGCGGGTTCAGAAATCGGCGTTCGCAGACTGGAGCTTGGCGAAAGACGTCAGGCGATCTTGAACCGTGACACCGACTTGCGCAGTTCCTCCGCCATTTGAGAAAGATCGCGAACCTGTTGCGCCGTGGAACGGGTACCTTCCCCGGTTTGCTCGGTCACTGCAAAAATATGCTGGATGTTGCCTGCCACCACATTGGCCGAGGCAGCTTCCTGGGAAGCCGAATCCGAAATCTGCTCGATCAGTTCTGCCAGATGGCGGGACACCTGGTCAATCTCGGTCAATGCGGTGCCGGCGCTGTCGGAGAGCTTGGCTCCCTCGACCACGCCTTGCGTTGAACGCTCCATGGCGGCTACCGCATCCTGCGTATCGGTTTGAATGGCCTTGACCAGCGCTGAAATCTGCCGGGTTGCATCGGCAGAACGTTCGGCCAGTCGCTGCACTTCCTCGGCCACCACTGAAAAACCCCGGCCCGCTTCGCCAGCCGATGCCGCCTGAATGGCTGCGTTGAGCGCCAGCACATTGGTCTGCTCGGTAATGTCTGAAATCAGCTCGGTGATTTCTCCAATTTCCTGGGAAGACTCGCCCAGGCGCTTGATACGCTTGGATGTTTCCTGAATCTGGTCGCGAATGGAGTTCATGCCGCCGATGGCGTTCTGCACCGCCTGCAAGCCGGACTCCGCAGCCGTCAGCGACTGGCGCGCCACCAGCGAAGATTCTTGCGCCTGGGTTGACACCTCGTTGATTCGAATGGCCATGTCCAGCACCGACTGACCGGTTTCACGAATCTCGAGCAGCTGTTGGGTCGACGCGGCAAGCAGTTCGGTGGAGGTATTTTCCACCCGCGCCGTGGTCTGCGCCACGCGGGTTGCGGTGTCCTGAACGTTGCCTACCAACTGGCGCAATTCTTCCACCGTGTAGTTGACCGAGTCAGCAATGGCCCCGGTGATGTCCTCGGTGACTGTAGCTTCCTGCGTGAGGTCGCCTTCGGCAACGGTCTGCAGTTCATTCATCAGGCGCAAGATGGCGGCCTGGTTGGCGTCATTGACCCGCTTGGCATCGAGTTCCTGGCTTTTTGCATCCAGGCGCTGGCCTTCAGCCACTGCCTGGCGCTGCTGGCTGTCGACAACCTGCAGGCGGGCGAGGCCCGCGGCGCACAGCATGGCCACCAGGGCCGCGACAACCAGGGTTGCAAGGGCGCCAATGCCCAAACCCGTCTGCGAAGACAGTTTTCCCTGCAAGTCCTCCATGTCGCGGCGCAGAGGCTCGCTGTCGGCAATGATGGAAGCCTGCGCTTCACGCGCCGACACCAGCCCCTGCAGGTTGCCCAGAATCGCGCCCGCCTGGACACGCGTTTTTTCGTAAAGCGCCATCAGGGCTTCCAGGCGCTCTCGCGTCTGGGGATCCTTGGAAGCCCCCAGACGCAACTCGGCACTGCCGTCCAGCAGTCCCTGGGCAATTTCCTTGAAGGAATTAAGATCTTTTCCCAGCAGGAACACCGCCTCGGGGCTGACACCTTCCATGGTCAGAAATTCATTGGCAGACTTGCCGATTCGCTGGGTCAGCATCACCAGTTGCCCGGACGCGGAAATCTCGGTCGAAACGGCATTTTGCTGGAGCTTGAGCGAGGAAACGGTTTCCGCAATTTCCAGCAGGTCCGAGGATTGACGGTTGATGGTGCGCAAGGCTTCACCCACCTGCAGCAGGATGGTTTTTTGCGTCATGACGACGTTGGCGTTCTGCGCAGCCCTTTCTACCAGCGGCGTGAGTTTTTCCAGTTCAGGCTGCAATGCGTCGCTCACCGCTGCCAGGCGCAGGGTTTCGTCGCCGGACTTCATGCCTGCGACTGTCTTGCTAAGCACGCCGGCGCTTTCAAGCACGTCCGGAAAAGCCTGCGCACTGCCAATCAGGGCCTGCGAGGCGGATTTGGCCAGCCGCTGGGACTGCATCAGCGCCTGTCCGGTGGCGGCTACCTGCTGGGCAACGCGGTCTGATTTGCTGAGTGCGAAAAAGGTCACCAGCGCCAAGGCGGCCACAGCGGCCGCAAGCACCACTACAAGAATTTTCTGGTGTTCCGCAAGCGGCCGTGCACCGAGAGCCGGAAGCGTCAAAAGCTCCCCGCTCGCCGGCAGGGCGGCCTCACCAGAAGTATTTTCTTTCTGCGCATTGACTGTGTAGTTGCCGGCAATAGATTCTTCCGCCAGGCCCACCGTGCTCATGCGGCTGTCAGGCAGTTCCAGCCGGTCGGGCTTTGTTTTAAACAGCTTTTGGATATTTTCTAGGGCAGACATGAAAGAGCCTTGATAAAACAAATAAAACGGGAAAAATGCAGCCTCAGGCGGCTATAGCCAGAAATTCAAGCTGCTGTGCAAGCCGCTGAAGGTTGATCTCTTGCCAGCTTGCACCCTGCCCATCGACATACTGGTTTCCGAAAAAATCAGGTGCGTCGGGCTCGGGTGCCGAAAAATCGACAAAATCGTTTTGCTTGCGCAGGCCAGCCAGCTTGTCAATCAGCAACGCGCAATTGACCTCAAGCGCACTGTTGAGTGAAACAAGGCGTGAGTCGGTTCGCGCCAGCTCGTTTTTCGAGACAGAAGCCTGGCCTGTGACGAAACCAGCCAGGTCCACCACTCCGTACAGACCGCCGCGCATGCTGGCCACGCCCAAAAACCAGGCGTGGGTGTAAGAGACTGGCTGAACACCTGTCCAGGGAAAAATTTCGCCCGACTGGTCCAGGGAAAAAAGATATTTGTTTTCGCCGGCCTCCACAGCCAGCCACGAAGGTGCGACACCCTGGGTTTTGGCAATTTGCAACTGCTCTGCCAGTCGTGTCTGTAATTCTTTAAGGGCTTGCCTGTTTGCCATGGTGGGGTCTGGTGCTGAAATTCAGCCGAGCGCCTTGATCTTGGCCATCAGTTCGCCGGCGTCGACCGGTTTGGTGATGTAGTCGCGGGCGCCTTGCCGCATGCCCCAGACCCGATCCGTTTCCTGATTTTTATTGGTGCACATCATGATGGGAATATCGGCGTATTGGGGGTCACGGGCGATGGCCCGGGTCAGCTGAAAGCCGTTTTGACCGGGCATGACCACATCCATCAGGATGAGCTCGGGTTTTTCTTCTGCCAGACGCCGAAAAGCGTCCTCTGCATTCTCTGCAGTTTTAACACTAAAACCATTTTTTACCAGCAAATCAGTCAAAAACATCAACTCTGTTTTCGAGTCATCCACCACCAGCACTTTATTGATCGACATTACATATCCTTTTGTTTTGCGGAAGCGCCGAGGGCCTGGACGGTTTGCAGCAGCTGATCTTTGGTAAACGGTTTGGTCAGGTAGTCCTGCGAGCCGGCCATGCGACCTCGCGCCTTGTCAAATACGCCGTCTTTCGAAGACAGCATGACAATGGGAACTTTTGAAAATCTGGAATTGCGCTTGATAATTGCACACGTCTGATAGCCATCGAGACGCGGCATCAGGATGTCGCAAAAAATAATATCGGGCTGGTAATCATTGACCTTGGACAGGGCATCGAACCCGTCTTCTGACAGCAGCACATCATGTCCCCCCTGCTTCAGGAATATCTCTGCGCTGCGCCGGATGGTGTTGCTGTCGTCAATAACCAGTACTTTGAGCCCGGAACTGGAAATAGTCACTTTATAACTCCTGTTTTGAAGCGGTCGAAGCGTTTGAACTGGCTGTGTTGAATACCTTCAGCCAGCCAAACTGATGGCTTACAGCTGGACCATTTCAAAATCTTCCTTGCGTGCCCCGCATTCAGGACAAGTCCAGTTCATCGGAACTTGAGCCCATGGCGTACCTGCGGCGATGCCGTGCTCGGGAGCACCTTCGGCCTCGTCATAGATCCATCCACAGATCAAACACATCCAGGTCATTGATTGGGTCACAGCTTAGTTTGCCTTCGAATAGAATGCAACAATTGTATCGATGCGGCGTTGCTAATTCGCGCACAAGGCAAAATCAAAGCCTATGGCAAACCCCCACTTATCTGAACTGGACAGCCGGCAACTCCAGATCGAAGACAGCGACGCATCACCCGCCTGCGTCATGGTATTCAATGCCAATGATCCGAGCGGAGCCGCCGGCCTGACCGCCGACATCACAGCCATCACGTCGGCAGGCGCCCATCCGCTGTCGGTCGTCACGGGAACCTACCTGCGCGACACGGCCGAAATCTTTGACCATCTGGCATTTGACGACGAAGCAGTCACCGAACAGGCACGCGCCGCACTTGAAGACATGCCGGTGGCAGCAATCAAGGTGGGCTTTGTCGGCAGTCCGGAAAATATCAGCGCAATTGCTGAAATTGCATCGGATTACTCGGACGTCCCGCTGGTGGCCTACATGCCCAGCCTGTCGTGGTGGGATGAATCCAGGATCGACAGTTACCTGGACGCTTTTCGTGAATTGATGCTGCCGCAGGTTACCCTGTTGATAGGCAACCACAGCACCTTGTGGCGATGGCTGCTTCCCGACTGGTCCACAGAACGAAGCCCCTCGGCCCGCGACATTGCCAAGGCCGCGGAAGCCCTGGGCGTGCCCTACACCCTGGTGACCGGCATACCGCTGGCAGACCAGTTCATCGACAACGTGCTGGCCACGCCGCAGGCCGTACTCTACAGCGAGAAATTCGAGCGCTTCGAGGCGGTTTTTGAAGGCGCGGGCGAAACGCTTTCGGCCGCCTTGTGCGCCTTGCTGGCCAACGGGCATGACCTGCAGGCCGCCACTTCCGAGGCGCTAACCTACCTAGACCACAGCCTGGACGCCGGGTTTCATCCCGGCATGGGCCATATCGTGCCGGACAGGATGTTCTGGGCACAGGCGGAACTTGACGAAGAGCCCGTCGACGAAGCCGCCGATGCCGATCTTTCCGGTGATGGCGATGCCGCCACCCTTCCACCTTTTGAACTCCCCCCCAATGGAATCACCAGACATTAAAACCGCCAAGCCTCCGGTCCCTTCCCGCAATGCCGCGCTGTTTGAACGCGCCCAGCAATTGATACCCGGCGGCGTCAACTCGCCAGTCCGGGCTTTTCGGGCGGTGGGCGGCATTCCGCGCTTTGTGCAGCGCGCCCAGGGCGCTTACTTCTGGGATGCAGACGGCCAGCGCTATATCGACTACATCGGCTCCTGGGGGCCGATGATCCTCGGCCACGGCCATCCGGCGGTGCTCGAAGCCGTGCAGAAGGCCGTGGTGGACGGTTTTTCCTATGGCGCGCCCACCGAGCGCGAAGTCGAGATGGCCGAGGAAATCGTCAAGCTGGTGCCGTCGATTGAAATGGTCCGGCTGGTCAGTTCGGGCACCGAAGCCACGATGAGCGTCATCCGGATGGCGCGCGGCGCCACAGGACGCGGCAAGATCATCAAGTTTGAAGGCTGCTACCACGGTCATTCCGACGCGCTGCTGGTCAAGGCAGGGTCGGGCCTGGCCACCTTTGGCAGCCCGACCAGCGCGGGCGTTCCGCCCGAGGTGGTCAAGGACACCTTGGTGCTGGAATACAACAACATCGCCCAGCTGGAAGAAGCCTTTTCGCTGCATGGCAGGGACATTGCCTGCCTGATGATCGAGCCGATTGCCGGCAACATGAATTTCGTGCGCGCCAGTGTGCCGTTCATCAAGCGCTGCCGCGAACTCTGTACCCAATACGGCGCCTTGCTGGTGTTTGACGAGGTGATGACCGGCTTTCGCGTGGCCCTGGGCGGCGCGCAAAGCGTATATGCGCAAAGCCTGCCCGGCTTCAAGCCCGACCTGACGGCGCTGGGCAAGGTGATCGGCGGCGGCATGCCGATGGCGGCCTTTGGCGGCACCCGTGCCGTGATGGAACATCTGGCGCCGTTGGGCGGGGTATACCAGGCCGGCACGCTGTCAGGCAACCCGGTGGCCACGGCGTGCGGGCTGGCGACGCTGCGCGAAATCCAGAAGCCTGGTTTTTACGACGCCCTGTCGGCCCGCACCCACAGCCTCACACGGGGCTTGAGCGATGCGGCCAAGCAGTACGGCGTACCTTTTAGCGCCGACAGCGAGGGCGGCATGTTCGGGTTTTTTTTGCTGGGCACGCTGCCGCAGAACTACCCGCAGGTCATGAAGACCGACAGCCCGGCGTTCAACCGTTTTTTCCATGCCATGCTGGACAGCGGCGTGTACTATGCGCCGGCGCTGTACGAGGCCGGATTTGTCAGCGCAGCGCACAGCGCCGAAGACATTGACGCGACAGTGGGCGCGGCTGCGCGCTTTTTTGCGAGCCGCTAAACGCCAACAGGCTAAATGCTATCAATACAATAGCTAAATAGCCTTATACATTTTGATTGAGAGGCATATTTATCAATAAAAAAGCGGCCAAGGCCGCTTTTTTTATTCCAATGCAGCGCCAAGGCTCAATGCCTGAAATGCCGCACACCGCTCAGCACCATGACCACGCCGCGCTCGTTGGCCGCGTCAATCACTTCCTGGTCGCGCATCGAACCGCCGGGTTGAATGACGCAGTTCGCGCCGGCATCGACCACCACGTCCAGCCCGTCGCGGAATGGAAAAAACGCGTCGCTGGCCACCGCAGTGCCCTTGAGCGACAGGCCGGCATGTTCGGCCTTGATGCTGGCAATGCGGGCCGAGTCGAGCCGGCTCATCTGCCCGGCGCCCACGCCCATCGTCATGCCTCCGGCGCAAAACACAATCGCGTTGGATTTGACGAATTTGGCAACTTTCCAGGCAAACATCAAATCCTGCAATTGTGCCGGCGTGGGCTGCAGCTGGCTGACAACTTTCAGGTCGCCTAACGCCAGTTCATGGTTATCGGCGGTCTGCATCAACAAGCCCGAGCCCACCCGTTTGATGTCGATCAGGTTGCGGCCCTGTTTCCAGGGAGTGTCGCCGCCGGGCGGCAGGTCGATCTGCAAAATTCGCACATTGGCCTTGGCTTTGAACACTTCCAGCGCCTGGGGCGTGAAGCCCGGCGCTATCAGCACTTCCACGAACTGTTTTGAAATTTGCAGCGCCGCACGTTCATCCAGCGGGCGGTTCAACGCAATGATTCCACCGAACGCAGAGGTCGCATCGGTCTTGAAGGCCTTGCTGTACGCCTCCAGCGCGTCGACGCCCAGGGCCACGCCGCAAGGGTTGGCGTGCTTGACGATGACGCAGGCAGACTCGGTGAAGCCCTTGACGCATTCCCAGGCGGCGTCGGCGTCGGCAATGTTGTTGTACGACAACTCCTTGCCCTGCAATTGTTTCGCCGTGACCAGCGAGCCAGGGGCGGGGTGCAGGTCTCGGTACAGCGCCGCCTGCTGGTGCGCGTTTTCGCCGTAACGCAGGTCTTGCAGCTTGGTGAACTGGCTGTTGGACTGGCTGGCGAACAGGCTGCGGCTGCCGTCGGGCTGGATGCTCGACAGGTAGTCGCTGATGGCGCCGTCGTACTGGCTGATGCGGTTGAACGCAGCGACCGACAGGGAAAACCTGGTTGAGTCCGTCAGCTTGCCATCGGCCTTCAACTCGGCCAGCACGCCGGGGTACTGCGAGGCGTCGGTCAGCACGCCCACGTCCTTCCAGTTTTTGGCGGCCGAGCGCACCATGGCCGGGCCGCCGATATCGATGTTCTCGATCGCATCGTCGAGCGTGCAGCCAGGCTTGGCCACCGTGGCTTCGAACGGATAAAGATTGACCACCAGCAGGTCGATGGTGGCAATGCCGTGGGTTTGCAGGGCGGCCATGTGCTCGGGCAGGTCACGCCGGGCCAGAAGGCCGCCGTGGATGGTGGGGTGCAGCGTCTTGACGCGGCCGTCTAGCATTTCCGGGAAACCGGTGTGCTCGGCCACTTCGGTCACGGGCAAACCGGCGCCGGCCAGCAATTGGGCGGTGCCGCCGGTGGACAGCAGCGTGATGCCGAGCGCATGCAGCGCCTGGGCAAATTCAAGGATGCCGGTTTTGTCGGAAACGGAAATCAGGGCGTTCATGGGCATGTTTTTTTAATTAAAGCAAAAGAAAAAGGAAGCGGCTTAGTTGATGAGCTTGTGCTCGACCAGCTTTTTGCGCAGGGTGTTTCGGTTCAGGCCCAGCCATTCGGCGGCGCGCGACTGGTTGTGCTCCGCATGCTGCATGACCACCTCCAGCAGCGGCTTTTCCACCACCCGGACCATCATGTCGTACATGCGGTCGGGCGTGGTGCCGCCAAGGTCGGTGAAATAGCCCTCCAGGCTGGTACGCACGCATTCCTCCAGATTTATTTTGCTCATAGTGCCGCTTCCTCTATCTTGTTATGGTTGTTGGTGGTTTCTTGTGTCGATGCGACCTGGCCCGGGGCCAGCGCAGGGACGCGTTCCATGCGCTGGCCCAGGCTGTCGAAAAATCCGGCCACGGCGTCCAGCTGTGCCCGGCAGTCCTCCAGCGCGTTCATCTGCCCCCGGAACGCTTCCCCGCCCGGCAAGGTCTTGACGTACCAGCCGATGTGCTTGCGCGCCGTGCGCACGCCCGAATACTCGCCATAAAGCTGGTAATGGTCCGCCAGGTGATCAAGCAGCAGGCGCTTGACGTCGGCCACCAGCGGCGGCGCCAGATGGCTGCCGGTGGCCAGAAAATGCGCCAGTTCACGGAAAATCCAGGGACGGCCCTGGGCGGCGCGGCCCACCATCACGGCATCGGCACCGGTGTAGGCGAGCACGTCGCGGGCTTTTTCAGGGGTGTCGATGTCGCCGTTGGCCACCACCGGAATGCGCAGCGCCGCTTTCACCTCGGCCATCGTGTCGTATTCGGCCAAGCCCTTGTAGCCCTGTTCGCGGGTGCGGCCATGCACGGCCACCATCTGCACGCCGGCGCTTTCAGCGGCGCGGGCAATGCTCAGGGCATTTTTATGGCTCTGCGCCCAGCCGGTGCGCATCTTCAACGTAACCGGAACGCCGTGCGGCGCGCAGGCCTGGACCACCGCTTCAATAATCTGCAGCGCCAGCGCCTCGTCCTGCATCAATGCCGAACCGGCCCATTTGTTGCAGACTTTCTTGGCCGGGCAACCCATGTTGATGTCGATGATCTGGGCGCCGCGGTCGATGTTGTAGGCGGCGGCATCGGCCATCATGGCCGCATCGGTGCCGGCAATCTGCACCGCGATCGGCTCGACTTCGCCGTCATGGTTGGCACGGCGCGAGGTTTTGAGCGTGTCCCACAGCTCGCGGCGCGACGTCACCATCTCGCTGACCGCGTAACCCGCCCCGAGCTTTTTGCACAGCTGGCGAAACGGCCGGTCCGTGACGCCGGCCATGGGCGCGACAAACACATTGTTTGCCAAGGCAAAAGGGCCGATGTACATGTAAAGGTGAAAAGCTGGTGTTGCTGAAAAAGGAGGCACGATTGTAGCTGCCTAAATTTTCAGCAATTTAAATCCAGGCATGAATTTTCCGTGGCGATCCTGGGCCCGGGCAACGCTGCGCCTGCCTATACTCAAGCCCCTATGCAAGACTGGATCCAACACCTGATCGAATTGCTGGCCCTGCCTGAATTCGGCCTGAGCACGGTCTTCATCGTGTCGTTCATTTCAGCAACGCTGCTGCCGCTCGGCTCCGAGCCGGTGGTGTTCGGGCTGGTCAAGCTGAACCCGGCCATGTTCTGGCCGGCGGTGCTGGTCGCCACGGCCGGCAACACGCTGGGCGGCGCGCTCGACTGGTGGATCGGCTTTGGCGCGCACCGCGTGGCCGACAAATACACCCATTCGTCGCACCACGGCCGCGCAGTGAAATGGCTGGAAAAACTCGGCCCCAAGGCCTGCCTGCTGGCCTGGCTGCCCGCCGTGGGCGACCCGCTGTGCGCCGTGGCAGGCTGGCTGAAATTTCCTTTCTGGCCTTGCCTCGCCTACATGGCGGTGGGCAAGTTCATGCGTTATTTCCTGATGACCGGCAGCCTGATCTGGGCTTTCCCGGGCGTCATCGGCAACTAGAACCGTTCGTACGGCATCAGGTAGCGCCACTGGCCGGGCAGCAGCTGGCTCAGCGGCACGCGGCCCACGCGCAGGCGCTTCATGGCCACCACGGCAAGCCCCACGCTTTCGCACAGGTAGGCGACCTGCCCCGGCACTTCGCCCTTCAAGGCAAAACGCAGCCGCGTCTCGCTCTGCCAGCTGACCTTGGCCGGCGGCAGCAGCCTGCCCTGGTAGGTAAAGCCGTGGTCGATGCGGTTCAGCCGCTCCAGCCCGCCGGGCTTGATGTCGCCGCTGACCTCGACCACCACTTCATGCTCAAGCAGCCGGGCGTCCTCGCGCAGCTTGCGCAGCACGCGCCAGTCCTCGGTGAATACCACCAGGCCGCTGGCCGCCGTGGCCAGCGGGGTGGCCAATTGCGAAGAGGAAAAATGTTTTTTGAGCGGCCGGATGCCCGAGCGGTCGGCAGGCGAGCGATTCGCCACCGTCAGCAGCTGGGCGGCGGTTGGAATGCCGGGGTCGCCGCTGGCCTGGTCGGCATCGCGGGATTCATGGCCGGCCGGCTTGTGCAGCAGGATGGTCACCGATGTTTGCGCCAGCAAACTCGCATCGGGCGACAGCACGATGGACTGGTTGCCGACCCGGGACTGGGGTTCCTCCACCACCACGCCATCGACGCTGACCCAGCCGCCCTCAATGTATTGCTCGGCTTCGCGGCGTGAGCAGGCCAGCATTTCGGCAAGGCGTTTGGCAAGTCGTACCGGTTCGGTCATGGCGGCAATGTCCTGGTGAGTGTGGCGGTGAATTCCTGACTGCTGCTAAGTTAATGGCTGCGGGCGCACAGGCTGCATGCGCATGAAGTCAACAAGGCTAAACGTCAGGCACCGGAATTTACCCGGCGCGGGCTGAACCCTTCAAGTTCAGGAGCTGAACAAAAAGTTCATCACGTCGCCGTCCTTCACGACATATTCCTTGCCCTCGGCGCGCATCTTGCCCGCGTCCTTGGCGCCTTGCTCGCCCTTGAAGGCGATGAAATCGTCAAAGGCGATGGTCTGGGCGCGGATGTAGCCCTTTTCAAAATCGGTGTGGATCACGCCGGCCGCCTGCGGACCGGTGTCGCCGACATGGATGGTCCAGGCGCGCACTTCCTTCACGCCGGCGGTGAAATAGGTTTGCAAGCCGAGCAGCTTGTAGGCGGCGCGAATCAAACGGTTCAGGCCGGGTTCGGTCTGGCCGAGCTCCTCCAGAAACATCTGGCGGTCTTCATCGCTCATTTCGGCCATTTCGGCTTCCATCTTGGCGCTGATGGCCACTACTGGCGCGTTTTGCGAATCGGCATAGGCCTTCAGGCGGTCCAGGAACGGGTTGTTCTGGAAGCCGTCCTCGGCCACGTTGGCGACAAACATGGCGGGCTTGGCCGTGATCAGGAAGAACTGCTGCAGCAGCGGCAGCTCGTCCTTGCTGAATTCCAGCGTGCGGACCGGTTTTGCTTCATTGAGCGCGGTCTGGCATTTTTCCAGGATGGCGACCAGCTTGCTTGACTCCTTGTCGCCCGAGCGCGCCAGCTTGCCCACGCGGTGCAGGGCTTTTTCAACCGCGGCCAGGTCGGCCAGGCACAGCTCGGTCTGGATCACCTCGATGTCGTCGATCGGATCGACCTTGCCCGACACGTGGATCACGTTGTCGTCTTCGAAACAGCGCACCACGTTGACGATGGCGTCGGTCTCGCGGATGTGGGCCAGAAACTTGTTGCCCAGCCCCTCGCCCGTGCTGGCGCCCGCCACCAGGCCGGCGATGTCGACAAATTCGACAATCGCCCGCTGGATTTTCTGCGGCGTGACGATCGCGGCCAGCGCATCGAGTCGCGCATCAGGCACTTCCACCATGCCCACATTGGGCTCGATGGTGCAAAAAGGATAGTTTTCCGCCGCGATGCCCGCTTGGGTCAACGCATTGAACAGGGTGGATTTTCCGACGTTGGGCAAGCCAACGATGCCGCACTTCAAACTCATGACAAACCTTCAAAAACAGGGGTGCAAGTGTATTCCATGCCCAGCGGGTCACTCAAAACCGTAACTGGCCGACACCGGCTGGCCGACCTTCAGCACCTGGCCCACGCCTTGCAGCACGATGGCGTTCATGCCAAACGTCACCGCACCCTTCAGGCGCGGGTCCTGGCGGTAGCTTTGCAGCAAATCGCCCACCTCCGGGCTGCTGAGGCCGGTGGCCGGGTCGACATTGGGAATCGGGCAGCGCGGGCAGGGCTTGACGGGCTTGAGCCGCACCGCGGTGTCGATGTGCAGCAGGTCAAGCCGGTCCTCGTCATGCGGCAGCAGCACGAACCCGCCTGCGGCATCGCCCAGCACGATGTTCGGCCTGAAACGCGCCATGCCCACGGCGGCCAAGCCCTGGGCAAGCCGCTTTTCATTGAACTGGTCCAGCGACGCCTGGCTGATGACAAGCAGCGGAAAACCGTCGTTGAACTGGTTCAGCGCCTCGATGCCACCCGTCCAGTCCAGGCTGCTTCGGCGCGGGTGGTCCGGGTCAAAACGCACCAGCCTGGCCGGCGTTCCCAGGAAATCGGTGAACCACTGGGCGGCAAGCGGCCCCATGTCGAAACCTCTGGCTTCCTGGCCCCAGAGGCGGACCCGGGTCGCTGCTTCCACCCGGTCCAGCGCAACATGCAGGGCCAGCATGCCGGGGGCGCGCAGCACCATGTCAGCGGTTTTCAGCTGCGGCTGCACCAGCGCCATGCGCGGCAATTCGCGCTGGGTCAAAAAGTTGCCCCGGCCATCGACAACCATCCAGGCCCGGTCGAATTCAAGCCCGGTTTCGGTCAGCAGCGATTGCGCCGCCTGCACGCCGGCGCAGGACTTGACCGGGTAGACAAACAGACCGGACACCTGCGCCGTGACGTCGTCCGGCAAGTTCATGTCCAAGGCCATGCCGGCCGGAGATTCACGCAATACATAACTCATTCCTCTGGGGTCCTGGCTTTGGCGCTTGGTGCAACCGGTCTGAAGCGCGATGTCAATCGGGCAACCCGACAAACTGGGTTACCACCGCGCAAAGCGCTGATTCTGCACTCACTCTTAAAATGGGCCATGTCCAAAACCTTTGATGTCTGTATTCGCGGCGACGGCGTGGTGGGCCGCGCCCTGGCCCTTCTTTTGGCGCGTGAACGACTGCGGGTGGCCCTGGTCAGCCGTGCGCCAGACCCGGCAGGCGATCGGCCCGCCGGCGAGGTGCGCGATGTGCGCGCCTATGCCCTCAACAGCGCGTCTCGCCAGATGCTGCAGGCCCTGCGCGTCTGGCCCGATGCGCCGTCGGCCACGCCGGTCCTGGCCATGCAGGTCTGGGGCGACGACGGCGGGCGGGTTGATTTCACCGCCGGCAGCGTGGGGCAGGAAGCGCTGGCCTGGATCGTCGATGTACCCGCTCTTGAGCAGCATCTGATTCAGGCGTTGCGCTACCAGCCCCAAATTGAGTTGGTGACCGCGCCCGCCAAGGCGGCGCTGACCATTGTTTGCGAAGGCAAAAAAAGCGCCAGCCGCGACGAATTCGGCGTGCAGTGGACGGTCAAGGCCTACCCGCAAAAGGCGATCGCCGCGCGGTTGGCCACCGGCCTGCCCCACCAGGGCATTGCCCGCCAGTGGTTTGCGGGCGGCGACATCCTGGCGCTGCTGCCTTTGGACGGCCCGGACGGGAACTCTGTGGCGCTGGTCTGGTCTGCCTCCCTGGAGCGCGCCGATGCGCTGGAGCAGATGCCCTCGGAAAAATTTTGCACTGCCCTGCAGGCGGTTTGCGGCCAGGAAGCAGGCGGCCTGCGGCTGGCCAGCGAGCGGGCCAGCTGGCCGCTGGCGCTGTCCAGCGCAGACCGCTGGGTGGGCGCCGGCTGGGCATTGGCCGGCGATGCGGCGCACACGGTGCATCCGTTGTCGGGCCAGGGGCTGAACCTCGGGCTGGCCGACGCTGCCTGCCTGGCCGGCGTGCTGGCGCAGCGGGAATACTGGCGCGCCCTGGGCGATGAGAAGTTGCTGCGCCGCTACGAACGGGCGCGCAAGGCCGATGTAACGGCTATGGGCGCGGTGACCGACGGGCTGCACGGCCTGTTCGCCCAGACCGAAGACAGCTGGCAAGCGCTGCGCAACTGGGGCATGAAGGGCTTTGCGCGCAGCCCTTTGCTCAAGCGCTGGGTGACGCGGCAGGCGGCGGGCCTGTGAAGCACATTGACAAGCATTCAACGAACCAAGGGAACACCATGAAACACCATCGACTGACCAGCGGCTTCAGGCTGGCCGCATTGACCGCCCTGCTGGCCTGCACCCTGGGCTCGGCATTCGCGCAGGAAGCGCTGATTCGAAAAAACCTGGCCGAACGGCTGCCGGCATTGTCAAAGATCGATGAAATCAGCAAGACGCCGATGAACGGCCTGTATGAAATCCGCGTCAACGACAGCGACATCTTCTACACCGATGCCGAAGGCAACTTCCTGATCCAGGGCAACCTGATCGACACCCGCGCCAAACGCAACCTGACCGAGGAGCGGACTGAAAAACTCAGCGCCATCGACTTCGCCGCCCTGCCCGTGAAAGACGCATTCACCCAGGTCCGGGGCAATGGCAAGCGCCAGCTGGCGGTGTTCGAAGACCCCAACTGCGGCTACTGCAAGCGCTTTGAGCGCGACCTGCAGAAGATCAACGACGTGACCATCCACACCTTCCTGGTTCCCATCCTGGGCGCGGACTCGGTCGAAAAATCGAAAAACATCTGGTGCGCCAAGGACAGGACCAAAGCCTGGCTCGACTGGATGGTGCGTGACCAGCCCGCCGCCAGGGCCAGCTGCGACACCGCCGCGCTGGACCGCAACCTGGCCTTCAGCAAAAGGTACAAGATCACCGGCACGCCGACGCTGTTCTTCATCGACGGCTCACGCGTGCCTGGCGCCATCGGCGCGGAGCAGATTGAAAAAACGCTGTTGAGCGCCAAGGCGCGTTAAACCAGGCGGTCACGGGACCCAGGCACCGACATCCCGGGATGACCTGCCTTTTGCAGCGACACAGCAAGCGTTCATAGCGCTCCTTTCAACAGCGACATACGCCTTCTGCGCCAGCAGTTGGGCCGGCCCATTTTTCCCACCATGCCCCTTCCTACCCGCACCGCGCCCGATCCCCTTCACTACCGCGTCGAGGCCGGCAACCTGCATGCCCACCTGTTTCGCATCACGCTGACGATTGCACAGCCTGCTGCGCTGCAGCGGGTGTCCTTGCCGGTGTGGATACCCGGCAGCTACCTGGTGCGGGAGTTTTCCAAAAACCTGCAGGGCCTGCAGGCGCAACAGGGCACGGGCGGGCTGGCCGCGCCGGGCGTGGAGCAACTGGACAAGTGCAGCTGGCAAGTCGCCTGCTCGACTGCCGAGCCGCTGGTGCTGCGCTACGAGGTGTATGCCCATGACAATTCGGTGCGCACCGCCTGGCTGGACGCGGACCGCGGCTTTTTCAATGGCACCAGCGTCTGCCTGAGAGTCGAAGGCCAGGAGGCATTGCCGCATGTGCTGGAAATTCCGGCTGCCGCCGGCATGGACGGCTGGTCCCTGGCGACTGGCCTGAGGCCGCAAGAGACCGACGCCCTGGGCTTTGGCCGCTACGAGGCCGCGAATTACGATGAACTGGTCGATGGCCCGGTGGAAATGGGGCGTTTCTGGAGCGGCAGCTTCACCGCGCGCGGCGTGCCGCACCGTTTTGTGGTGGCCGGCGCCGCAGCCAGCTTTGACGGCGCCCGGCTGCTGGCCGACACGCAAAAAATCTGCGAGGCCGAAATTCGCTTCTGGCACGGCAGCAAGAAACCGCCGCATACCGGCTACCTGTTCATGCTGAGCGCGGTGGACGACGGCTATGGCGGGCTCGAGCACCGCAACTCAACCGCGCTGATCTGCACCCGCCGCGACCTGCCGCGCCTGGGCGACGCCAAGACTCCGGACGGCTACGCCACCTTGCTCGGGCTCATCAGCCACGAGTATTTCCACACCTGGAACGTCAAGCGCCTGCGCCCGGCAGAGTTTGAGGCTTACCGCTACGGGCAGGAAAACTACACTGGGCTGTTGTGGTTCTTTGAGGGCTTCACCAGCTACTACGACGACCTGCTGCTGCGCCGCGCCGGGCTGCTGGACAACGCCGGCTACCTGAAACGGTTGACCACCACCATCAACCAGGTGGCCCAGGCGCCGGGCCGGCTTGTGCAGTCGGTGGCCGAGGCAAGCTTTGACGCCTGGGTCAAGTACTACCGTCCGGATGAAAACACGCCCAACGCCACCATCAGCTACTACAGCAAGGGCGCGCTGGTCGCCCTGTGCCTGGACCTGACGCTGCGCAGCGAAGGCCTCGCCACCCACGGCAAAACCCTGGACGACGCCATGCGGGCGTTGTGGAAGCGCTGCAAGGCCGGGCCCCTGCGGGAGTCCGACCTGGCTGCGGTGCTGGCTGAACTGGGGTTGCGTTCCTTTGCGCCCGAACTGGCCCGCTGGGTCCACGGCCGGGACGACTTGCCGCTGGCTGAACTGCTGCAGCTGCAGGGCGTGGCCGTGCTCGACGAGCCCGCCCAGCTGGCGCAGCGCCTGGGCCTGCGGGTCACGGAAAGCCAGGGCGTGCAGATCAAGACCGTGCTGCGCGGCAGCGCGGCAGAGCAGGCAGGCTTTGCGGCAGGCGACGAATGGCTGGGGCTGGAGCCGGCCTGCGGCACGGCTGATGCGGGCTGGCGCATGACGCGGCTCGACGACCTGGCGCTCTACGCCGGCGACGCGGCCCGGGTGACCGCCCTGGTGGCGCGCGACAAACGCCTGGTGCGGCTGGAACTGGCCCTGCCGCCCGCCGCCGCCACCTGGCGCCTGGCGGTCAGGAACGAGGCGCGGGTCAACGACTGGCTCGGCGGCCAAGGCTGAAAAACGGCATCGGGCATGGCATGATTCATGGCTCAAACAAGGACCGACGCATGACTTACGAAACGATTCTGACTTCAACCCAGGGCCCGGATTCCCGCCAGGTCGGACTGGTCACCCTGAACCGGCCAAAGCAGCTCAATGCGCTCAACAACCAGCTGATGGACGAACTCGGCAGCGCGCTGAAAGCGTTCGACGCCGACGACCGCATTGGCTGCATCATCCTGACCGGCAGCGAAAAAGCCTTTGCCGCCGGCGCCGACATTGGCGCCATGGCGCAGTACAGCTTCGCCGACGTCTACAACAACGACTACATCACCCGCAACTGGGAACAGATCCGCAGCGTGCGCAAGCCGGTGATCGCGGCGGTCAGCGGCTTTGCGCTGGGCGGCGGCTGCGAACTGGCGATGATGTGCGACTTCATCATCGCCGCCGACAACGCGAAATTCGGCCAGCCCGAGATCAAGCTCGGCATCATTCCCGGCGCCGGCGGCACTCAGCGCCTGCCGCGCGCGGTCGGCAAGGCCAAGGCCATGGACATGACGCTGACCGGCCGCATGATGGACGCGCAGGAAGCCGAGCGCGCCGGCCTGGTCAGCCGCGTCGTGCCGCTGGACAAGCTCATGGACGAAGCCCTGGGCGCGGCGCTCATGATCTGCAGCTACGGCCAGCCCAGCGTGTTTGCCGCCAAGGAAGCGGTGAACCGCGCCTTTGTAGGCGGCCTGAGCGACGGCGTGATGTTCGAACGGCGGCTTTTCCATGCGCTGTTTGCGACCGAGGACCAGAAGGAAGGCATGGACGCCTTCGTCAATAAACGCAAGCCTGCGTTCACGAACCGCTGAAGAAACAGCCGGAAAACTGGCTATAATTTCGCACTCAGGTGATATAGCTCAGTTGGTTAGAGCGCAGCATTCATAATGCTGATGTCGGTGGTTCAAATCCACCTATCACCACCAGATACCGGATAGCCCCGAAATTCCATGACTTTCGGGGCTATTTGCTTTCCGGCCCCTGCCCTCAACCTGCAACAGCCTCTGGACATACACCATGAACCGCTGCTCACCGCGCCTTATCGCCCTGTTGGCCGTCCTGGCCGCCCCGGCCCTGCTGACGGCCTGCGCCGGCAACAGCTCCGGACCCACGCCTGCGGTCAGGCAGTTCCCGGCAGCCGCCCTGCGCGGCGAAATGGTGGTGGTGGCCGCGCCCGTCATCACCCTGGACGGCAAGGCCGAGCGGCTGTCGCCCGGTTCGCGCATCCGCGATGCCAACAACATGCTGGTGATGTCGGGCACGCTGGCGAACAAGAAACTGGTGGTCAACTACCTGCGCGAAAACGCGGGCAATGTGCATGAAGTCTGGGTCTTGAACCCGGAGGAAGCCCGCCTGAAACGGCCCAACTTCAAGGCATCCTGGTTCAGCTTTGGCGGCGGCACGGCCGCCGACAGCATTCCAGCCGTTCCCAAACCCTGAGACGCCAGGCCATGAGACGCCAAGGCGTCGGGCGGCCAATGCGGCCACAGCCCGGTTTATCCATCCAACAAGGTTCCTGCGCACTTTCCACGGGCGCATGGAGCGATTAATTCAGCAGCACCCCATGCCTAAAAAAGTCTTCATCAAAACCTTCGGCTGCCAGATGAACGAGTACGACTCGGACAAGATGAGCGATGTGCTGCATGCCGCCGAGGGCTATGAGGCGACGCAGGACATGAACGAGGCCGACCTCATCCTGTTCAACACCTGCTCGGTTCGCGAAAAGGCGCAGGAAAAAGTGTTCAGCGACCTGGGCCGGGTCAAGCATTTGAAAGCAAAGGGCGTGCTGATCGGCGTGGGCGGCTGCGTGGCCAGCCAGGAGGGCGCGGCCATCATTGCGCGCGCGCCGTATGTCGATGTGGTGTTTGGCCCGCAAACATTGCACCGCCTGCCCCAACTGCTGGCCAGCCGCGCCCGGCTGGGCAAGCCGCAGGTGGACATCAGTTTTCCGGAAATCGAGAAATTCGACCACCTGCCGCCCGCCCGGGTCGAGGGCGCCAGCGCCTTCGTCAGCATCATGGAAGGCTGCTCCAAGTATTGCAGCTACTGCGTTGTGCCCTACACCCGGGGCGAGGAAGTCTCGCGGCCGTTCGAGGACGTGCTGGTCGAAGTCGCCGGACTGGCCGACCAGGGCGTGAAGGAAGTGACGCTGCTGGGCCAGAATGTCAACGCCTACCGGGGGCCGATGGGCACGGATAGGAAGTCCGGCGCCGAGATCGCCGATTTCGCCACCCTGCTGGAATACGTGTCCGACATTCCCGGCATCGAGCGCATTCGCTACGTCACCAGCCATCCGAACGAATTCACCCAGCGGCTGATCGACGCCTACGCGACGCTGCCCAAGCTGGTCAACCACCTGCACCTGCCGGTCCAGCACGGCAGCGACCGCATTTTGATGGCCATGAAGCGCGGCTACACCGTGATGGAATACAAGAGCACCATCAAAAAACTGCGCGCCATCCGGCCCGACCTGGCGATGAGCAGCGACTTCATCGTCGGCTTTCCGGGCGAGACCGAAGACGATTTCCAGAAGCTGATGAAGCTGGTGAACGATGTCGGCTACGACACCTCCTTCAGCTTCATCTTCAGCCCGCGCCCCGGCACGCCCGCCGCCAACCTGGCTGACGACACGCCGCATGGAGTCAAGCTCAAACGCTTGCAGCATCTGCAGGCCGTGCTGGACGACAGCGTGCGCGCCATCAGCGCCAGCCGCCTGGGCACGGTGCAGCGCATCCTGGTGGAAGGCGCGGCGCGCAAGGACGCCAGCGAACTGGTCGGCCGCACCGAATGCAACCGGCTGGTGATTCTCAAGGGTCCGCCGCGCCTGATCGGCCAGATGGTCGATGTGAAAATCCTCGAAGCCAGCCAGCGCTCGCTGCGCGGCGAAGTGCTGACGCAACACGGCCAAGCCCTTGCGGCCTGAGCCCGCCGCCCTGCGCCCAACTTCCAGGCCCATGCTGCAGCGGTTCTCGTTCCGCCCCCTGCTGGTGATTGCGTTCCTGCTGATCGCCGCCCTGCTGGGCACCGCTTCGCTGCGGGCCTTGTTTGCCCTGGAAACCCTGACGCTGCAAAGCCGTGACAACGCAAGCCGGGCACTTGAACTGAGCGGCGCGGCCCAGTCGCTGCGCGAACGCAGCGTGTCGATGGAGCGCAGTTCGCGCCAGTCGGTGGTGCTGGACGACCGCGTCCTGCGGCAGCGCTTTCGCGACGAAGCCCGGGACGCCAGCGCCATCCTGGCCCGCCTGGCGAAGGAAAAAATACCCGCGGCCCAGGAGCGGCCGTGGCGCATGCACCTCGACACGGTGCTGGACCTGCTGGTGGGTCCGCTGGACACCGCGCTGGACCGCGAGCACCAGCTGGCGCAGGAATTTCGCGAGCTGGAAAGCATCAACACCGCCATTGCCATGCAGGTGCAGCAAACCATCCAGCAGCGCAACCTTTCGCTGCAGGAAAAACTGGAAACCAGCCGCCAGCACCTGGCGCAGCAGGTGACCTGGGCCATTGTGCTGGCCGTTTTCATGGCGCTGGCCTTTGGCGTGTGGTTCACCCGCCCCCTGAAACGGCTGGAAAACGCCATCGTCGGGCTGGGTGAAAACCGGCTGGACGAGGTGATCGCCATCAACGGTCCGGCCGACCTGGCGCTGGTCGGCGAGCGGCTGAACTGGCTGCGGCTGCGGCTGAGCGAGCTCGACGCTGACAAATCGCGCTTTTTGCGCCATATCTCGCATGAACTCAAGACCCCGCTGGCGTCGCTGCGCGAAGGCGTGTCGCTGCTGGAAGACGGCGTGGCCGGCCCGCTGAGCGAAGATCAACGTGAGATTGCGCAAATTCTGAAACACAATACCGGCGTGCTGCAAAGCCAGATCGAGGATTTGCTGCGCTTCAACACCGCCGCATTCGAGGCGCGCCAGCTGCGCCGGCAACCCGTCGACCTGCTCCAGCTCATGGAGGAACAGGTCGATGCGCAGCGCCTGCAGTGGCGCGCCCGGGAACTGACGGTGAACCTTTCCGGCGAGGCCGTCCGCATGGAAGTTGACCCGGAAAAAATAGGTACCGCCCTGGCCAACCTGCTGTCCAACGCCATTCGCTACTCGCCCCTGAAAGGTACGATCGAACTGTCGTTGAGCCAGCAGCCTGGCCGGGTGCATATCGACATCCGGGACCAGGGCGCCGGTGTGGCGCCGGCGGACCGGGAACGGATTTTCGAGCCTTTTTACCGCGGCGAACGCCAGCCCGAGGGGGGTGTCCGCGGCAGCGGCATCGGGCTGTCGATCGTGCAGGAATACATCGCCGCGCACGGCGGACGCATCGAGTTGCTGCCCCAG
>JAQGMZ010000018.1 GCA_028292045.1 Polaromonas sp. | reverse complement strand
ATTTCTTTATCATAAAGCCACAATAACTCGATTGATTTTTTTATTGAAACTTCGATAATTATTGGCATTGACTACCCCACATGGCTTGTTTCAAAGGATGCACAGATGAAATTTTTCTCTACCGTGTTGCTGTTTGCCTGTGCTTTCATGGGCGGGTCATTGGCACAGGCACAGAGCTACCCTGACAGGCCGGTACGCATCATCATCCCGTTTCCACCGGGTGGTGCGACGGACACGCTGGCGCGTGTGGTGTCTCTGAAAATAGGCAAGACCCTGGGCCAGAGCATCATTGTCGAGAACCGGGCGGGCGCGACCGGGGCCATTGGTTCGGACGCGATCGCCAAGGCGGCGCCGGATGGCTACAACCTCTTGCTGGCGACGTCATCGACCCATGCCATCGCGCCGGCCATCAACTCGCGCCTGCCCTACGACGCGGCACGGGACTTCACACCCATCGCGCAGTTGGGCAGCGCTGCCGCCATCCTGCTGGTGCCCAATAATTCGCCTGCCAGGACCGTGCAAAACCTGGTCGATATCGCCCGCAAGAGTCCAGGCCGACTCAACTACGGCTCCAGCGGCAAAGGCTCGTATTCGCATCTGGTGGCGGCCATATTTCAGGCGAAGACCAAGACATTCATGACGCACATTCCCTACAAGGGAACAGCGGCGGTGATTCCCGACATGATCGGCGGCAGCATTGACTTCATGTTTGAATCGATCCCGGTGGCTTTGCCGCGGGTGCGTGAAGGACAGCTTCGGGCGCTGGGCGTGACCTCACCCAAACGCACGCCGCTGGCACCTGAATTTCCGGCCATTGCCGAAACAGTGCCTGGCTTTGAATCCCTTGTCTGGTACGGACTGTATGGCCCCAAGGGCTTGCCGGACGACATTCTCCAGCGCATCAACGCCGCTGCCAATCAGGCGCTTGACGATCCAGAGGTTAAAGCCCAATTCACCCGGCTCGGCATTGACCCGGCCGGAGGCACGCCGCAGCAGTTCACGCAAATGGTGGATGCTGATTTGACCAGGTGGAAGCGCATTGCGACTGATCTCAAGGTGACGCTGGAATAAAACCCACCGGACCTGCGCCGCGCGAATAGATATCTACCCGGAACGTTCTTCGCTATCGCCCAAAGTACGGCTGTGTGTCAACACTGAAGGTTTTCTGCCATGCGCAGGCAGTCAAGGCCGGATTTTCGATTTTGTGCAGGCAGGTATTTTTCACTGATGTCTTCAGGCCTGAATTTCCAGCCAATGCTGTCGTGCCCTTTTACCCACTTGTCCAGGATCGATTCACATGCATTTTCTCTCCAACGGCTGTCGCTTTCTGGGCGCAGTTTTCTTCCTTGCCGCATTCTCAGCCGCGCAAGCTCAAGCCTGGCCCGAGCGACCCGTGCGGCTGGTGGTGCCGTTTCCTGCAGGCGGTGCCACTGACCTGGTGGCAAGGGTCATTGCGCAACGCGTGTCAAAGGACACGGGCCAGCAGGTCATCGTTGACAACAAGGCCGGGGCGGGTGGCACCATTGGTACGGCTGAGGCCGCCAAAGCGGCGGCCGATGGGTACACCCTGCTGCTGACGACCAGCAGCACCCACGCCATCTCGCCGCACCTCATGCCACGGCTGCCCTACGATGCCGTCAAGGATTTCACGCCGATTGCGCATCTCGTGGATGCGGCGAGCGTCGTGCTCGTGACGCAGTCGCTGCCTGTCAAAACCGTCGCCGAGCTGATCGAGCATGCCAAAAAGCATCCTGGCCAACTCAACTATGCCAGCAGCGGTAACGGAACCATCGTGCACCTGACCACCGAAGCTTTCAAAGCCCAGGCCGGGGTTTTCATGACGCATGTGCCCTACAAAGGCACGGCCTTGGCCATTCCCGATGTAGTGGCCGGCTCGGTGCAGGTGTTGATCGATTCCATCCCTACGGGCATGCCGCATGTGAAAACCGGACGGCTGCGTGCCTTGGCCGTCACCGGCAACAAGCGCTCGGCCCTGGCGCCCGAGTTGCCAACCGTGGCCGAAGCCGGTCTGCCAGGTTTTTCTTCCGTCACCTGGTTTGGGCTCTACGCACCACGCAATATGAACCCTGAACTGGTTACGCGCGTGCATGATGCTTTTGAAAAGGCCGCCCACGCGCCTGAAGTGGTGGAAAGCCTGGCCAAACTGGGCGTGGAACCCGCACCATCGGGCTCGCCCACACAGTTCGCCGCCATGGTGTCGACCGACAGCCAGCGCTGGGCGCGCATCATCCGCGACCGCAAGATCAGCATCGAATAAGGACCCGGCCATGACACATTCCCCCATACTGGATTTCACCAACCCCTACCCTTCGGCCCGTTCGGCGGTGATGGGCCGCAATATCGTCAGCACCTCGCAGCCCCTGGCCGCGCAGGCCGGCCTGCGCATGCTGCTGGCCGGCGGCAATGCGGTCGATGCCGCCATTGCCGCCGCCATGGCACTGACGGTGGTTGAGCCGACCGGCTGCGGCCTGGGCAGCGACGGCTTTGCCATCGTCTGGGACGGCAAGGAGTTGCACGGCCTCAACGCCTCCGGCCGTTCGCCGGCCGCCTGGTCGGCCGACCGCTTCGCCGGGCACGCCGCCATGCCCGACAAAGGCTGGGACGCCGTCACCGTGCCTGGCGCGGTCTCGGCCTGGAGCACGCTGTCGCACCGCTTTGGCCGCCTGCCATTTGCGGCGCTGGCGGCGCCCGCCATCGACTACGCCCGCAACGGCTTTCCCGTGTCACCGGTAATTTCCCACCTGTGGGGCCTGGGCGGCGAACGGCTGGGCGGCCAGCCCGGCTTTGCCGACTGTTTTTTGCCAGGCGGCCGCGCACCGCGACCCGGAGAGCTGTTCCGCAGCGAAGGCCACGCCAGCACGCTCGAAGCCATTGCCGACAGCCGCGGCGAATCTTTTTACCGCGGCCCGCTGGCCCGCAAGATGGCCGCGCACGCCCGCGAAAACGGCGGCGTGATGACCGAGGACGACCTGGCCGCGCACAGCGCCGACTGGTGCGGCACGCTGGCCCAGCCTTTTTCCGGCTCGGTGGTGCATGAGCTGCCGCCAAACGGGCAGGGCATTGCCACGCTGATGGCGCTGGGCATGCTGGAGTCGCTGGGCATCGGCAACCAGCCGGTCGACGACATCGACACCGTGCACCTGTCCATCGAGGCAATGAAGCTGGCGCTGGCCGACCTGCACCAGTACAACGCCGACATCGATGCCATGCGGGTCACGCCGGCCGAACTGCTGGCGCCGGCCTACCTGGCCGAGCGTGCCCGGCTGATCCACCGCCAGCAGGCGGGCGACCCAGGCCATGGCGCGCCCCGGCCGGGCGGAACGGTGTACGTGGCCACGGCCGATGCCTCCGGCATGATGGTGTCCTTCATCCAGTCGAACTACATGGGTTTTGGCTCGGGCGTGGTGGTGCCGGGCACCGGCATCAGCCTGCAGAACCGGGGCCACGGCTTCACGCTGGCGGCCGGACATGCCAACCAGGTCGGCCCGTCCAAGCGGCCGTCGCACACCATCATTCCGGCTTTTGCGATGCATGCCGACGGCACGCCGCAGATGGCCTTCGGCGTGATGGGCGGACCGATGCAGTCGCAAGGCCATCTGCAAATGGCCTTGCGGGTGCTGCACTACGGGCAGAACCCGCAGGCGGCCGCCGACGCGCCGCGCTGGCGCGTGACCGGAGGGCGGCAGGTCGCCGTCGAGACGGGATTCGACGCGGGCGTCGTCAAGGCGCTGCAGGCGCGCGGGCACGCCATCACCGTCGAGCGCGGCAACGGCGTGTTTGCCTTTGGCGGTGCGCAGCTGGTGCTCAAGCGAGGCGAGGCCTACATCGCCGGCTCCGATCCCCGCAAGGACGGCCAGGCCGTGGGGTACTAAGTTGCTGATGGGCATCGAATGGCTGCTGGTCGCCGAGTTGCTGGTGCTGGGCTGCGTGAGTGGATTCCTGGCCGGCCTGCTGGGGATTGGCGGCGGCATGCTGCTGGTGCCCGCGTTGACCTTTTTGGCTAGCGCGCAGGGTTTTGCGCCCGACTATGTCGTCAAGATGGCGGTCGCCACCTCGCTGGCGACCATCCTGTTCACCTCGCTGTCGTCGGTGCGGGCTCACCACAAGCGCGGCGCGGTGCGGTGGGAGATCGTGCGGCTGCTGGCGCCGGGCATTGTCGTCGGTTCGCTGTTCGGCGCGCAGATCGCCCGCTTGCTGTCCACCCGGGTGCTGGCGCTGGTGTTTGCCGTGTTCGTCACCTATTCGGCGGTCCAGATGTTCGTCGACAAAAAGCCCAAGCCCACCCGGCAGCTGCCCCAGGGCGCGGGCATGTTCGGCACAGGCGGCGTCATCGGCACGCTGTCGTCGCTGGTGGGGGCGGGGGGCGGCTTCATCTCGGTGCCGTTCATGGCCTGGTGCAACGTGCCGATTCATACGGCGGTCGCCACCTCGTCGGCGTTGGGCTTTCCAATCGCGCTGGCCGGCACCGTCGGCTATGTGCTGGCCGGCTGGAACCTGCAGGGCGCGCCCGCCGGCAGCATGGGCTATCTCTATTTGCCGGCGCTGGCCCTGATTGCGGTCACCAGCGTGCTGTTTGCCCCACTGGGCGCGGCGACCGCCCACAAGCTCAATGTGCGGCAGTTGAAGCGGGCGTTTGCGGTGTTGCTGTTCGTGTTGGCCGCCTACATGGCGAGCAAGGGGCTGGCTGCCTGAGCGCCTGCGGGTTGAAAAATATCAATAAAATCGGGATTTCTGCTTTTCAGATGGACGTATACAGCTACGCTTTTTATAGCGCTTTGAGTTCCACCACCACTGGCACATGGTCGCTTGGCCGCTCATTCTTGCGCGGCTGCTTGTCGATGATGCAGCCTGCCACCTGTGGCTTGAGCGCCTCGCTGACCAGGATGTAATCGATCCGCATGCCCCGGTTGCGCCGAAAGGCCATCTCGCGGTAGTCCCACCAGGAATAGCTTTTTTCGGGCTGCTCGAACATCCGGAAGGCGTCTGTCAGCCCCAGGTCGATGAGCGCCTTGAAATGCGCGCGCTCCTCGGTGGTGTGGTGGATGGTTTCGCGCAGGCCTTCGGGGTCGAAGGTGTCGCGGTCGTCGGCGGTGATGTTGAAGTCGCCCACCAGCACCAGCTGCGAATGCGCGGCCAGTTCGTCGCGCAGCCAGACGCGCAGGCCGTCCAGCCATTTCATCTTGTAGGCAAACTTGTCGCTGCCTGGCGACTGCCCGTTGACGAAATAACCGTTGACCACGCGCACCTCGCCGCCCGGCATATCGAGCGTCGCGGCAATGACGCGGGACTGCTCGTCGCTGAAGCCGACAATGTTTTTCACCACATTGCGCACCGGAGCCCGGCTCAAAATGGCCACGCCGTTGTAGGTTTTCTGGCCGAACACCGCGCTTTGGTAGCCGGCCGCTTCCAGCGCCTGCAGGGGAAACTTGTCGTCGCTGAGCTTGAGCTCCTGCAGACACAGCACATCGACCGGATTGGCGGCCAGCCAGTCGAGCACCTGCGGCAGCCGCACGGTGAGGGAGTTGACATTCCAGGTAGCGATTTTCATAGGCGTGGGCTTTAAATGGCGGCCAAGGCGCGCGTCAGCTCGGCGGCGGGGATTTCGCAGCAGCCGCTGGCATTCTGGCCGGACCAGAGCGTGGAAAAATCGTCGAGGCCCCGCTTTTCCGCCGCCATCTTCAGCGGCGCCAGCGCGGCGGTGGCCAGCGGAAAGGCCGGCGGCGCATCGCTCAGCGGGCCGAGTTCCCGCATCAGCCGGTTCATGATGCCGCGCGCAGGGCGGCCGGTGATGAGGTTGGTCAGCGCGGTGTGCGCGGCGCGCCCGCTTTTGAGCGCTGCGCGGTGCAGCGCCGAGGTGGTCGCCTCCGGGCACAGCAGGTAGGACGTGCCGATCTGCACGCCCGCCGCGCCCAGGGCCAGCGCAGCCTTGACGCCCTGCGCATCGGCAATACCGCCCGCAGCGATCACCGGAATGCGCACGGCGCGCACCACCTGCGGCAGCAAGGCCATCGTGCCGATTTGCGTCGTCAAATCGTCGCTTAAAAAGATGCCTCGGTGGCCGCCAGCCTCAAGTCCCTGGGCAATCACCGCGTCCGCGCCGTGCGCCTCCAGCCAGCGCGCTTCGGCAACGGTGGTGGCCGAAGACAGCACTTTCGATCCCCAGGATTTCACGCGCCGCAGCAGTTCAGGGGACGGCAGGCCGAAATGAAAGCTCACGACGGGCGGCCTGAAACCTTGCAGCAAGTCGGCGAGTTCAGCGCTGAAAGGCGATCGCCCGCCGCCTGCCGGCACGCTGGCCGGGTCGATGCCGAATTCAGCGTAGTAGGGCGCCAGCGCAGCGCGCCATCGGGTTTCGCGCTCCAGGTCGGGCGCGGGCGGCGTGTGGCAAAAAAAGTTGACGTTGTAGGGCTGGCCGGTTTGCGCGGTGATGGCCTCAAGCTCGGTGCGAAGGGCTTCGGGCGTCAACATGGCGCAGGGCAGGGAACCCAGGCCGCCGGCTTTCGACACCGCGATTGCCAGCGCGCTGGCCTGCACGCCAGCCATGGGCGCCTGGATGATCGGCAGCGCAATGCCGAACAGTTCTTGAATGGTCATGGGCCTGCCCTTTCGAGCGTGACGAAACTGAAGGCCAGCCCGTTGGCGGACCGGTGTGCCTGGCGGGCGGTTTCCCGCCATTCGCTGCCCAGCGGTGGCATGAAGGCATCGCCGTCGAAGTCCTGGGCAATCTCGGTGAGCTCGATGCGGCTGGCCAGCGGCAGCGCTTCGGCATAGATTTGCGCCCCGCCGATGACCCAGGCTTGTTCAAAAGACCCGCACAGTTCCAGGGCCGCCGACAGGCTGGCCGCGCCCAGGGCGCCTTCAACGGCCCAGCCGGCCTGGCGGCTGATGACGATGTTGGTCCGGCCGGGCAGCGGCCGAAAGCGCGGCGGCAATGAATCCCAGGTCTTGCGGCCCATGATGACCGGCCAGCCCTGTGTCAGGCTTTTGAAATGCGCCATGTCCTCGGGAAGCCGCCAGGGAATGGTGTTGTCCTTGCCGATCACGCCATTGGCGGCGCGGGCGTAGATGAGGTGGATGCGCGTCATGTGTCCAAAATTACCAATGTGCCAAAGCTACCCGGTTCAACGCTGTGCGCAACCCCGGCCGGTACGACAAAAAGCTCACCTGCGGCGATTGACACGGTCATGTCATTGATGCGGAGCTGAAGTTCACCATCAATGACGAGCAGCCCTTCCAGTCAGTCATGCGTTTCATCCGGGTAAATTGAACCGTCCATACGCAGGACTTTCAAGCGAGCGCTTCCGAATTGAGCGACGACGATTGAGGACCAGCTTGGGGACAGTTGGGTCGCAATCGACGTCAAATTGGCTTGCGTCCCTTTGTTACAAGACATTGCTATTTTCATCACACTGCCACCGGCGCCTTGATGGCCGGGTGATGCTGATAGTCAAGAAATTCAAAATCCTCGAACTGGTAGTCGAAGATCGATTCGGGCTTGCGCCTGATCGCCAGCAGGGGGAAGGGCAGGGGCGCGCGGCTCAGTTGCAGCGCCACCTGCTCGGCATGGTTGCTGTAGAGGTGGCAGTCGCCGCCGGTCCAGATGAAGTCGCCCACCTCTAGGTCACATTGCTGCGCCACCATGTGCGTCAGCAGGGCATAGCTGGCAATGTTGAACGGCACACCGAGGAATATATCGGCGCTGCGCTGGTACAGCTGGCAGCTGAGCCGGCCCTTGCCACCAGGCTCGGTGGCGGGCGCCACGTAGAACTGGAAGAGCGCATGGCAGGGCATCAGCGCCATCTTGCTAAGTTCGGCGACGTTCCAGGCGCTGACGATGATGCGGCGCGAATCCGGGTTGGTCTTGAGCGCCTTGATGACCTCGCTGATCTGGTCGATGTGGCCGCCATCGGGCGTTGGCCAGCTGCGCCACTGTACGCCATAGACCGGTCCGAGGTCGCCGTCGGCACGCGCCCATTCGTTCCAGATCGTTACGCCGCGGTCAAGCAGCCATTGGTTGCTGCTGGAGCCCGTCAAAAACCACAGCAGTTCCTGGATGATGGACTTGACATGGACCTTCTTGGTGGTCACCAGCGGGAAGCCTTCGTTCAGGTCGAAGCGCATCTGGTGGCCGAACACGCTTTGGGTGCCGGTGCCGGTGCGGTCGGGCTTGAAGATGCCCTGGCTGCTGACCAGGCGCATGAGGTCTTCGTATTGGTGGCGAATAGGGCGTGGCATGGAAAAAATGGACAAAAAACCCCGATTATGACCGCCGCCCCGGTTTTTAAAGTTTGACGATGCGTCCGGGATTCATGATGTTCTGCGGGTCCAGTCCCTGCTTGATGGCGCGCATCATGGCCAGGGCCACGGGCGATTTGTAGACGGGCAGCTTGTCGGTCTTGAGACTGCCCACCCCGTGCTCGGCGGAAATCGAGCCGCCAAAGCGGGCCACCGAGTCATACACCAGCGTGTTGACCGCATCTTCGCTGTCATGCAGGAAAGCTTTGGCATCGCCGTTCTCGGGCGCCTGCACGTTGTAGTGCAGGTTGCCGTCGCCCAGGTGGCCAAAGTTCACCAGGCGCACGCCGGGTATATGCTGCCGCAGCAGCGCGTCGGTCGCCGCGACAAACTCCGCAATGCGCGACACGGCAATCGAGATGTCGTGCTTGATGTTCAGCCCTTCCTCGGCCTGCGCCAGCGGAATGCTTTCGCGGATGTGCCAGAGCTGGCGCGCCTGCGCGATGTTTTCGGCCACTACCGCATCGCTCACGCACCCTTGCTCCAAAGCGGTTTCCAGCAAACGCTCGAACTGGTCCCGGGCGTGGGCTTCGGATTCATGGTCTGAATTCTCAAGCAGCACGCACCAAGGCGCCTCCCTGAAAAGCGGCACCCGCAGCTGCGCAAAATGCTTGTCCACCAGGCTCAGCGCAAACTGGCCCATCACCTCGAAGCCGGTCAGGCCGGCGCCCAGGTGCCGGTGCGCCTGGCCCAGCAGGGCGACGGCCGCGTCCATCGACGGCACAGCCGCCCAGGCGGTCAGCCGCGCGGCCGGCTGCGGGTAGAGCTTGAGGGTGGCGGCGGTGATGATGCCGAGCGTGCCTTCGCTGCCGACGAACAGGTCACGCAGGTCGTAGCCGGTGTTGTCCTTGCGCAGGCCCGAGAGGCCATGCCAGATATCTCCCTGCGCGGTGACCACTTCCAGCCCCAGGCATAAATCGCGCGCATTGCTGTAGCGCAGCACCTGGGTGCCTCCGGCATTGCTGGCCAGGTTGCCGCCGATGGTGCAGCTGCCCTCGGCGGCCAGGCTGAGCGGGAACAGAAAACCGGCCTGTTCGGCGGCTTGCTGCAGGTTTTGCAAGATGCAGCCAGCCTCGACGGTGACGGTCAGGTTGGCGGCGTCGACGGCGCGCACCGCATTCATGCGCTGCAGGCTCAGCACCACCTGCAGGCCTGATTCGTCGGGCACCGAGCCGACCGCCAGGCCGGTGTTGCCGCCCTGGGGAACCAGGCTGGTGCCGGCCGCAGCGCAGGCCCTGACGATGGCTGCCACCTGGTCCACACTGGCCGGCCGCACCACTGCCAGCGCCTTGCCTCGGGCGCGCTTGCGCCAGTCCTGCGTGTAGGCGGTCAGGTCGCCTTCGCACAGTACATGCGCCTCTCCGGCAATCTGGCGCAAAGTGTCCAGCAAGCTGGCGGGGCTGCTCATGACACGGCGGGCCGGCTGGCCGGTAGATCGCGGAACCGGGCGCGCACGTGCAGGGCGCAGGCGGTAAACAGTACGAGGCACAGCAGCACTTCCACCATGGCCAGGTAATTGCCGGGCGGCTTGTCGCTCCAGGCACGCACCACGCCTTCGGTGAAATACAGCCAGATCATCAGGCTGACCCAGCGGTAGGTGTACATGCGGTTTTTCCAGATGCCGGCCAGCGGAACCACCAGCGGCAGCACCTTCAGCGCCAGCAGCGAGCCGCCCGGGCGAATCGGCGCCAGCCACATTTCCCAGGCCAGGCCCAGCACGATCAGCCCGGCCAGGCTGCCCAGCGCCATCAGGCGGGTCATTTCAATTTGGTTTGCTTTGTTCATGGTGGTCTTTTTGGTCAATGGCATGATACCGGGGATGAAATTTCCGCCCCCGCTCGAGGCTTTGCTTGCCGAGCTGTCCCATTTTCCCTGGCGCGACACGGCCATCACCTTGCGCAAGCGCTTTCGTGAAGACCGCATGGGCCTGACCGCCAGCAGCCTGACGTTCACCACCTCGATCGCGCTGGTGCCTTTTTTCACCGTGGCGCTGGCACTGTTCACCGCATTCCCGATGTTTTCCCAGCTCCAGGGCGCGTTGCAGGCGTGGCTGGTCAAAAGCCTGATACCCGACGACATTGCCCGCCAGGTGCTGGGCTACCTGACCCAGTTCAGTGGCCAGGCCAGCAAGCTGGGCGGCGCCGGGCTGGCGGTGCTCCTGGTCACGGCCATTGCGCTGATCTTGACCATTGACCGAACGCTCAACAGCATCTGGCGGGTGCGCAAGCCCCGGCCGCTGGCGCAGCGGGTGCTGATCTACTGGGCCGCCCTGACGCTTGGGCCGCTGGTGTTGGCCGCCAGCCTGGCGGTCACGTCGTATGTGGTGTCGGCCTCCAGCGGGCTGGTCGGCGCCTTGCCGGTCAGCCTGCGCTTCGTGCTGGACACCGCGCAGTTTTTTCTGGTGGCCGGCAGCATGGCCGCCCTCTACCGCTATGTGCCCAACACCTATGTCAAGTGGGGCCATGCCTTTGCCGGTGGCCTGTTTGTGGCAGCGGGCCTGGAACTGGGCAAGAAACTGCTTGGCCTGTACCTGTCTGCGGTTCCAAGCTATTCCATGGTGTACGGGGCTTTTGCGGCCTTGCCGATCCTGCTGGTCTGGATGTATGTTTCCTGGGTCATTGTGCTGATGGGCGCGGTGATTGCTGCCTACCTGCCCAGCCTGCTGGCGGGCGTCACGCGGCGCGGCAGCGCCCATGGCTGGCATTTTCAGCTGGCGATCGAGGTGCTGCAAAACCTGGGCGCGGCGCGGGGCACGGCGCGCATGGGGCTGGGCGTATCGCAGCTGGGGGAACTGCTGGAAGTCGATGGACTGCAGCTGGAGCCGGTGCTCGAAACACTGGTGGAACTGGACTGGATTGGTCAGCTCAACGACACGCAGGGCGACGACGACCCGCGCTATGTGCTGCTGGTCGATCCCGACGCCACTTTGCTGGCGCCATTGGTTCAAATGCTGCTGCTCGACCAGGCGCCTTCCGTCCACCATTTATGGGAAAAAGCCGGATGGCGCAGGCTGAGCCTGCGCGATGCGCTATGAAAATATGAGTACTATGCCTATATGTGCCGTCTTGCCTTCAAGCCCCGCCGTGGTGTGCCTGTGCGCCGAGTGGTGCGGCCTGTGCCGCGACTACGAAACATTGTTTGCGCAGATGGCGGCGCGCTATCCGGCCATGCGGTTCGCCTGGCTCGACATTGAAACGCATGCCGATCTGGTGGGCGACCTGGAAGTGGAAACCTTCCCGACGGTGCTGATGGCCGATGCCAGGGGCATGCATTTTTTTGGTGCCTTGACACCGCAGCCAGGAACTCTTTTGCGGCTGCTCGATTCATTTCAAAATGACAGCCTGCAGGTGGCGCCGCTTTCACCAGTGGCCCGGCACCTGCTGGGCGGCTTGCAGGCGGAACCCGGGCACTGGATCAAGGTTTGACGCTGTCTGGTGCTTGATGAGCGCCAGGCAGGTACTGGACAGACAGCCAGCTTGAACTCAGCCCGGCCGCCAGTACGGCCCGGTCTGCATGCATTCATGGTTTGGGCACAAGCCTCAAGCCTCAAGCCTGTTTCATTCAACCCGGCTTGCTATAAATATACTACCCACCCAATAACGCGCATGAGTTTAATTTTCATATTTCAACTTTTGGATAGCAATAAAACAATGAAGCTATTTTCAGGATCGACCGGGACGGGCAATTGATGCAAAGTAAAAAATTTATAAATGTACAGATTCTCCGGGCACTGGCCGCCGCTCTTGTGGTTTATGTCCATGCCATCAGCACCTATGAAACAAAAATCGGCACAGTTGGCTGGAATCTTGAAGCCGATCTTGGCGACATTGGGGTCAAGCTGTTTTTTTGCATCAGTGGCTTCATCATTTTCAACTCCACCTATAGATTGCAGGGTGGCCTGCATTCTTCCCTTGATTTCTTGATCAAGCGGTGTGTCCGCATCCTGCCGCTGTACTGGGTGGCCACCACAATCTATTCGGTGAAACTGTTGCTGCAGGGTAATCCGCCCACTATTGAAAACTTTGTTCGCTCGCTGCTGTTCATTCCCTACGCTGCTTCTGGCGGCTTGATGCGGCCTGTGCTGGGCCAGGGCTGGACCCTGAATTTTGAAATGGTGTTTTATGCGCTGGCCGGTCTATTTCTGTTGTCGCGCTCCCGGCTTCGTTATTACGGGCTCATCGCCAGCCTGGCAATTGCCGTACTCATGAACCAGTGGCTGCCGGTCGCAGGCACAGCATCGTTTTTCGATATCAGCCTGGTCACCACCGAACTGCTGTTTTTCTTCATCAGCGGCATTGCCGTGGGCATGGTCGTCGGCAATTCAAATTCATTGCCGGCCCAGCCGTTTGGCGGCTTATCTCCGCTGCTGGTCGCGCTGGTTGCGCTGGCATTGGCCGCAACTGCCTTGTCCCTGTTGAACTCGGCCGGTTTTGAAAGCGTTTTATTCTGGATGGAGTGGGTGTGCTGCACTTTTGCGGTTTTTGCGGCGACGCTTCCAGGCACGGACATGAAAAAAGCTTTGCCCCTGCCTGCGCAACTAGCCGCAGCCGCAGGGGACGGCTCTTATTCAACCTACCTGTTGCACGGATTCATAATGGGTCCTGCAGCCAGGCTGGTATCGCTGTCGGGCCTGGATATGCCGCTTCAGGCTTTTGCCTTGCTGATGGTGGTTATCTGCTCAGTGGCCGGGGTAGTGTGCTGCCGGTATTTTGAGCTGCCGGTGCAGCAGGCGCTTTACAAGGCCTGGCGCCTGAAACCAAAATCCGCCCAACTGCCGGACCTGAGACGGAAAGCCTGACAGCTGATTATTCTTTCAAAAAATCCCTGATGGCAAACAGCGTCTCATCGGGCGCTTCACTCATCTGGTGGTGGCCGACCGCCAGGCGCGTGACCTGCACGGCCTTGCCCGCATTGCGCGCGGCCGCTATCAGCCCCTGCGCCGCCTGGGGCTGCGTCATCTGGTCCTGCGCGCCCAGCACGAACAGCACCGGGCAGGCGATGGACCCGATGGCCGCCTCGCCGTTGGCATAGCGGTCGCAGGCCATGAAGCCCCGGTGAAAGACATTGACCTGCGGGTTGCTGGCCAGCACGCGCCGGCCCAGGGCCATGCCGGCGCCATGGCCCCAGGTACCCAGCGCCGATTGCCGGGGCGCCAGCGTGCTGCGTGAAAAAAGATTCACCAGCGCCAGCGCTTTCAACGGTTCATTCAGGGACGTTTCCAGCAGCGCGGGCGACACCTTCATCGGATGGGCGGTGCCCACCAGCACCAGGTGGCTGATGCGCGCATGCAGCCGTGCCGCCGCTTCCAGCGCTATCAGCGAGCCCCAGCTGTGGCCGACCAGCGCGGCGCGCTGCACGCCGGCGGCATCGAGCAGCGCGGCAATGAAACCGGCGGCTTCCTCGACGGAAGAGGGCGCCTCACCGCTGCTCCGGCAATGGCCGGGCAAATCGACCGCCAGCACATTCCAGCCGTGGTTGGCCATGTACCGGCTTTGCAGGGCCCAGACGCTGTGGTCGTTCAGCACGCCGTGGATGAACACCACGGTCGGCAGGGCGGCATCGTAGGCCTTGCCGCCGGTGTAGCAATAGGCGCTGTGGCCGTTGACCTTGAGTTCCATCACGCACCTGCCCTGGCGGTTTTTTCAGCCGCTTTCAGGGCGCGCTTCAGGTCGTCGATCAGGTCGTCCGGGTCTTCCAGGCCGATGCTCAGGCGGATCGTTCCCTGCGTGATGCCGGCATTGCTGAGCGCATCGTCGCCCATGCGGAAATGCGTGGTGCTGGCCGGGTGAATCACCAGGCTGCGGCAGTCGCCCACATTGGCCAGGTGGCTGAACACCTTCAGGCTGTCGACAAACGCCTTGCCCTGTTCACGGCTGCCCCTGAGGTCAAAGCTGAACACCGAGCCGGCCCCGCGCGGCAGCAGCTTTTTCGCCAGCGCATGGCTGGGGTGGGTGGGCAGCATCGGATGGCCGACGCGCGAAACGAACGGATGGCTGGCCAGGAATTCGACCACCTTTTCAGTGTTGCCGATGTGCCGCGCCATGCGCAGCCCCAGGGTTTCGATGCCCTGCAGGATCAGCCATGCGGTGTGCGGGCTCATGCAGGCGCCGAAGTCGCGCAAACCTTCGCGGCGGGCCCGCAGCAAAAAGGCGCCCACGCTGCTTTCCTCGGTGAACACCATGTTGTGAAAGCCGTCATAGGGCTGGCTTAGCTCGGCAAACTTGCCCGAGCGGTCCCAGTCGAAACTGCCGCCGTCAACCACCAGCCCGCCAATCACCGTGCCGTGGCCGCTCAAAAACTTGGTGGCCGAGTGGTAGACCAGGTCGGCGCCATGCTCGAACGGCTTGATCAGCCAGGGCGAGGTCAGCGTCGAATCCACCAGCAGCGGCACCTGCGCTTCATGCGCAATGGCCGCCACGGCCCCGATGTCCAGCACGTCCAGGCCTGGATTGCCGACGGTCTCGCCGAAAAAAAGCTTGGTGCTGGGCTGCACCGCCGCCCGCCAGCCGTCCAGGTCGCCGGGTTTGACAAAGGTGGTGTCGATGCCGAAGCGGCGCAGCGTGTGGTGCAGCAGGTTCTGGCTGCCGCCGTACAGCGCGGTGCTGGCGACGATGTGCGAGCCCGCGCCCATCAGCGTGGCAATGGCCAGGTGCAGCGCCGCCTGGCCGCTGGCCGTGGCGATAGCGCCGATGCCGCCTTCCAGCGCGGCAATGCGCTGCTCCAGCACCGCGTTGGTCGGGTTGCTGATGCGCGAATACACATGGCCGGCGCGTTCCAGGTTGAACAGGCTGGCGGCATGGTCGCTGGACTCGAAGACGAACGAGGTCGTCAGGTGGATCGGCACCGCGCGGGCGCCGGTGGACGGGTCGGGCGCGGCACCGGCGTGCAGCGCCAGGGTGTCGAAACCGGGGTCTGAATAACCGGGCATGCGGCAAGCCTCCAGTGTGAAAAACAGGTTTTCCCGCCCCTGCGCAGGCATCCGGGCCTGGGGCGGCAAAACGGAAAACGGAAAATACGGTCCGGACAATCATCGCTGCCTGGCGAGGGAATTGTGGGCTATATTTAAAGCCGGTTGGCTTCCTGATTACCCGCATGGCGCTGCGGCAGGCCATGCCGCATTAACCATCTGGCAGACGTGGCTGCCAGAACACTTAGGAAAAACGATGAAGGTAGCAGACATCCTGCGGGTAAAAGGCAACACGCTCTACACCGTACAGCCCGATGAACCCCTGGCCAAGGCAACCGCCATCATGGCTGAAAAAGACATCGGCTCGCTGGTGGTCATGGAGCACGGCGACCTGGTCGGCATGCTGACTTTCCGGGAGGTGATGACCTGCCTCGTCAACAACGGCGGCGAAATCGGCCGCACGCTGGTCCGCAAGGCCATGGACGACCACCCGATGACCTGCACGCCCGACACCGAGATCGACGAGGTGCGCCGGATGATGCTGGAGCGCCATGCGCGCTACATGCCGGTGATGAGCCAGCGCATGCTGATGGGCGTCATCAGCTTCTATGACGTCGCCAAGGCCGTGGTCGACAGCCAGAATTTTGAAAACAAGATGCTCACGGCCTACATTCGCGACTGGCCGGCCGAAGAAGGCGCCGAGCGCGACTGACTGGCGCTGGCAGGGCCGCCATGGCCCGCGCCAGGCCGGCGCTGCCTTTTCAGCCCATGCTGGCGTGAATCATGTCGCGCACACGCGGGTAAATCTGCTGGTTCCACTTGCGGCCGCTGAACACGCCGTAATGCCCGACGCCGGTCTGCACATGGTGCACCCGCAAATAGGGACGGACGTTCGGGCACAGGTCCTGCGCCGCCACGGTCTGCCCCACGGCGCAGATGTCGTCGCGTTCCCCCTCGACCGTCATCAGCGCCGTATGTCGGATGGCGGCGGGGTTCACGAGGCGGTCCCGGTAGCTGAGCTTGCCCAGCGGCAGGTCGTAGGTCTGGAACACCTTTTCCACCGTTTCCAGGTAGAACTCGGCCGGCAGGTCGTTCACGGCCAGGTATTCGTCATAAAACAGGCGGATGACATTCGCCTTTTCCTCGTCGCCTTCGACCAGATGCTGGTACAGGTCCTTGAACGCTTTCTTGTGCCGATCCGGGTTCATGCTCAAAAACGCGCTGAGCTGGACAAAGCCCGGGTACACCCGGCGCCCATGGCCGGCATGCGGCCGCGGCACCCGGCTGATGAGGTTTTTCTCGAACCATTCGATGGGCTTGCTGGTGGCCAGCGCATTGACACCGGTGGGGTTGACCCGGCAGTCCACCGGCCCGGCCATCAGCGTTAGGCTGCGCGGCTGGGCCGGGTCATCGTCCTCGGCCATGAGGGCCGTGGCCGCCAGTGCCGCCACGCAAGGCTGGCACACTGCCACCACATGCGCGCCGGGGCCTATCGCCTGGATGAAGCGGATCATGTGCTCGATGTAGTCGTCCAGCGCAAAAATGCCTTCCCCCAGCGGCACATCGCGCGCGTTGTGCCAGTCGGTGATGTAGACATCGTGGTCCTGCAGCAGGGTGCGCGCGGTTTCGCGCAGCAGCGTGGCGAAATGCCCTGACAGCGGGGCCACCAGCAACACCGGCGGCTGGTAGGGCAGGCTGCCGGCAGCTTCCTTTTTAAACCGCAGCAGCGTTCCGAACGGCAGGCGCAGCACCGGCTCCTCCGTCACCGGCAGCTCGCGTTCCCCGGCCCTCACCTCGCGGATGTTGAAGTCGGGCCGGGAATGGGTCAGTTTCAGGCGTGAAAACACTTCCATCGACGCCGAAAACTTGCGCAGCAAACTGCCGCCTTCCTGGTTCATCCACAAAGCGGCGCCGGTGCTTTGCGCCAGCAGGCGAAGCGGCGACATCAGGTCGGACTGGTTTTGGTAAGCCTGGTAGAGCATGGGAGTCCTTGTTTTTAAATCGCATTTCGTGAATGCATGGATGCACGACTGGCTGCCGATTGCGCGAGAGGTATTGCCTGTGCAGGCAATTTGCGCGCCAGAGCGGCGGGCGCCTTCCGCCCGCGGACGAAAGTACCGGGCTGGCACAACCTTTGCAACCAGCCGGTTTCTGCAAACACACTGTTCAAGGAGCTTTTCATGGCCCAAGCCGTTTTGACGATCAGCAGTAAAAATTATGGTTCCTGGTCCTTGCGCGGCTGGCTCATGGCCCGGCTGACCGGGCTGGAATTCACTGAAAAAGTGATTCCGCTGGACGACCCGGCCATGCGGGCAGAGATGCTGCTGCTGTCGTCAAGCATTCTGGTGCCTTCGCTGGAGCACCACGGGCTCAAGGTGTGGGACACGCTGGCGATCGGTGAATACCTGCATGAGATACGGCCGGAAGCACACCTGCTGCCAGCCGACATCAAGGCGCGCTCGCATTGCCGCGCCATCTGCGGCGAAATGCACTCCGGCTTCGCGTCGCTCCGCTCTTCCCTGCCCATGAACATCAAGGCGCATTTCCCGGCCTTCAAGATCTGGTCGCGTGCGCAGGCCGACATCGACCGGGTGCTCGAGATCTGGAAACAATGCCTGGTCACCTATGGCGGCCCCTACCTGTTCGGCAAAAAACCGTGCCTGGCCGACGCCATGTATGCGCCGGTCGTCACCCGCTTCCTGACCTACGACGTGGCCATCGACAAGGTGTGCGCCGCCTATTGCAAGCGCATCATGGAATTGCCCGCCATGCAGGAGTGGGTTGCCGCGGCCAAGGAAGAGCCTGAAGACATTGACGAGCTGGACGCGGAGTTTTAAAGCGCCGATTCCGGCCGTCGTTCAGGCCAAAACCGGCTTGCCTGGCCGGGCTTTCCAGCGCATCAGCTGGCCCATGGCGTGGGAGCCGGAATGGCGCACACCGGTTCTACGTCAATCGACCTGAAGTCGGCCGGCGACACGATTTCAAGGTATTCCATGTCGGGCGAATAGTCGAACAAAAAGTGGCTGATGCCGGGGCGCTGGTGCACCACGTCGCCCGCTTCCACCAGCGTTTCCCGGTCGTCGTACATGAACCGCGCCCAGCCCTTGAGCATGACCACGATCTGGAAATCTGCCTCATGCCGGTGCCAGCCGGTGCCGCTTTCTGGTGCCTTGTTCGCCTTGACAAGGTGCGCGATCACCTGGCCGTTGGTGGCGTCGGCCACGCCCAGGTCGCGGTACAGAAAGAAATCGCGCAGGCCGCCGGGTAAAAATGCCGTGTCGCCGGGTTTGACGTGCGAGAACTTGGTGAGTGTGCGGTCCAGCATGGAAAGCTCCTGGTCGGTCAAGTTGCAGCAAGAAATGCTGCAATGCACAAAGCAGGAAATGTTCCAGTTCGATTTTTTGTTGTGCGAGGCGGGCTGCTGAGTTATTAGATCAGACTGATTTTGCGGGTATTGGGTTTGAAGGGCTGCCTCAGACTGATGGCAGATATACGAGTCCAGCACTTGGGAATCCGCTTTGAGCCCAAAACGGACATAACAATTTCCCGTCAACCTGTGTGCTTGAGTTGCTTGCTCATCAAGGCGTTGGGGATGGTTACGCCTCGACGGACGGGAAACCGTCGCTCAACCATGTGAAATCCTTGACGTGCAAAAAAAGGCTCGGCAGTTCGGCTCACATCAGAGGTCAACTCGACCAAACAAAGTTTCTCTGCTTCCTCATGAAGCCTGTCCATCAACAGCTTCCCGATTCCTTGACGAGGATGCGTACCAGACACAAAAAAATGGTCGATGTAGCCAGTCTTCTGAACATCGGCGTAGGCGACTATTTTGTCGTCACGCTCTACAACGAACGGGTCGATGCCGCGAATGTGTGCTGTCCACAGGTCTGCATCGAAGTCTTCTGGAGCCCAAGCCTCAATTTGTGCAGGCGTGTAGTCATGGCGGGCAACCGAATGAATGGCAGTGAAAAACACACGGAACAACGCTGCCTCATCTCCTATTCGAAATCGACGAATTTTCATTAAATTTCCTTGAAACGCTTCAAGCTGGACCCGAAATAATTCACACCTGACCTGCCATGCGAACTTCAGCTTCTGGTCGATACCGGAAGTTTATTGCCGAAGCACCGACGACCGCTCCCGCTGCAATGCAGCCAGTCCACCGCCGTGGCTAGTCACCATGGATGAAGCCGGTTTCCGCTGTTCGAGTCAACGTATGGAAACCACCCAAACCCGTCATGGATAATCCCCGCATGAGCGGCAATACCTTCGGAACCCTATTCGCAGTCACCAACTTTGGTGAATCCCACGGCCCGGCCATTGGCTGCGTGATTGACGGCTGCCCGCCGGGCATGCTGCTCAGCGAAGCCGACATACAGCGCGACCTGGACCGGCGCCGGCCCGGCACCAGCCGCCATGTCACCCAGCGCAACGAGCCCGATGCGGTCGAAATCCTGTCGGGCGTGTACGAAGGCAAGACCACCGGCACGCCGATCTGCCTCTTGATCAAAAACACCGACCAGCGCAGCAAGGACTACGGCAACATCCTGGACACCTTCCGGCCCGGCCATGCCGACTACACCTACCTGCACAAGTACGGCCTGCGCGACCCGCGCGGCGGCGGCCGGTCGTCGGCCCGGCTGACGGCGCCCATGGTGGCGGCGGGCGCGGTCGCCAAGAAATGGCTGTTTGCGCAATACGGCACCACCTTTCGCGGCTGCATGGCCCAAATCGGCGAAGCGGTGATTCCGTTCGAATCCTGGGAGCATGTGCCGCACAACCCGTTTTTTGCCCCGATGGCCGACGTGTCCAGTCTCGAAAGCTACATGGACGCGCTGCGCAAGGCGGGCGATTCGTGCGGCGCCCGCATCCGCGTGGCGGCCTCCAACGTGCCGGTGGGCCTGGGCGAGCCGCTGTTCGACAAGCTCGATGCCGATATTGCCTTTGCCATGATGGGCATCAATGCGGTCAAGGGCGTGGAGATCGGCGCCGGTTTTGCCAGTGTGGCGCAGCGCGGCACCACCCATGGCGACTCGCTGGCGCCCGACGGCTTTTTGTCGAACAATGCCGGCGGCGTGCTCGGCGGCATCAGCACCGGGCAGGACCTGGAGGTGTCGATCGCCATCAAGCCGACCAGTTCCATCATCACGCCGCGCCAGTCGATCGACGTCAACGGCCAGCCGGCCGAGGTGGTGACCAAGGGCCGGCACGACCCCTGCGTCGGCATTCGCGCCACGCCGATTGCCGAGGCCATGCTGGCTCTGGTGGTGATGGAGCATGCATTGCGCCAGCGCGCGCAGTGCGGCGATGTGTCCGTGACTACGCCGGACATCATGCGCCCGCGCTGACGCCGGAAAAATCGCCGGCTTGATGCTGGCAATGCCGGGACGGAAGCGGGAATCCGGCCTACATGCCGCTGAAAACGCTGGCCGTAGATTGAACCCTTTGCGCAGGCAGGAGGCATTCATGGCAACAACCCCGTCCCCTTTGTCACCAGAACATACGGTCGAGTCCGTGGCTGGCAAGCAGCGCGCCATCCAGCGCCAGCAAGATGCCAGGGACCGCGGCAAGGAGGGCCAGGATTCCGGGCAGCACGCGGTGCAGACAAGCGCGGTCGAGCAGCCCGCGCCGCCCTTGCCCGCCCAGCACCTGGACAAGCCGGGCCTGGAAGCCGACATGGAATTGAGGCCCCGCTTCATGGCTGAAAATTACCGGGGCAGCGGCAAGCTGGAAGGCCTGAGCGCGCTGGTGACCGGCGGCGACTCGGGCATCGGCCGTGCCGTGGCGGTGCTGTTTGCCCGCGAAGGCGCCGACGTGGCCATTTTTTACCTCGACGAGCATGTGGACGCCGAAGAAACAAAGCGCTGCATCGAGGCTGAAGGCCGGCAATGCCTGCTGATGGCGGGCGACGTGAAAGACGCCGCCCAGTGCCGCGAGGTGGTCGAGAAAACCGTCGGCGCGTTCGGCAAGCTCGACATCCTGGTCAACAACGCCGCGTTTCAGGAGCATGCCGATTCGCTGGCAGACATCACCGAAGAGCGCTTCGACGAAACCCTGCGGACCAACATCTACGGTTACTTCCACATGGCAAAAGCCGCGCTGCCGCACCTTCAGCGTGGCGCCTGCATTATCAACACCGGCTCGGTGACCGGGCTCGAAGGCAGCAGCAAGCTGCTCGACTATTCGGCCACCAAAGGCGCCATTCACGCCTTCACCAAGTCGCTGGCCAGCAACCTGATCGACAAGGGCATCCGCGTGAACGCGGTGGCGCCGGGCCCGGTCTGGACGCCCTTGAACCCGGCGGACAAAGACCCGGAATCGATCAGGAATTTTGGCGCCGCCACCGACATGAAGCGCCCGGCCCAGCCGGAGGAGCTGTCGCCGGCGTATGTCTTCCTGGCCTCGCCGGTGTGCGCCAGCTACATCACCGGCATCGTGCTGCCGGTGACCGGCAGCGTCAGCGCCTGAGTTGTCGGCGCCGCTGGAAGCTTGGTCAAATCAAATGACGCATGGCCTGCGCCGTTTCGCGCAGCACCGACAGCACCCGCGTGGCCGCATCGTCGCTGGATTCGTTGCCCATCGGCATGGTGACGCTCAGGGCGCCCAGGATCTCGCCGTTGCGGTCGCGCAGCGGCACCGCAACGCCCCGGTAATTCAGCTCAAGCTGCTGCTCTGAAATAGCCCAGCCTTGCGGCCGTATCCGGGCGAGCTCGATGCGCAGGCGCTCCTTGCTGGTGATGGTGTGCGAGGTGTAGGCCCGCAGGTCGTGGGTGTTGAGCCAGTGCTCCAGCCAGTCCGCATCGCGCAGCGCCAGCATCATCAGGCCTGCGGCGGTCACCTGCGCCTGCACCCGCGAACCCAGCACATAGCCGGTGTTCATGGCGCGGTTGGTGCCGTTGCGGGCGATATAGACCACCTCGTCGCCGTCCATCACACTGACATAGGCGCTCTCCTGGGTGCCGGCCGTGACGCGCTGCAAAAAAGGCTGCACGATGCGCGGCAGGCGCGCCGATTCCAGGTATGACTGGCCCAGCCGCAGCACGCGCGGCGTCAGCCAGAACAGTTTGCCGTCGGTGGCGACATAGCCCAGGTGTTCCAGCGTCAGCAGGTAGCGCCGCGCCGCCGTGCGCGTCAGGCCGCAGCGCACGCCCGCCTGGCTGGCCGTCAGGCGCGGATTGGCATCGTCAAACCCTTCGATGACCGACAAGCCCTTTTCCAGCCCGGCTATCCAGTCGCGCTTGCTGAGCGCCGTGGCGCTGTTCTCGGCGGCGCGGGGAACGGCAGGAAGGGCGGGTATGGTCATGCGGGAAAGTATTGCCGGAAAGGCCCGGAAGCTCCGGGCAGCAGGATCAGGTGAAACCCTTGATACGACCGATAATCGAACATTTATGTGCGTTAATCGCGCAAATTATGAGTAATCGGTTTTTGATTCCTTCATCAAGCCCTAAAGTTCAGCCAAATTCCAATTAGTTAACGATTGTTGAATATTCAAGGCTTTCATTTTCCATGCTTTCCTACCTAAACGGCTCCAGCGACATCTACCTGATCCTCGGTGATCCGGTCGAGCAGGTCCGTGCGCCCGAGTCGTTCAACCTGATTTTTGCCACGCTGGGCATCAACGCGGTGCTGGTGCCGGTGCACCTGCCCGCCCTGGCGGTACAGGAATTTGTGCGCGCGGTTTTTTCCACCCGCAACATCAAGGGCCTGTTCCTCACCATTCCGCACAAGTCGCTGGTCATGGACATGCTCGATGAGTGCTCCGAACTCGGGCGCTTGGCCGGGGCGGTCAATGCGGTGCGCTGCGATGCGCAAGGCCGGCTGGTGGGCGAACTGTTCGACGGCGAAGGCTTTGTCCATTCCCTCAACGGCTACAACATCCGCTACACCGGCAAACGGGTGTTGATGCTGGGCGCGGGCGGCAGCGCTGCGGCGATTGCGGCGTCGCTGGTCAGCCCGGCATCGCGCGCGTCACAGGGCGGCGCCGCGGAAGTGGTCTTTTTCGACCCGGCCCCCGGCAAGGCGGCCGAACTGGCCGGACGGCTGCATGCGGCGTCGGCGGCCAGTGTTTACGCGCAGGACAGCAACGACCCGGCCGGCTTTGACCTCATCGTCAACGCCTCGCCCCTGGGCCTGCAAGACACCGACCCCATGCCCTGCGACGTCAGCCGCATCTCGCCGCAGGCGGCCTTGGTCGATATCCTGATGAAGAACCAGCCTTCGCCCCTGGTGCGCGCGGCGCGCGCCCGGGGCCTGGTGGCCCATCCGGGATTTGAAATGATGATCCGGCAGGGCGCGCTCTACCTTGATTTTTTCGGACTGCATGCGGCAGCCAAGGCCGTTGAACAGGATTCAACTTTCATCCGGCAACAGATCTACCCGGCGCAGCTGCTGGGTGAAACCCACCTTTTTTAAACCCTGAGGAGACAAGCATGAACAAACGATTTGCAATCAAATTAATAGCCGCCTGCGCAATGGCAGCAAGCGCAACAGCCGGTTTTGCGCAAGATGTGATCAAGATCGCCAACATTGTCGAGCTGTCCGGCGGCGGCGCCAGCGCGGGCACCAACTTCAAGAACGGCGTGGAACTGGCCGTCAAGGAAATCAATGCGGCCGGCGGCATCATGGGCAAGAAGATCCAGACCACCACCAACGACACCCAGAGCAACCCCGGTGTGGCCAAGGGCCTGACGCAAAAAGCCATCGACAACGACACGTTTGCCATTTTCGGCCCGGTGTTTTCCGGCTCCATCATGGTCAGCATGGCCGAGTCGCGCCGCGCCGAGGTGCCCAATTTCACCGGCGGCGAAGCGGCCGGCATCACCGAGCAGGGCAACCCGTACATCTTTCGCACCAGCTTCACCCAGGCATCGGCCATGCCCAAGGTGGCGCGCTACATGAGCGACCAGGCCAAGCTGAAAACGCTGGCCATCATCTATGTGAACAACGACTTCGGCAAGGGCGGCCTGGATTCGCTGAAAAAGGCACTGGCCAATTCACCCACCAAGATCGTGGCCGAAATCTCGACCGACAGCGGCCAGGTGGACTTTTCGGCCGCCGTGCTCAAGGCCAAGCAGAGCAATGCCGACGGCGTGTTCGCCTATTCGAACGAGGAAGAGTCGGCCCGCATCCTGCGCGAATTGAAGAAGCAGGGCTGGGCCAAGCCGGTCATCGGCGAAACCACGCTGACCGGCCAGAAGGTGATCGAACTGGCCGGCGATGCCGCCAACGGCGCGATTGCCCATGTCGGCCTGACGGTCGATGCGCCGCTGCCGGCGATTCGCGCCTTCCGCGCCAAGTTCGAGAAAGAATACAAATACGTCTCCGACCACAACGGCATGAAAGGCTATTCGGGCATCTACATCCTGAAGGCGGCGATTGAAAAGACCGGCAAACTCGACCGCAAGGCGGTGGCCGCGACGCTGCACACGCTGAAGGTCAAGGCCGCGGACCAGCCCGGCGTGCTGATGGACGTGTCTTACGACAGCAAGGGCGACCTGGACCGCGAGAGCTTCATGATCGAGGTCAAGAACGGCAAGCAGGAAGTGGTGTCGGTATTGCCGGCGCTGGGCGGCGCGCCAGCCGCCGTGGCCAAGAAGTAAGCCGCAGCCGGCTTTTCGCCGCCAATGCCGCGATTCCCGCGAAAGCGGGAGTCCCCTGCGGCGCACAACTTGATCATCTGGGCCTGGCCTGCACCGGATTCCCGCGCTCGCGGGAATGATGGCCGGGCGATCGACGCCGTTTTCAATTTCAGCATGCTCCTTTTTATGCACCCACCGCCATGACCGACTTTCTCCAACTCCTTTTATCCGGCCTTGCCACCGGCGCGATTTACGCGCTGGCGGCGCTGGGCTTCACGCTGCTGTGGCAGGCCTCGGGCACGATCAATTTCGCCCAGGGCGAATTCGTCATGCTGCCGGCCTTCATGCTGCTGGGCTTCATGGCGCTGGGCGCGCCGATGCTGGTGAGCTTTGTGCTGACCCTGCTGCTGGCCGTGCTGCTGCTGGGCTGGGTGTTCAAGCGCGGCGTGGTCGATCCGCTGTTCAAGTTCGGCATGATGCCGATCGTCGTGGCCACCATCGGCCTGTCGATCGCCATGAGGAACGGCGTGCGCGCCGGCTACAGCGCCGAAGCCCACCCGTTTCCCAGCCTGTTCGCCGACAAGATCTACAGCATCGCCGGCGTCACCGTGACGCTGCAGGACATCGGCACCTTCGTGCTGGCCATGGCCATCGTGATGGCGACGCAGGCCTTCCTGGCCAGGACGGTCACCGGCCGCGCCATGCAGGCGGTGGCGCAGAACACCGAGAGCGCCTCGGTGCTCGGCATCAACGTGCCGCGCATGATTTTCTACACCTTCGCCATCAACGCCGTACTGGCGGTGGAGGCGGCGCTGCTGGTCACGCCGACCTACCTGGCCAAGTTCGACATGGGCGAGAGCCTGGGCAACAAGGCGTTTTTCGCCGCCATCATCGGCGGCTTCAGCAACTCGCGCGGCGCGCTGCTGGGCGGTCTGATCGTCGGCGTGTGCGAGAACCCGGCCGCCGCCTACATCTCGCCGGCCTACAAGGACGCGGTGGCGCTGGTGATCTTCATGGTCGTGATCCTGTTCAAGCCGCAAGGCCTGCTTGGCAAGAAAGAGGAGCGCAAGGTATGAAGTCTTTCAACAAAGCTGCGGTGGTGTTTGCTGCCATCTGCGCGGTCGTGCTGCTGGTCGCGCCGCAATACCTCAAGAATTACGGCGTCTATCTGCTGACCTACTGGCTGGTCTTCATCATCGCCACCATGGGCCTGAACCTGACCATCGGCTACGCCGGGCAAAAGTCGCTCGGCCAGGCCGCCTTCTTCGGCATTGGCGCTTACACCGTCGCCATCATGATGAAGGCCGGCATCAGTTTTTGGCTCGGCCTGCCAGCCGCTGCGCTGCTGTGCTTCGTCATCGGCCTCGTACTGGGCTTTCCGGCGCTACGCGTGCAGACCATCTACCTGGCCTTTGCCACGCTGGGCTTCAACACGGCCGTGTGGCTGGTGATGCGCAACGAAGAGTGGCTCACGGGCGGCACCTTCGGCATCAACAACATCGCCCGGCCGGTCATCTTCGGCTATTCGCTCGAAGGCA
>JAQGMZ010000135.1 GCA_028292045.1 Polaromonas sp. | reverse complement strand
TGAAGGACTCCAAGGTGATCGTGGCGATCAACAAGGACGCCGAGGCGCCCATCTTCAGCGTGGCCGACTACGGCCTGGAGGCCGACCTGTTTGCCGCCGTGCCCGAACTGGTCGCGGCGCTGTAAGGCGTGTAAATCCCATAGGTGAGCCAAGGTGGATCAGTCCACAAGAAGGAAACGACCATGCAGATTGATTTGAGCAACAAGCGGGTGATCGTGACGGGCGCCTCGCGCGGCATTGGCCAGGCGATTGCGCGCGCCTTTGCGGCGGAAGGCGCAAGCGTCGCCATTTGCGCGCGCAACGCGGTGGCAGTCAAAGAGGCCGGCGACGACTTGAAAAGCCGGGGTGCGAAAGACGTCATCGCCCAGGTAGTCAATGTGACCGATACCGCAGGCGTCAAGGGCTTTGTTGAAGACATTGCCGCTGCCTGGGGCGGCGTCGATGTGCTGGTCAACAATGCCGGACAAGGCCAGAGCGGCAATATCGACACCTTGACGCCCGAGCAGATTCTGGAGCATGCCAATGTGCTGCAGATGGGCCATTTCAGGTTTGTTCAGGCCGTGGTGCCGCACATGCGCAAGCAACGCTGGGGCCGCATCATCGAAATCAATGCGCTGGCGGGGGTCTACCCGACGCCAGAAGGCATTCCGTCGGTGGTCAACCGCGCGGCCTGCATCGCCATGTCCAAATCGCTGGGCATGTCGCTGGCCAAAGACAATATTCTGGTCAACACGCTCAACATGGGCTGGATCGACACGGGCCAGTGGGACAGGCACTTCAGGGAAATGCCGGCTGGCTGCACCCGCGAGGAGTTCAACGAAATGGTGCTGAAAGTCGTGCCTCTTGGCCGTTTCGGCCAACCCGAAGATGTTGCGGGCATGGCGCTTTTCCTGTCAAGCGACCATGCCAGCTTCATCAGCGCGGCATCGATTGACATTGCGGGCGGCATGGGCGGCCAGATTGCCTACTACCCGACGCTCAAGCGTGATTTTCACGAAACTATCCGGCTGCGCAGTGAAGCGGCCTCTGCAACGCAGGCGTGACAGCTGGCAGCGGTGCCGCCGCTGCCTACTATTTCGCTTGAATTGAGATGTTGAAGCCTGGCAAAAACCGCCAGGCTTCAGGCCTTTTGGCGCAGGCGGTTCAGGATGGCCAGGCCTTCTTCATCCAGCACTTCTTCCGGCGTTCGAACGCTGGCGCCCAGGATGGGGCCGACCAGCTCATGGCCCCAGGTGCTGAGCTTTTCCGGGTTCAGCTCGAAGCCATCGTTGTGCCAGGGCTCCAGTTCGGTGATGACCTCAAACGCAAAGCCGCCCGGCGTGAAGTGGTAAAAAGACACGCTGGGATCCTGGACATGGGCGCCCAGCGTCATTTGCATTGGCAGTTGGCGTTTTTTGACGATGTCGTAAGTTTCACCCACGTCGCGCAAGCTCTTGACGAACAAGCCCACATGCTGAATGCCCGCCTTGCCAGGGCCATGGCCAAAGGCAATGTCATGGCTGGTTTGGGTGTTGAGCTTTGCACGGTAAAACGCGGTCTTGCCTTTGCCTGCACCAGCGCCAAGGTAGTGAAACCCCATCAATTCGGTTAAAAACTTTTCCTGTTCAGGCGGGAACTCCGGCGTGATGATGACGGCGTGGCCCATGCCCCGCGCATCGGCCACAAAACCGCCATGCGGACGTCCCGGCACAAAGGAGCGCGGCATCCATTTCTGTCCGTAGAAGAGTTCGTGCTGATTGCCCACCGGATCGCGAAAACGGATCACTTCCTTGACGCCGCGGATTTCACACAGTTCGGCATCACCGACCGTGACCTGCACGCCCGCATTCCGGAATTTTTGGGTAGCCGCCTGGAATTCCAGCCTGCCCCGCGCTTCCCAGCCAATATAAGCCAGCCGGTCTACCTTGCCCGGGTGAAACGCAAACCGATGGCGTCGGTCGTCGATACGGAAATACACCGAATCGCGGTCCGCTGCGGGCGAGGAACCGATCTGAAAGCCCATCACTTCCGGGCCGTAGCTTCTCCACGCTTCCAGATTGCTCGATTCGAAGCCGAGATAGCCCATGCCAATGATGTCCATGATGTCTCCTGTGTGTCGTGATGCCGAAGCTTTGGATGCCGCCCCGGACTATTTCAGGGAAGCGCAAAAAGTCAGAGCGCGAGCATGCCGCCGTCGACGACGATGTCGGTGCCTGTGATGTAGGAAGCTTCGGCGGAAGCAATGAAAAGCGCCATGGCCACCACTTCATCGGATTCGCCGGGCCGCTGCATGGGAACGCCGTTGAGCAACACCGCGCGCGCCTCCGGGTGGGTTAAAAACGGCAGTGTCCCGGGTGTTGCAATGACACCGGGGCTGATGCTGACGGCACGAATACCGCTTTTCACGCCCTCGATGGCCATTTGTCGCGTCACGGCGACCACGCCGGCCTTGGCTGCGGAGTGGGCGCCAATGCCTGTAACCGTGGAAGCGCCCCAGGCGGCTACGGAAGAAATATTGATGATGACACCGCCGCGCGCGGCAAGGTGGGGCCAGGCATATTTGGTCGAGTAGAAAACCAGGTCAAGTTCATTGCGGACCGTATATTGCCAGTCTTCAATGGACATGTCTGCAATCGGCGCAAAGCGTGCCGACGATGCATTGTTGTAAAGAATGTCAACCTGACCGTATTGCGCCACCGCCGCGTCAACCCAGGCACGCGCCTGGAGCGGGTCGCCGAGGTCAATGCTGCCGTCGCCCGCCATCTCAAGGCCTTCAGCCTTCAGCATGGCCAGCGTTTCCTGTTGCAATGCGGCGTTCAGGTCGCAACCGAACACCTTGGCGCCTTCACGGGCAAAACGCAGGGCGGCTACCCGGCCCTGCCCGCCGCCCGTGCCGCTGATCAAGGCAACCTTGCCTGTAAATCTACCCGTGGAGCTCATGGATTGCCTTGCTTGAGAAGTTATTCAGGAACGCTGTCGACAGTCAGTGCCTCGGCTGGGCAGGCGGCCGCCCCTTCGCGGGCATCTTCCTCAAGCTCGGGCGGCACGGTGTCGGTGTCGAGATAGACCAATCCATCGGCATCCAGCTTGTATATTTGCGGACATATCTGAGCGCACAGGCCATAGCCGCAGCACCGACTCCGATCTGCGCTAACCCGAAGCACCATCTTGTTGTCAGAACTCATGTCTTCTCCTTCAGAATGTGGCAAGTCTTTGATCACAAAAGTATATGCACAAATATCCATAAAGTGTTGAGTGTTTTCTAAGTGAAAACCCGATCAAAGACCAAATTCACATGTCAGACTCCATTTCTGTATCTAGAATATTACCCATGAAGCTTATCAGTCCATGGCACGACCTGGATGCAGAACGGCCCAATCGAGCAATGCCCATGAAGCTAGATAAACAACACACAACGGCCCGACCATGAATCTAAAAATGACTGCCTTGCAAACCAAGGCAGCAACCCGTCAAATTGGGACACCTAAAGCGCCGCTGATTGAAGGACAGGCAGTGACACGGGCCGTGACTGTGCGGCCGGTCGTCAACGCCATCAGCATTCTGCGCCACCTTGCGAACACCGGCGCGCCCGAACGGGCGGCTGACATTGCGCGCCACCTTTCGATCAATTCAAGCACTTGCTTCAATATTTTGCGAACGCTGGTCGCAGAAGACGTGGTCGATTTCAACCCGCTGTCCAAAACCTATTCGGCCGGGCTTGGCATGGCCCGGCTGGTCGAGCAACTGGTGACGCGCGGCCAGCGCATTGAACTCGCAGCGCCCCTGATGCATGACCTGGCCGCCGAGTTTGGCGTCACCGTCACCCTGTGGCGGCGCCTGGGAAGTGATCGGATCGTGCTGGTCAAGTCCGAGTCAAGCCCCACCAACCTGCACATCAACATGCCCACCGGCCAGCGGCTGCCCTTACTGATGGGGGCCAGCGGCCGGCTGTTTACCGGGCGGCTTGGGCTCAACGACGAAGAAATGCTCGAAGCCTTCAACCAGATCCGGTGGGCCCGGCCCATTTCGTTTGAAAGCTACCTGGAAGAAGTCAACCTCGCGCGGCGCCGGGGCTGGGCCTGCGACGATGGCTACTTCTCCAACGGCGTACTGGCCATTGCCGCTCCCGTCTGTGATGCGAGCGCAAACATCGTGTTCACGGTTTCCACCGTCATGATTCGGGGAGACCGCAGCGAAGCCCAGGTCCACGTCCTGGGCGAAGCCGTGCGCGACCTAGGCCACCAACTCGAATCCAAACTCTTTTAGTCCATCGCTTTCCCGGACAAATCCTGCCGCCCGGACAAGGCAAAGCGGCAGCGGCCAATCATCGTTAACCCTAGGTTTCTTGTTTTTAGTTGATTAATATGAACAGATAGTTTGATTATGTTCATAACTTTGGCTAACATAGCCGGCAACAACTGAATTTCAACCTGGCTGGCCTGCCAAGGCAGCTTTTTACCAAGGGGCACTTGATGAAACTGGACGACCTTATTCTTGTGAGCGTGGACGACCACGTGATTGAACCGCCAAACGCCTTCACACGGCACATGCCAGCGAAGTACAAGGGCCGCGAACCCAAGGTCGTGAAGTCCAATGGCCGCGATGTCTGGGTATTCGAAGAAGTCGCCACTGGCTACATGGGACTCAATTCCGTCGTCGGCCGGCCGAAGGAAGAATACGGCATGGAGCCGCTGGGCTATGACCAGATGCGCCGCGGGACGTTCGACATCAAAGCGCGCGTGGAAGACATGAACGCCAACGGCGTGCTGGGCTCGCTGTGCTTTCCGACTTTCCCCGGCTTTGCCGGCCAGCGCTTCCAGAGCTACCCCGACAAAGGGGTTTCGCTGGCCGCCATCCAGGCCTACAACGACTGGCACTTCCACGATTGGTGCAGTGCCGCACCGGGCCGGATGATTCCGGTGATGATCGTTCCCTGGTGGGACATGCAGGCTGCGGCGGCCGAGGTCGAACGCATGGCCAAGCTGGGCGTGCATGCCCTGACGCTGTCCGACAATCCGACGGTCCATGGCTTTCCGTCCATCCACAACGACCGCTGGGACCCGCTGTGGAAGGCTTGCGCCGACAACAACGTCGTGATCTGCTGCCACATCGGCACCGGTGTCAAGGCGGCCCACGCCTCCGACGAATCGCCGATCGATGCCTGGATCACATCCATGCCGATCTCGATCTCCAACTCGGCGGCCGACTGGATCTGGGGCCCGATGTGGAAAAAGTTCCCCAAGCTGCGCATGGCATTGTCCGAAGGCGGCATCGGCTGGATTCCCTACCTGCTGGAGCGGGCCAACTTCACGCACCAGCACCACAACGCCTGGACCATGTCGAACTTCGGCGACAAAAAGCCCAGCGACATTTTCAACGAGCACATCATCACCTGCTTCATCGAAGATGAATTCGGCCTGAAGAACCTGGATTCGCTGAACGTGGACAAGGTCACCTGGGAATGCGACTACCCGCATTCCGACTGCACCTGGCCCGAGTCGGCCAACGTGTTCTGGCGCCAGTCGCAGCATTTGTCCGATGAGATCATCAACAAGATCACGCACCTGAACACCATGCGCGAGTTCTCGTATGACCCGTTCGCCATCCTTGGGCGTGAAAACTGCACCGTCGGCGCCCTGCGCGCACAGGCCGGCCATGTGAAGATCGAACCCGCGCTTGGCATGGGCGGCGCTGCACCACTGCGCGATCCAAGCAAGCCGGTCACGTCGGGCGATATCAACAGGATGTTCGAGTCGGCAGACGCGGGGACCGCGCTCTAAAACGATTCTTGCAGCGGCCCCGGGCCTGTGGCGCAACCAGGGGCCGCCGTGGTCGGCCATTTACCCGGGGAGTTTCGAGCTGCCCGCCCGTTTTTTGAAAGCGAGCCCATGAGCCAGCCTTTTCTGATCATTGAGCGCGATGGCGGCGTCATCACCGCCCGCATGAACCGGCCCGAGACGCGCAACGCGCTGACCGAGCCGGCGCAAATGCAGGAACTGGTGGACTTGTGCCATCAGGTTCGTCGCGACGGCTCGGTCAAGGCCCTGGTGCTCACCGGCGAAGGCAGCGCGTTTTGCGCCGGCGGCAATGTCAAGGACATGCGGGACCGGGGCGGCATCTTCGCCGGCTCGCCCTTCGATGTGCGCGAAAGCTACCGCAACACCATCCAGCAAATTCCCCTGGCGTTGTACGAACTCGACGTGCCGGTCATTGCCGCGATCAACGGCCCGGCCATCGGCGCCGGACTAGACCTGACCTGCATGTGCGACATCCGCATTGCATCGGACAAAGCACTGTTTGCCGAAAGCTTCGTCAAGGTCGGCATCGTGCCCGGCGACGGCGGCGCCTGGCTGCTGCCGCGCGTGATCGGCATGCAGCGCGCCAGCCTGATGGCCTTCACCGGCGACACCATCGACGCCGCCAAGGCGCTTGAATGGAGCCTGGTGGCCGAGGTCGTGCCCGCCGACCAGTTGCTGGCCCACGCCCAGGCGCTGGCCCAGCGCATTGCCGGCAACCCCACGCATGCGCTGCGACTGACCAAGCGCCTGCTGCGCGAAGGCCAGCACATGCGGCTGGACTCGCTGCTTGAACTGTCGGCCGCCTACCAGGCGCTGGCGCACCACACCGACGACCATCTGGAGGCGGTGAACGCCTTCCTCGACAAGCGCAAGCCTGTCTACAAAGACCGTTGACCGCGGTCTGCCCCACCCTCTTTGTTGACCTCCAGGACATGACCATGCGATCTGTATTCCGCGAAGACCACGAACAATTCCGCGAACAGGCGCGGCGTTTTATTGAAAAAGAAATCGTGCCGCACCTGCACGCCTGGGAGCATGCCGGCATCGTGCCCAAGGACATCTGGCGCATGGCGGGCGAAATCGGCCTGCTGTGCTCCACCGTGCCGGAAGAATACGGCGGCGCTGGCGGCGACTTCGGCCATTCGGCTGTGATGATCGAAGAGCTTGCACGGGTCAACGCCACTGCCATCGGCTTCACGACGCATTCCGAAATTGTCGCGCCCTACATCGTCGCCTATGGCACCGAAGAGCAAAAGCACCGCTGGCTGCCGCGCATGGTCAGCGGCGAGCTGATCGGCGTGATCGCCATGAGCGAGCCCGGCATCGGCAGCGACCTGCGCTCGATGCGCACCACGGCCCGCCGCGACGGCGATGACTACATTGTCAATGGCCAGAAAACCTTCATCACCAACGGCGGCAACGCCGGCCTGATGGTGACCGCCACCAAGATCGACCCGCAAGGCAAGGACCTGACGCTGATTTGCGTTGAGGAAGACCGCCCAGGCTTTTCAAAAGGCAAGCTGCTGGAAAAAATTGGCTTGAAGGGACAGGACACCTCCGAGCTGTTTTTCGACAATGTGCGGGTTCCGGCAGAAAACCGGCTGGGCGAAGAAAATCAGGGATTCAAGTACCTGACGCACCAGCTGGCCTGGGAACGCACCATCATCGGGATCCGCGCTACGGCCTGCGTCGAAGCACTGCTGGACGAGACGATCCAGTACACGCGAGACCGCCAGGTTTTCGGCAAGACCGTTTTCGACTTCCAGAACACCCGCTTCAAGCTGGCCGAGGTCAAGGCCCAGGTCACCATGCTGCGCGTCTTTGTCGATGATTGCCTGGCCAAGGCCATGCGCAACGAGTTGTCGGCAGAAGTCGGGGCAATGTGCAAGTTGCTGGGCTCGGAGATGCAGGGAAAGCTGCTGGACGATCTGCTGCAGCTGCACGGCGGCTACGGGTTCATGAGCGAGTACAAGATCAGCCGCGCATGGGTTGATGCCCGGGTGTCGCGCATTTATGGCGGCACCTCTGAAATCATGAAGGAAATCATCAGCCGGTCGCTGTAGATTTCCGCATTACATTCGATTCACCCGGAGACAAACCCATGCCCCAACTTTCCTACATCAGCCACGACGGCGTTCGCTCCGATCTGGACGTCAAGCTCGGCGGCACGGTCATGCAAAATGCGCTGGAACGCGGCTTGCCGGGCATCAACGGCGACTGCGGCGGCGCCTGCCAATGCTGCACCTGCCATGTCTATGTCGATGAATCCTGGCTGTCCAGGCTCCCGCCGATGGAAGAGATGGAAGACGCCATGCTGGACAGCACGGCCGAACCGCGCCGCAGCAACAGCCGGCTTTCCTGCATGCTGACGATGGCCGAGGAACTTGACGGACTGGTGGTGCACCTGCCCGCAACCCAGATCTGAGCGGCGGCCCTTGCTGCATAAAGGCGACGCCAAGTCGCCTTTTTTTAATCCCAGATCACATGAACCGCTTTCGGCCCGCGCAGTTGGGCGCCAACGATTGTCGGCGCCGGCATGTCCGGATCAAAGCGGATGTTGGGCAGCAGGTCCAGGATCGCATTCACGGCCACCTGCAACTCCGACTTGGCAATGAATTGCCCAATGCACATGTGCGGTCCAAAACCGAATCCAAATGATGGTTTTGGCTTGCGGTCAATGTCGAATGTTTCACTGTTTTCATACGCATCCTCGTCGCGATTGGCGGATGACACAATGCACTGGACCATGGCGCCCTTGGGAATCTGAAAGCCACCGATTTCCAGGTCCTTGGCAGCCTGGCGGACCTTGAACGTGGCCACCGGCTCGAAGCGCACCGCTTCGTCAATGGCTTTGCCCACCAGGCTCCGGTCATTGCGCACGCGTTCGAGCAAGGCCGGACGCTCGAGCAGCAAGGTCATCAGGGAGCCGAATGTGCGGGTGGTGGTCTCTCCAGCCGCAGGAAGCAGGGAGCGGACAAAGGTGGTGACCTCATGGTCGTCGAGCTGGCGCCCTTCAAATTCGGCGCGGATCAAGCGGCTGATCAAATCGTCTCCCTGCGCACCGTCCTTGCGCACCTGGACGACAGCAGTCTTTACACCGTCATACAGCGCCTGGGCAGCCTCCATGGCCGCTTTCCTGGCCAGCAACGCTTTTTCCTCGTTGACTTGCGGGCCGGCCAGGATGGCCAGCGCCCAAGCCGCGTACTGCTGAATCTGCTCTGGCCGATTGTCGGGGAATCCAATCAGGGAGTAAATCAGCCTGATGGGGAAATGCAGACCAAACTCCATCAGGTCGGCCTTCTTGGCGGGCAGCATGGGCAACAGGTATTCATTGCGCACGATGGGGTCCATCTTGGTATCGCGCCAGCGGTTGACCACGTCGGGCATGAACACGGGCTGCAGCAACGCACGCGCCTTGCGGTGTTCATCGCCGTCCATGCCCGTCAGGATCAATCCGTCAAAAAACGACCCCAGACCTTCGGCGATGAAGCCACTGGTGAAGTTGGTGGCGTCGCGCAGCACCGACATCACATCCTTGTACTTGAACAATGTAAAAGTAGGACGGTTTGCATCCAGGCCGGCAATGCTGGGCACGCCCAGGCGAGCCATGAAGTTGTCGGCAATGACAGGCGTGTTCTTGCGCATGTCGCGGTAGATGGCGTGCAGGTCCACGTCGCTGCCGCGGTAGTTGTCTGCAACGCCCGCGTAGGCGCTCTCAAGAGTCGTGGCTTCAGGCTTGTTCATCAGGTCTCCCTATAGTTGATGTTTGTATCAGCCGGATCGGCTTATATTGAACAAATATTCGAATTGTGACTTACTTAAATCACAATGACAAGGGCAAGAACCCTGCAAGCAGCCTGAAATCCTTGCGTAATGCACTTCAGGAAATGGAAAACCGGCAGCTGAAGTTCATGCTTGCGCGCCAGGGCGCTCCAGTACTGGCCGGTGGCCTGTCAGGATTGAAGAAAGCACAAAGTCCACTGAAAACTGCCGCCACGTTGCAATGCCTTCCTGCGATGTCGTATCGAACCCGGCCACGGCCGAGACGGTGTAGCGGTTGGTGAAGCCGCCCGTGGTGACCAGTGCCGAGGCCGCGCAGAACAAACGCGCATCAACGCCCGGCTGGAACTCCCCGCTGGCCGCGCCGCGGCGCAAGATGCGTTCCATCTGCGTGACCAGGACAGGCGCCATGTCGGCAAAGCAGTTCTGGCGCGCAACATTGTTTTCGTGAAAGCGCAGGCCTTCCTGCGCAAGGGCGCCCAATGCGGGGTCGCTTCGGTACTGGTCGAAAGAATGCTCCAGCAGCATGCGCAGGGCGGCCGTGGGCGGCAAGTGATCCAGTTCCAGCGCCAGCAGGTCGGCAAGCACATCCTGCGCCGACTCGTCCAGAACACTTGCAAACAGGTCTTCCTTGCTGCTGAAGTAATGGTAGACAAGCTGCTTGGTCACGCCTGCAGCCCGTGCGATGTCGTCCACGCGCGCATGGGCCAGGCCTTTTTCGGAAAAAGCCTGGCGCGCCTCCTTGAGCAAGCGTGTGATGGTGGCGCGCTTCCTGGAAGGCGAATTTGCGGTGTCGGGGCCGGACAATGTCATGACTTGGCTATCGGTGGGCGTTGACGTGGACGTGGACGTGGGCGGCATGAAGGCGCAGGGCCTATGTCGCCAGCCTGGTAGTTTAAGCCGGCAAAGAACCGGCATAGAGCCGGCGACGGCGTGGTCAAAAGCTTTGGAAAAGTGGCCGAACCACGATTTCATTGACCGCCACCTGCTCTGGCTGACCAATGGCATACAGCACGGCATCGGCAATGGCATCGGCAGAAATTGCTCCCTCGTAGAGCTTTTCTGCGCGTTCCCTGAAGGCCGCAACCGTGATGCTTTCGGTCAACTCGCTGGTTGTCAGCCCCGGGCACACGGTAGTGACCCTTATCTTGCCGACGCATTCCTGGCGCAGGCCTTCGCTGATGGCGCGCACGGCGAATTTTGTGCCCGAGTACACCGCGCTGCCGGGCCCGACCGACAGACCGGCTACGGATGAAATGTTGATGATGTGTCCGGAGCCATACGCCAGCATGGCGTTCAGCACCGCGTGAATGCCGTGCAGCACGCCTTTGATGTTGACATCGATCATGCGGCTCCAGTCGTCAACGCAGCCCTGCGCCAGCAGGGAGATCGGCATGATGCCGGCGTTATTGATCAGCACGTCGATGCGGCCAAAACGCTCGCGCGCCAGACAGGCCAGTGCCTCCAGGTCTTGCAGCCTGGTAACGTCCGCTGCAGCCCACAGGGTGTTGTTGCCCAGCCCGGCTGCCAGTTTGGCCAGGCGGTCCGTTCGACGCGCCGCAAGCACCAGCGTGGCGCCTTTGGCCGCCAGCCGGCGCGCGCAAGCCTCGCCAATGCCGCTGCTGGCGCCTGTGATCATCACGACCTTTCCTTCAATTGCATTCATGGTTCCGCTTCCTTGGTTATCAATGAAACAAGCGCTATCGCGCAATGGTGAAGCTTAAAATTCACCCGCCGTCGGGCGGGGCCTGTTTTCGTGCCTGGCGAGGCCTTGTGTCGCGCCAGGCATCAGTGATTTGACGCATTGTCAAACGAAGTCTGAAGACATGGACAAGGCTTGTTGCTAAGCTAAAGCGCATTGCGCCAGCCAATTGCCCGCTGCCTGCGAAACCGGCCAGCCTTGGCGCTATGAAAAGCATTGCGCCGAACTGCAGCAGCGCAGTGTGCAAGCAGGGCGCCGCCTATTTTCCAGCTTAGCGGATACAAACAACATGAACCCGTCAGACATTGAACATTTTTTGCACGCCCAGGTAAACGCCTGGAACGCCGGCGACAAAGCGGGGTTTTTTGCCGCTTATGCGCAGGCAGCCCCCAACGGCCTGCAAATTGAATACGTCGGGCGGCCAGCCAGCGACGGCTGGCCGGTGCTGGAAGGCATGTGGGCGCAGCAAAGCGCCAAGATTGAAATCGAGGAGGTGCTGATGATCATCAATGGCAATGAAGTCGCCTGCCACAACCGGAACAAGGTGCGCGGCACGGCAATCGCCATAGAAACCATCGAGTTGTACAGCTTTGACGCCGGGCGCGTCATGGTCCGCTATTTTATCCGGCAGCCGTGAGCCCCGGGCCCTGAGGCGGCATAAGTGGGCCGGCTTCATGGGCCTGCAGCGTGAATGGGCGCCCGATTTTCCGGACAGCCAGACCAAGAAGATTGCCGCCACGCCCTAAGAATGGCAGATTCAGCGGTTTGCAGGCAGTCGCATGGCTTGCCAGGCGCCAGCCGACAGCACAACAGCGGTGAGCCAGAACACCGGCCCGACCCCGACAGCCGCACCGATGGCGCCAAACGTCAGCGGCATCACCAGCGTGGAGAAATGGACGAACGTCGAGCGCAGGCCCTGTGCCTCGCCCTGACGATCGGGCGGCGTGACCTGGTGCAGCGTCGACATCACCGCCGGCTGAACCGCGCCCAGCGCAATGCCCAGCAAGGCAGCGCAGCCAGCCATGGCCCAGGCCGTGTCGAGCAGCGGATACACACCGAACATGGCCGCCGTCATGGACAAGGCCACGCCCATCATGAGCCGAGGCGACAAGCGTTCGGCCACCATCGGAATCAGCAGGCGAACGGCGGCGGACGCCACGGCGTAAGCCGCCAGGACCATGCCGATGGACGAAGCGCTCAAAGCCCGTTCGTGGCCCAGGATCGGTAGGGCGAAGCTGTGCGCATCCCAGGTCGCGGCGATCAGCCAGTTGATGAACAGCAGCCGGCGAAAGTCGGGCAGGCGCAACAAGTCCCAGGCCTTGCCGGGCGCACCGGCGCTGGCTGAACTGGGCTTGGCCACAATGGTTTCGCGCGGCACCCAGCGGGTAAACACCAGGGTCAGCAGCGGCAGCAGCGCCAGGGCCGCAAAGGCCGCGCGAAAACCGGCATGGTCGATCAGCACACCGGCCATCATCGGTCCGGCAAAATTGGCAATGGCGGGCGCCAGGGCAATCCAGCTGAAAATGCGCAGCCGTTCCCCTGGCGTGCTGGCCAGCCGGCCGGCCGTGCGCTGCAGCGCAATCATGCCCAGGCTGGAGCCTGCGCCGACCAGCATCGCCGCGATGCACAAAGCCAAAATATGCCCTGACAAGGCGCCCACCAGCGCACCGGCCAACGACAGCGCCAGCGCCAGATGCACAGGCCGGTGGTACCCCAGGCGGTCTGCCATGCGCCCGGCGGGCAGCGCCAGAAAAACCGGCAGCACGGCAAACAGGGCCATCAGCAAGCCCAAGATGGAAGCCCCCAACCCCTGCTGCAGCGCTTGCAGGGGAATCGCCATGCGGGCGCCGTTGAGGCAGCCGTGCAGGCCCACCTGGCAGCCCACCAGCGCAATCACGCTGGAGGGGCTGATGCCCGGCACGGAGGGTTCAGGCTTCATAGGCACGCTGCGCTTGGGTCATGCGGCCCCCGGCGAGCATCAGCGCGCAAAACATGTTGAGTTCAACCACTTCGGGGGTGCTGAAGTGCCGGCCCAACTCGGCAAACACGGTCTCGTCGATTGCCAGCGGGTCGGACGCGAACAGCTCGGCATAGCGCAGAGCAGCACGTTCGGCCGGGCTGAAACGGGCGTCATCCGAGGAGAGACAGGCAATATCGGTCTCGCTGACTTCACCGCTCTTGCGCGCCACCTGGCAGGCCTGGCAAGTGGTGAACGCGGAAATGCGCAAGCGGACCAGCTCACGCAGACGTCCGTCCAGGATGCCATGGTTGTGCATCTGGTCCAGCGTGGCCAGCCAGGCCTGCGCCAGGGCCGGACGGTGCGCCCACACCTGGATGGGCAGGGTGGAACTGAGCATGCGGGTTTGCACGCCCTGCTCCACCGCTTGCGCCAGCGCTGGCGGGAACGCCGCCAGCGGGATCATGGGTAATAACGCCATAAGTGAACGCAGGGCTCAGAGACGCTCAATGATGGTGGCCGTCGCCATCCCACCCGCGCAGCAGATCGACTGCAGGCCGTAGCGCACGCCCCGACGTTCCATTTCGTGCAGCAGGGAGGTCATGATGCGCGCACCGCTGGCGCCCAGCGGATGGCCCAGCGCAATAGCCCCGCCATTGACGTTGAGGCGTTCATGCGACACGCCGATTTCCTTCATCCACACCATGGGCACGGGGGCAAAGGCTTCGTTGACCTCGAACAAATCGATGTCATCGAGTGTCAACCCGGCCTTGGCCAGCACCAGGCGGGTCGCGGCGATCGGGCCGGTCAGCATCAACGTAGGGTCCGATCCGACGGTGGCCACGGCCCGGATTCGCGCGCGGGGCTTGACGCCCAATGCCTTCGCCTTGTCGGCTGACATCAGCAGCAGCACCGCCGCACCATCGGAAATTTGCGATGAGTTGCCGCCCGTCAGGCGGCCATCCGGGCGAAAGCTGGTTTTCAGCGTTGCCAGCTTTTCAGCGGCCGTTCCCGGGCGAATCGTTTCGTCAGCCTCGAAGGGCAGCGCATCGCCTTCCAGCGCCTTTTCGCGCAGCCGGACCACCGGCACCGGAACGATCTCGCTCTTGAACCAGCCCGCCGCCGAAGCGGCGTTGGCGCGGCGATGGCTTTCCACCGCAAAGGCGTCAAGCGATTCGCGGCTGAGTTGCCACTGGTCGCACAGGCGCTCGGCGGCTTCGCCCTGACCCGTCAATTCATAGCGCTCCGCAGCCATCCAGCCAAAGGCCTCGCCGTGCAGGTCGCGGTTGCTGCCCATGGGCACGCGGCTCATGTTCTCGGCGCCGCCGGCCACCACCACATCGGCAGCGCCGCAGGCGATCAGGCCGGCCGCCACATGCACCGCGGCTTCGCCCGAGCCGCACTTGCGGTCGATCGTCAGTCCCGGTATCGTCACCGGCCAGCCAGCGCCGAGCAACGACGTGCGGGCAATGTTTGCCGACTGTTCGCCAATTTGCGTGACGCAGCCAAAGATCACATCGTCCACCACCTCTGGGCTCAGGCCGACCCGCTTGACCAATTCACCAATCACCAGCGCACCCAGGTGGTCGGCGCGAACGCCAGCCAGGCTACCGCGGAATTTGCCAACCGGAGTACGCACCGCGCCGGCGATCACGATATCGCGGCTCACAATGCGCTGCCTTTCATGCCCGAGCCCGGCACGCGCTGGCCGTTTTCATACCGATACACGCCGTGGCCGGTCTTGCGGCCGTAGCGACCGGCCGCCACCATCTTGATGATGAGCGGGCACGGCCGAAATTTGTCGCCCAGCGTCTGGTGCAGATACTTGAGCACCGCCAGCCGGGTGTCCCAGCCGGTCAGGTCGCCCAGTTCGAGCGGACCCATCGGATGGTTGAAACCCAGGCGCAGCGCGGTGTCGATGTCTTCTGCGGTGGCGGTGCCTTCCTGCAGCATCCACATCGCCTCGTTGCCGGCCAACGCCGACATGCGGCTGGTGGTCAGGCCGGGCGACTCGCTGACCACGATCGACTGCTTGCTGATGGCTTCGCAATAGGCGCGCATCGTTGCCACGGTTTCGTCGCTGGTGGCCAGGCCGCGCACCAGTTCGACCAGCTTCATCTTGTGAACCGGATTGAAAAAGTGCATGCCCACCACGCGTTCGGGGCAATTCACGGCGGTTGCAATTTCGGTGACGCTCAGGGCCGAGGTGTTGGTCGAGTAAATGGCGGTGTCGGCCATTTCCGCCGCCGCCTGCGTCATGACCGCTTTTTTGATCGCCAGGTTTTCAGACACGGTTTCAATCAGCAGGTGCGCGCCTGCGGCCGCGGCGGTCAGGTCGGGCTGCATGCCAAGCCGGGACTTGGCCGCCTCCGCAGCGGTCGCCTCCATCTTCCCGAGCTTGACGCCGTCGTCAAGAATCTTGTGGATCGCCTGCTGGGCGCGGTCCAGCGCCTGGCCGTTGCTGTCCACCAGCGTGGTGGCAAAGCCGGACGCTGCAAAGGCGTGTGCAATGCCGGTGCCCATCAGCCCGGCCCCGACCACCACCACTTTGTTATTCTGTAAGGTCATATTGGTTTTCTCCGTTTAAGCAGGTTCAATGGCCGACACCGTGTTGCGCAAGGTGCCAATACCTTCCACGCTGGCCTCCACCACATCGCCGGGGTTCAGGAAGCGGCCGGTGCCATGGCCTGTGCCTTCCGGCGAACCGGTGAACAGCACGTCGCCACATTCGAAAGCGGAACGCTCGTCGACGAAACGCACCAGTTCGGCCACGTTCCAGGTCATTTCCCCGGATGAAGCGTTCTGGCGGGTTTCACCGTTCACCTTCAGCGTCAGGCGCAGGCTGGGGCTGCCTTCGGGAAATTCGTCGCGCGTGACAATCCAGGGGCCCAGTCCGGTCGTGCGGTCCTGGCTTTTGGCCGCGAACAGGTCCATGCCGACACCGGGCGGTCCACTGCGCTGCAGGTCGCGGGCGCTGACATCGTTGCCGACCGTGTAGCCCAGCACGCTGGCCAGCGGGTTCTGGCGGTCCACCGGTTGCGCGCCTATCACCGCGACCAGCTCGACCTCGTGGTCCAGTTCGCGGGTCAGCGGTGGATAGCGGATCGGGTCATTGGCCCCGATCAGCGCGCCATAGGCCTTGAGAAACGCAATGGGCTGGTGATGGGACTTCATGCCGAAGTCGGCGGCGAGGTGCTTGGCGTAATTGGCGCCCGCCACCATCACCCGGTTGATTTTCTCGACGGGCGGCAGCAAGCGCACGCTGTCCAGAGGCCGGGCCGGGCCGTCCAGCTTCAGCGATTGGGCGCCTTCACCCCGCGTAAGCGCCGGTGCCCAGTCGGCAAATGCGCCGGCAATCGGCGTCACTTCATTGCGCTCGGTGTCCACGACGGCCCAGAACGGCGCGGCGCCGTCCGTGCAGCGCGCAATCTTCATGCGCTCACCATGGCGGGCTTCGCTGGTGCGCCAACCTTCGAAGGGTCAAGGTGCAGGAGTTCGCAGGCATTTTTCCAGCGGATTTTTTGCAGGTCGTCGTCCGAGAGCTTCAAGCCATCGGTCAGGTCATGGCGGATGGCATCGCTGCCGCCGAAGTTGCTGCCGTAGAGAATGCGGTCGGCGCCGATCACCTCGATCAGCGCCTGGCGCATGGGCAACTCGTGCAGTTCGACGTCGAAGTAAAAATTGCGCAGGTAGTCGAGCACCGGCTTTTTGTTGTGGAAGACATCCAGGTTCGGGTTGGTCTGTGCCAGGCGCCCCAGTTGGTAAGGCACGAAGCCGCCGCCGTGCGTGATGTAGACCTTGAGCTTGGGAAAGCGGTCGAATACGCCGCCGTTGATCAGGTACCAGAAAGCCTTGGTTTCGTCGTAGTTCATGCCGACGATGGCCGTGGTCTCATAGCGGTCGGTGTTGGACTTGTCGCCCCAGGTCACCGACTGGTTGTACCCGTGCACGAACATTGGCAGATCCAGGTCGCACAGCGCTTCCCAGACCGGGTCCATTTCCTACGAATCGAACTCCAGCCCGCCGAAGTTCGAGCCGCCGGCGCCCAGGCCCTTGGCGCCCAGCTGGGTGCAGGCGCGGCGGATTTCCTTGGCCGCTTCGACCGGGTTCTGCAAGGCGGCCTGCGCCCAGAACATCAGGCGGTCCGGCGCCGCCGAGCAGTATTCGGACAGGACGTCATTGACCTTGCGGGCGAACGGCAGCGCGTAGTCCAGCTCGGTCCAGTACATGTAGCAGTGCGACGGCACCGACACCACCTGGGCATTCTGGCCGGCGGCATCCATGCCGGCCAGGCGGGTGTTGGGGTCGCGCCAGCGCGAGGTGTATTCATTGACGCTCAGGGCCTTGCCTTCGGCTTTGGCCTTGCGCAGCGCGGCCTTGCGCTCGGGCGCGCCCAGGCTCAGGATCCAGTCGCCAACCCGCAGCTTGATGTCGCCGTCGGGTTGCGACTCGAAAGCCGGACCCCAGTACGGGTCCTGGTCGTAGTAGTCGGGATGGGGGGCATGGGCATGAAGGTCGATCAGCATGGAGGTCTCCTGAGTAATGTGGGCACGGCTTG
>JAQGMZ010000252.1 GCA_028292045.1 Polaromonas sp. | reverse complement strand
GCCTGCAAAACGGCTGGTATGTGCAGCGCTACGCGCCCATGCTGCGCGTGGCCGTTCCCTATGGCGAGCTTTCCAGCGCCCAGCTGCGGGTGCTGGCAAAAATTGCCCGCGACTACGACCGGCCCGACGCCGCGCTGATTGAAAGTGCCCAGGCCACGCAGGACAAGCTGGGGCCCGTGCCGCTGAAAAACGGCAAATCGGTGCACACCCGGCTGACCCAGGGCTACGGCCACTTCACCACCCGCCAGAATGTGCAGTACAACTGGATCCCGCTGGACAAATCGGCCGACGTGATGGACCTGCTGGCCAGCGTCGACTTGCACGGCATCCAGACCAGCGGCAACTGCATTCGCAACATCACCAGCGACGAGCGCGCCGGCATTGCGGTCGACGAGATTGCCGACCCGCGCCCGTTCGGCGAGATCATGCGCCAGTGGAGCACGCTGCACCCCGAGTTCGCGTTCTTGCCACGCAAGTTCAAGATTGCCATCAGCGGCGCCACGGAAGACCGCGCCGCCATTGGCTGGCACGACGTGGGGCTGCAACTGCTGAAGAATGAAGCCGGCGAACTCGGCTTCAAGGTGCTGGTCGGCGGCGGCATGGGCCGCACGCCGATCATTGGCACGGTGATCCGCGAATTCCTGCCGTGGGCGCAGATCATGAACTACCTGGAAGCCATCGTGCGGGTCTACAACCGCTACGGCCGGCGCGACAACATCTACAAGGCCCGCATCAAGATCCTGGTGAAGGCAGAAGGCCAGAAGTACATCGACGATGTGGAAGCCGAATACCGGCAGATCGTGGACCACGACGGCGGCCCGCACACCATTACCCAGGCCGAATATGACCGGGTGGCCGCCTGCTTTGTGCCGCCCACCCTGGGCAGCGCACCGCAAGCCACCCTGCCCATTGCCGCTGAAGACCAGGCAGCCTATGGCCGCTGGCTGCAGCAAAACGTGGCGGCGCACCACAACCCGTCCTTGCGCGCCGTCACGCTGTCGTTCAAGCGCCTGGGCCAGGCACCGGGCGATGCCACCGCCGACCAGCTCGACATAGCGGCCAATCTGGCCGACCAGTTCAGCGCGGGCGAGGCGCGCGTCACGCACGAGCAAAACCTGCTGTTGCCCTGGGTGCATGCAGACGCCCTGCCCGACTTGTGGCGCGCTGCCCGCCAAGCCGGTTTTGCCAAGGCCAACATCCACCTGCTGACCGACATGATCGCCTGCCCCGGCGGCGACTTTTGCGCGCTGGCCAATGCCCGCTCGCTGCCGATCGCCGAGGCCATCACCGAGCGCTACCAGGACTTCGACGAACTGCACGACATTGGCGAAATCGACCTGCACATCAGCGGCTGCATCAACTCCTGCGGCCACCACCACAGCGGCCATATCGGCATCCTGGGCGTGGACAAGGACGGCAAGGAGTGGTACCAGGTGTCGCTGGGCGGCTCGGACGGCTCCAGCCTGTCGGGCCCGGCGCTGGCCGGCAAGGCCGTCGGGCCTTCGTTCTCTGCGGCTGAAGTGCCTGAAGTGATCGAAGCCGTGCTCGACACCTACCGCCAGCAGCGCGAAGGCCGCGAAACCTTCATCGCCACCTTGCGCCGCGTAGGGGCCGACCCGTTCAAGCTGGCGGCCAACGGCGCGCGTTTTAGCGCCGCCCGCACGGAAACCCTGGATACCAGCGCAGCCTGAACCGCTGGGCTGCTAAATTCATCCCGCAAGGAAAACCATGAAATTGATAGCAAACGATGCGCACACGAACAGCGCAACCGGCCTGAATGTGGTGGAACTGGCAAACGACGCCAGCCCTTTCGACCTGATTTTGGAAGGCGTGCACCGGATCGACCTGAATTTCCCCAAGTTCAGCGACGGCCGCGCCTTCAGCCAGGCGTTCTTGCTGCGCCGCCGGCTGGGCTTCAAGGGGGAAATCCGCGCCACGGGCGATGTGCTGGTGGACCAGCTGGCCCAGATGGAGCGCAGCGGCTTTGACGTGGCCGTGCTGCGCGCCGACCAGCGCATGGACGTTGCCGATCGCGTGCTGGCGGCCTACCCCGGCTACGGCGTGGGCAAGTACCAGGGCGATGCGGTGGACATTCAGCCCCATTTCGTCACTGCGCCGGCCACCGCCTGACAAGGAACACCGCATGAGCGCCATTTCCCTCTACGCCAAGGCATCGCCCGGTTTTGCGCAAAAGCTGGCCAACAGCCTGGCCCTGATCCGGTCCGCAGCCACCGACTATTCCCCGCTGACGCAGGCTTCCAGCCTGGGCGCCGAAGACATGGTGGTCACGCACCTGATGCACGAAGCGGGCCTGCTGGGCCAGCCGGGCATCAGCATGTTTGTGCTGAACACCGAGATGCTGCACGCCGAAACCGTGGCGCTGATTGGCCGCATCGAAGCGCGCTACCCGGTGAAGGTCGATGTGTACCGTCCCGATGCCATGGCCGCTTCGGCTTTTGTCGAGCAAAACGGCTCGCAGGCCATGTACAAAAGCCTGGAGCTGCGCAAGGCGTGCTGCCATATCCGCAAGATGGAGCCTTTGGAACGTGCGCTGGCCGGCAAAAAAGGCTGGCTGACCGGTTTGCGCCGCGAGCAGTCCGCCGCCAGGGCAGAAGTGCATGACATTGAGCAGCAGCCCGAACGCGCCAAGATCAACCCGCTCGTCGAATGGACACAGGGCGACATCTGGCACTACATCTCCGTCAACGCCATTCCCTACAACCCGCTGCACGACCAGTTCTTCCCCAGCATCGGCTGCGCGCCCTGCACCCGCGCCGTGACGCTGGGCGAAGACGTGCGTTCCGGCCGCTGGTGGTGGGAAAACGAAAGCGCCTAGGAATGCGGCCTGCATGTGGCCGCCGACGGCACCCACGAAGCGCAGGAACCTGCCGCATTCGAGCCCTTGCCGAGTGTCTCCAGCATCATCCCCATCCGAGAAATACCCGCATGAACGCCCGTACCGATGACCACCTGCTCGCCAAGCTGAGCAATTCCCACCTTGACGCGCTGGAAGAGGAAACCATCTTCATCCTGCGCGAAGTGGCCGCTGCCTTCGAGCGCCCCACCTTGCTGTTCTCGGGCGGCAAGGACTCGCTGGTGATGCTCAAGTGCGCCGAAAAAGCCTTTGGCGCGGGCCGCATTCCGTACCCGCTCCTGATGATCGACACCGGCCACAATTTCCACGAAGTGACCGATTTCAGAGACTCGCGCGCCAAGGAATTGGGCGCCGAACTGATCGTGCGCAATGTCGAGGATTCGATGAAACGCGGCACGGTGCGCCTGGCGCATCCGGGCGAGTCACGCAATGTGCACCAGTCGGTCACGCTGCTCGAGGCAATCGATGAATTCCGCTTTGACGCGCTGATCGGCGGCGCCCGCCGCGACGAGGAAAAGGCCAGAGCCAAGGAGCGCATTTTTTCGCATCGCGACAGCTTCGGCCAGTGGCAGCCCAAGGCCCAGCGGCCCGAGTTGTGGACGCTGTTCAACACACGGCTACAGCCCGGCGAGCATTTCCGCGTGTTTCCGATCTCCAACTGGACCGAGCTGGACGTGTGGCAGTACATCGAGCGCGAGCAGATCGAGCTGCCTTCGCTCTACTACGCGCACCAGCGCCAGATCGTCGAACGCAAGGGTCTGCTGGTGCCGGTGACCGAGCTGACGCCGGCGCGCGATGGCGAGGAAATCATTGAAAAAACCGTGCGTTTCCGCACAGTGGGCGACATCACCTGCACCTGCCCGGTGGACAGCACGGCCGCCACCGCCGCAGAAATCGTGATTGAGACGCTGGCTGCCGACGTCAGCGAACGAGGCGCCACGCGCATGGACGACAAAACATCCGACGCTTCGATGGAAAAGCGCAAGAAAGACGGGTACTTCTGATGACTACAGTAAATTTACTAGCCGACAGCGCCGACGCAACAAACGCTGCGGGCCAGAACGACTTGAAATCGGCCCTGAAATTCATCACCTGCGGTTCGGTCGATGATGGCAAGAGCACGCTGATAGGCCGCCTGCTGGTGGACTCCAAAGCTGTACTGCAAGACCACCTGGCCGGTGTGCAGCGCGCTGGCGTGACCGACCTGGCGCTGCTGACCGACGGCCTGTCGGCCGAGCGCGAGCAAGGCATCACCATTGACGTGGCCTACCGCTACTTTGCCACCGAAACCCGCAAGTTCATCATTGGCGACGCGCCCGGCCACGAGCAGTACACCCGCAACATGGTGACCGCCGCCTCCAGTGCCGACGCGGCCGTGGTCCTGGTCGACGCGACCAAGCTCGACTGGCAGAACCCGGCGCTCGAATTGCTGCAGCAAACCCGCCGCCATTCGCTTCTGGTCAACCTGCTGCGCGTGCCGTCCATCGTGTTTGCGGTGAACAAGCTCGACGCGGTAGAAGACGCCGCCCTGGCCTTTGCCCGCATCAGCGCCGCGCTGGCCGCCTTTGCCCAGGCCGCCAACATTTCGGTCGCCGCCACCGTGCCCATCTCTGCGCTGATTGGCTTCAACGTGGTCGACGCCCATCCCGGCTGGTGCGGCTACACCGGCCCGTCGCTTCTGGCATTGCTTGAGCAACTGCCCGCCACGCCGGCCGAGACCACCGAGGCGTTTGCCTTTCCGGTGCAGTGGGTTGAAAAATTTTCCGCTTCGTCCGACACTTCCCAGGGCCGGCGAATTTTCTGGGGCCGCGTGGCCACGGGCGGTGTGCAGCCCGGCCAGACCGTGACCATCCTGCCCAGCGGGCAAACCGCCACCGTGTCGCAGGTGCTGGGCCACACGCGCCAGCCCAAATCGGTGCTGGCCGGGCACAGCGCCGGCATTGTGCTGGACCGGGAAGTCGATGTGTCACGCGGCGACTGGCTGCTGGCGCCTGCTGCGTTCACGCCGTCGCGCGACGTGGCCGTCACCATGGCCTGGATGGACGATGAGCCGCTGGTGGCCGGCCGGGTGTACTGGGCGCTGCAGGGACATCGCTGGGTCAAGGCAAAAATCAGGCGC
>JAQGMZ010000228.1 GCA_028292045.1 Polaromonas sp. | reverse complement strand
TTTTGAGGCGTTCACAGTGAACGTCGTGTACGACAGGCCGTGACCGAAGGGGAACGCCACGCACGGATTGCTGCCATTGACCACGGCGCACTGGCCGCTGACGTTCGCGTCGTACCAGCGGTAACCGATGTTGAGCTTCTCGGTGTAGCTGACGGTCTGAGTCTTGCCGTCCGCGCTCACCACGCCGGGGAACTGTTCGGCTGTTGCATGGTCCAGGAATCCCTTGCCCACAAAGGGAAAGGTCACCGGTAGCTTGCCTGACGGATTTTTCTTGCCGAACAGCAGGTCGGCCACGATGTTGCCGTCCTCCTGGCCCGGAAACCAGACTTCCAAAATGGCCGGGCCAGCGGCTCCCACCAGGGACGGGTCCATGGCCACGCCAGCGTTGTCCTTCAGAACCAGCGCGGTCTTTTGCGCCATGGACTTGTCGGTTGTCGAAGCGCTGGCCATGATGGCCTTGATCATCGCGACGGTATTGCTGCTCTTGACCGCATTCGCCCCCGTGGCCGTTGCGGGTGTGGTGAGCGAAGACGAGGCATACCAGTCCAGGCCGCTGCCGTCAGCGGCGCTCGCACCGGGCGCCAGTGGCACCGTCACCGACGCTTGGTTGCTTCCGTCCTGGGTGGTGGCGCGGTCGGCGCCTTCTTCGGCGATGGTGCCGGCCATCATAATCACGGCATCGGCGCTGGCCGCGGCCGCTGTCGCCGCGGCAAAAGTGCTGGCCACGCCGTCGATGGTGTCAGTCGAATTCGCGTCGTCAACCAAAATCAGCTGAACCGATGCGCTGGCATTGCCCAGGGTCTTGAGCATGTTCTTGATGCCGTCAATGGGCGCGACGGTGTAGTTGGGCACCACGTCGGAGCTGCCCCCGCCCCCGCCCATGGCCTTGCCGACGGTGACGCCGCCAGCGACGGCTTGCTGCGCATAAACCTGCGACGCCTTGCCGATCACCACGAGCTTCGCCACAGTGGGCGAAAGCGGCAAGGCGCCATTGTTTTGCAGCAGCACGGCCGATTTGGTGCCGATGTCACGCGCCGTCTGGCCGTTGGTGGCGAAATCAATGGGCGTTTGCTTGATCGGGCGGTCAAAAATGCCCCACTTGAACATCTGCGTGTAGCGGCGCACCAGTGACTTGTCGAACATCGCCGTGGTGAGCGTGCCTGCTGTCAGGGCCGCCGTCAAATTGGCCTTGGACCAGAACAGCGGAATCGGCATTTCATGGTCCATGCCTCCGAGCAGCGGCCCCACGGTGCTTTTGACGGTGAAGAAGTCCGACTGCACGTAGCCGGTAAAACCCCACTCGTCGCGCAGCACACCGGTCAGCAGTTCCTTGTTCTCGCAGGAGTTGAAACCGTTGACCGCGTTGTACGCGCACATGATGGAGGCGGCCTTGCCGTCCTTGACCGTCATTTCGAAGGGCAGCAGGTAGATTTCCCGCAGCACCTGCGGGTCGATGGTTTCCTGGATTTTCATCCGGTTGGTTTCCTGCTCATTGCCCACAAAGTGCTTGGGCATGGCAATCAGGCCCTTGGCCTGGACAGCCTTCACCTCGGCCACGCCCATCGTGCCGGTGAGGTACGGGTCTTCACCGAAGTACTCGAAGTTGCGCCCCAGGATCGGCAGGCGGGCCATGTTCACGCCCGGCGCCTCAAAGACATGCAGCGCCAGGTTGTTCATCTCCGTGCCGATGACATCGCCATAAGCGGTCGCCACGCTCGGATCGAACGAAGCTGCTGCGCCAATGGCCGAAGGCAATGCCGTGGCCTTGGCCGAGGTGGGATGGGTATAGGCAGCGGTGAAGGACCGCGTACCGGCCTTGACTTCATCAGCCAAGCTCTTGGACACGCAGTCGTTCTGGCCGAGGCCTACCGGGCCGTTGGTGATGCGCAAGGTCGGGATGTTCAGCGCCGCGATGCCGCTCACATGCCGCGCACCATAGCAATCCAGCAGTTCGGGCACGATCTCGGGCATGCTGCCGGTCAGCTGCTGCATTTTTTGGTCGAGCGAGAGCGCGGCCACGAGCATTTTGGCCCGCTGGTTGGCTTGGGCCTCTTTGGCCGAGTCCGTGCTTGCGCCTGTTTGCGCGGCAATAAGGGATGGATTCATCCAGGCATTGCCGGTGTAGGGAGCCGGCTCGGAACCTCCCCCGCAAGCGACCAGGCCAATGGACAGGGCGGCACCGACCGCAAGGGTCAACGCGGTTTTTTTGCTGCGCAAAGTTTTCTTTCCCTCCTGCCTGAAGGATGAAGTCATCAAGGTTCTACGAAGTATGTGGCTCATCTGTGTTTCCAAGGTTTAAAAATGCGGCCCGATGCCTGCCGAGATGTGCGTCAACCATAATTGGTAACGTTAACTTCAATTGTTATCGTTATCATAAAATGCGTCAATATTATCTTCTTGGTGTTTTCCCTTATCTCGTCGACCTCATCAATTTTTGTTGATCACCCGAAAAATTCCTCGTCTAATTTTAACGAGTGAGCGTCAAAACGAGACACGTCTACCCGCTACAGGGTTGACAATAAAAATGTTATTGATAACAATAAGAGATCAAAGTCTGTGCCGGTCATGCGTCTGCATCCGTGCGCTTAACGTTGAAAAAATCTTGTTTATCCACCGTTTGAAGTGAACGCCACATGCCTACGCCCTCCACCCCCCTGATCACCGGCCTGCAGGTAATCCCTGTCGCCGGCCGCGACTCGATGCTGCTCAACCTGAGCGGCGCGCACGGCCCGTTTTTCACCCGCAACCTCTTGATCCTGACCGACAGCGCGGGCCGCACCGGGGTGGGCGAGGTGCCGGGCGGCGAAAAAATCCGCCAAACACTCGAAGACGCCAAGTCCCTGGTCGTCGGCCAGCCGATCGGCAGCTACCTCAGCCTGCTGCAGCAGATGCACCGGCAGTTTGCCGGCCGCGACAGCGGCGGGCGCGGGCTGCAGACTTTTGATTTGCGCACCACCATCCATGCCGTGACGGCGGTGGAGTCGGCGCTGCTCGACCTGCTGGGCCAGCACCTGGGCGTGCCCGTGGCAGCCCTGCTCGGCGAAGGCCAGCAGCGGGACGCGGTCGAGATGCTGGGCTACCTGTTCTTTGTCGGCGACCGCACCAAAACCGGCCTGGACTACCACAGCGAGCCCGGCGCCGACAACGACTGGAGCCGCGTGCGCCACGAAACGGCCTTGAGCCCCGAGGCCATCGTGCGCCAGGCCGAGGCCGCGCACGAGCGCTACGGCTTCAACGACTTCAAGCTCAAGGGCGGCGTGCTGCACGGCGAGGAAGAAATCGAGGCGGTGACCGCACTGCATGAGCGCTTTCCGAAAGCGCGCGTGACGCTCGACCCGAACGGCGGCTGGCTGCTCAAAGACGCCGTTCGCCTGATGAAGGACATGAAAAACGTGGTCGCCTACGCCGAAGACCCGTGCGGCGCAGAAGACGGTTTTTCTGGACGCGAGGTGATGGCCGAGTTCCGCCGCGCCACCGGCCTGCCGACGGCGACCAACATGATCGCCACCGACTGGCGACAGCTGACCCATGCGCTGAGCCTGCAGTCCGTGGACATTCCGCTGGCCGACCCGCATTTCTGGACCATGGCCGGCTCGGTGCGGGTGGCGCAGACCTGCCGCGACTGGGGCCTGACCTGGGGCTCGCACTCGAACAACCATTTCGACGTGTCGCTGGCCATGTTCACCCATGTCGCCGCTGCCGCGCCAGGGCGTGTCACGGCCATCGACACCCACTGGATCTGGCAGGACGGCCAGGGCCTGACCAAAGAGCCGCTGCAGATCGTCGGCGGGCTGGTCGCGGTGCCCAGGAAGCCGGGCCTGGGCGTCGAACTGGACATGGCCGAGGTTGAGAAAGCCCACCAGCTCTACAAGCAGCACGGCCTGGGCGCGCGCGACGATGCCGCCGCCATGCAAAGCCTGATTCCCAACTGGGCGTTCAACCCGAAACGTCCGGCCTTCGACCGGTAGCGGGGCGTTGCGGGCAACTACGCACCGCCGGGCCTAGGGGCTGCCCGAAAGCCTTCGCCGGCCCTGGCCCTGCAGTTGACGGGGAAAATGCAAAAAGCTATATTACTAACCAGTCAGTCAGTAATACCATGCCCCACCGCCATTTTCCCAGCGACAGCCTCACCCCTTCCGGCGCCCGGCACGAGCGCCGCAAGGAGGCCCGCCCGGGCGAACTGCTCGACGCCGCGCTTGACCTTTTTGTTGAAAAGGGCTACGCCGCCACCCGCGTCGAGGAAGTCGCCGCGCGCGCCGGCGTCTCCAAAGGCACGCTGTTTTTGTATTTCCCCAGCAAGGAAGAGTTGTTCAAGGCGGTAGTGCGCCAAAGCATTTCAGGGCGCCTGGTCGAGTGGAACAGTGACTTTGAAGCATTCAGCGGCACGACCTGCGACATGCTCGACTTTTGCATGAACAGCTGGTGGGAGCGCGTCGGCGCCACCAAAGCCTCGGGCCTGACCAAGCTGATCATGAGCGAAGCCGGCAATTTTCCGGAAATCGCCGCTTTTTACCAGCAGGAAGTCGTCCAGCCGGGCCATGCGCTCATCCGGCGCATTTTTCAGCGCGGCATCGACAGCGGTGAATTTCGGCACATGGACCTGGACTATGCGGTCTACAGCGTGGTCGCGCCGATGGTCTACATGATCTTGTCGCAGCATTCGGCAGGCGTGTGCATGCCGAAGGACATGTTGCTGGACCCGAAAAAATACATCGCCTCGCAATTGCGCATTATTCTGGACGGCATCCGCCCTTCGCCGTCAACGCCGGTCAACTGCGCCACCGGACCCGATTCATGAAACGCCAGTTCAAATGGGTTGCGGCCCTTGTGGTCATTGCGCTGCTTGCCGTCATCGCAGTGCGCATCCTGTCGGCGCGCACGGCGCAGCAGCAGGCGGTGGCGGCGGCCGCCAACGGGCAAGCCCTGGCCTGGGTGGAACTGGCCGAATCCGACGTGGCCGCGGCCGGGCGGCATGACCTGGCGCAGGGCATTGCCATTTCAGGCTCGCTCAAGGCGGTTAATTCGGTGATCGTCAAGGCCCGCGTCTCCGGCGAGCTGCAGGGCTTGACCGTGCGCGAGGGCGATTTTGTCAAGGCCGGCCAGGTGCTCGCCCGCATCGAGGCGGGCGAATATGCCGCGCGGGTGCGCCAGGCGCGGGAGCAGGCCGCCTCTGCCAAGGCACAGGTGGATGTGGCGCGCCGCCAGTTCGACAACAACAAGGCGCTGGTGATGCAGGGGTTTATTTCCCGGACCGCGCTGGACACTTCACTCGCCAACCTGGAAGCGGCGCGTTCCACCTACCAGGCGGCGCAGGCAGGCATCGAGGTGGCGGCCAGAGCCGTCGAGGACATGGTGCTCACCTCGCCCATCAGCGGCCAGGTGTCGCAGCGGCTGGCGCAGCCCGGCGAGCGGGTCGGCATCGACACCCGGATTGTCGAAATCGTCGACCTGCGCCGGCTTGAACTCGAAGCCAGCCTGGGCGCGCAGGAATCGATGGCGGTTCGCATCGGCCAGATGGCCGCATTGCAGATCGAAGGCAGCCTGCAAGCCGTGACGGGCCAGGTGGTCCGCATCAACCCCAGCGTTCAGGGCGGCAGCCGCAGCGTGCTGGCCTACCTGCGCATCGACAACAGCAACCCGGGCAATGGCGGCGCCCTGCCCTTGCGCCAGGGCCTGTTTGCGCAGGGAACGCTGGAAACCACCCGAGCCCCGCAACTGGCGGTGCCGGTCGGCAGTTTGCGCACCGACAAACCCGCGCCCTATGTCCAGGCCGTTGAAAACGGGCGGGTGGCCCACAAACCGGTGGAACCCGGCACGCGCGGCATGGCCGGCGGCGAGGCGCTGGTGGCGGTCACCGGGCTGGCCGACGGCACGCTGGTGACGCGCGGCAATGTTGGCCTGCTGCCTGAAGGCACGCAGGTTCGGTTTACCAAAATGTCCGCGCCGGCTTCCGCCAAGACAGCGCCCTGAAGCCGGTTGTATGTGGTTTACCCAGGTCAGTCTCAAGAATCCGGTGTTTGCCACCATGGTGATGCTGGCCATCGTGGTGCTGGGTCTGTTTTCCTACCAGCGCATGCAGGTGGACCAGTTCCCCAACATCGACTTTCCGGTGGTGGTGGTGACCGCCGAATACCCGGGCGCCTCGCCCGAAATCGTCGAGAGTGAAGTCACCCGCAAGATCGAGGAAGGCGTGAACTCGGTGGCCGGCGTCAACAACCTGACGTCGCGCAGCTTTCAGGGCCAGTCGGTCGTCATCATCGAGTTCCAGCTGTCCATCGACGGCCGCAAGGCCGCCGAGGACGTGCGCGAGAAGGTGGCCGCCATCCGCCCCAACTTCCGCGACGAGGTCAAGGACCCGCGCGTGCTGCGCT
>JAQGMZ010000130.1 GCA_028292045.1 Polaromonas sp. | reverse complement strand
GAAGGACACCGATTCGATCCGGTTTTGTGCATTTGACGGATCGCTGGTCGGTGCCAAGCCCGGAGGTGGACCCCCGGCAGGGCGCAGCCCTTGGTAGTGAACAGGTAGCAAACTGGGCGGCGCCGGGTCAAAGATGAAAACGCCTGTAGGGGGCAGCGCGATCTGTCCGTGAACCACGCCCTGGCCAAAGACAATGATTTGGTGAAACCCAGCCGCCATAAACGTCACCACCCCGCCACTGCGAAGAGCAATTTCACGCGGCAGTATGTGGTGATTAGCCGGGTTGCCCGGCTGAGCAGTGTTCAGCCCAGCCCCGAACGCCACCGTGACGTTGGCGGTCTGGTTCTTTTCATGGTCCAGGTAATGCCTGAGGCGGTCCTTAAGGTCATCGGCCTGCGTAGCCAGCGGGAACAGTCCTGAAGTAGCAGCGGTCAGTAGCAAACCTTTCGAAACGATTCGTCTTTGCATAGCGCTTTCCTTGCAAAGGGGCATGACAACCAGCCCAAATATACTAGCAGCCTGCGTTCACCCCCGTTTAAAAAAGCTGCTTGGGCTCATGGTGCGCGTGCGTTGTCGTGACAACGCGATTGTGTTTTTATTAGGCTAGCATGGCACCGGCTCAAAATGCAAAAAAATTGTGCTAACAACTGCAACCGCCCTAGCCGGTTGGGATTGTTTAAGAGGTGGTGTCAGAATCGAAAATTTTTTTACTGTATCCATGCTCAAACAGACAAAACCTGCATCTGCCCCGAAAACCATTCCCATCACAGTTCCCGTCACCATTGCCAGCTACCTTACCGTATTCCTGCTGTGCAGCGTTACCCTCATTTACGGGCTGTTGCCTGGTTTGCTGGCTGCCTGTGTGGGCTATTTGCTGGCCGTCGTGCTGGCCGGCGAAGGGCGCACCAAGGGCCCCCGGTTGAGCCCGGCGCTGTCTGCGGCTGTAGTGATTGTTCTGCCATTGATCGCCATGGGGGGGTGCTGGGCAACGCCAAAGGTGTGGCGTTCGGTGGCCTCAAGCAGTACCAGGCGCTGCTGCATCACTTGGCCAGCACCGTGCTTCAAATCCGCGAAAAACTTCCGGCGGACCTTGCCCAGCACCTGCCCGATGAACTTGCCGAGGCGCAGGTCTGGCTGGCCGATTACCTCAAATCCAAAGCACGGGCGCTGACAGGGTTCGGAACTGCCGGGCTGCATGGCTTGTTGCTGGCCTACGTGGGTCTGGTCGTGGGCGCACTCATCAAGGGCACATCCGGAACGCCGACAAGTGCGCCCCTGCGCTATGAAGTGCGTCAGCGTGCCAGCCATTTCATTGATGCTTTTCGCCATATCGTCGTTGCCCAGTTCTGGATTGCTGCTCTCAACGCCATGCTCACTGCCGTGTTTTTGCTGGCAGCGCTGCCACTGTTTGGCGTGCAGATGCCCTACATTGGCGAACTGGTGGCGCTCACCTTCTTCGCCGGCCTCCTGCCGATTGTCGGCAACCTCATTTGCAACAGCGTGATAACGCTTGTAGGGGTTTCGGTTTCACCGGCGGTCGGCCTGGGGTGCCTGGCATTTCTGATTTCGATACACAAGTTGGAATACCTGGTCAGCGCCAAAATCCTGGGCAAGCAGACCAACACCGCCGCGTGGGAACTGCTGGCCGTCATGTTCGTTGGCGAAGCAGTTTTTGGACTGCCTGGGCTGGTCGCAGCACCGCTGTTTTACGCTTACGCCAAGAAAGAGCTTCAGGCGGGCGGGCTGGTTTGACGTGACAGTCCACTTGCCAACCCCATGGAGCGTGCCGCACGAGCCTAAAAGGAATCGTCAGGCCAAAGAAAAAGGCACCGGGGAACCCGGTGCCTTTTTTCAGCAGGAAGTGCCCTTATTTGGCGACAGAAGCAGCCTGCGCTGCGGCCATGGTGTCAGCTTTTTTGACTGTGCTGGTTTTGCGGGCCTTTTTTACAACATGCTTTTTCGCGGTGTGTTTCTTTGCAGTCGTCTGCTTCGCAGCAGATGGGGTAACGGCCAGCGCAGTCGAGGCAGCAGGAGCAGTAGCATTTTTTGCAGGTGCGGCAGGCGTTTGTGCAAATGATACGGCGGCAACGCTGCCAAGCAGGGCAGTGGCAACAAGGTTTTTGATGTTCAGCATGGATGGGGACTCACTCATAAAAGGACAGTCGTATTAGCTCCGACCGTCATCAGCGAGCCCGAATTGCATTCAGGCCTGCATCGACAACGCAGGGAAGGGACTTGGCGTTGACGAGAAAAATCTTTTTAGTTATAACGCTGGATTTCTTGGGATGTTTTCAATGTGGATGTCATGCGCGTTGTTGATGTGGGCGAAAGTATCTAAAGAAAGGGGGGCAATTACGGCATCTTGCGGACGGCTCGGCTGAATGGTAAATCCGTACTCAAGTAGATGAAAGGGTTGCAGTCACGACAGCAGACGGATCAGCGCATCGGGGTGAATGCCCCAGCCGGCCAAACCAGCCAGTCCCATCAGCACGCCAAACCCGGTGGGCACCAGCGCAATAAAGTAGAGCCACCACAAATGCGTCAGCGCGGTCACGGCCAGCAGCGATATGGCAATCGCCAGCAAAGCGTCGGCAAGGTCAAACTGGTCATCGCGAAAGTTGGCGCTGTCGTAGTCTTTCTGATCTTGCTCGGCCAGGGCTTTGAGTTCGTTTTTCTTCTTTGTCTGTTCCTGGGCGAGTTGCGCGTACTGAACAATAGCTTGCGGGTAGGCCGCGCCCTGGGCAGCAGGCTGCGAAGGCGCGGCAAGGCGCAGTTGGAGCAGCGTTCCCTTGGCGACTTCCTCGCGGATGTTGCGCGCTTGGTAAAAGTTCCAGTGATCGATCTTGTTGGCCTGGGCCTGCTGCATGGACTGGACAATGTTGTCGTCCTTGACCTTGCAGATACCCATGAAGGTGGCCAGCAGCGCTACCGTGATGGCCACGCACTGGTTGAGTTTGCGAAATTGAGAAAACGCTCAATCGGCAGCTTCGTCCGGGGGAATAATTTCAAGAGGGTCAATGGCCATGCGGACGATTATCGCGACAACGCCATGCGCTGGAAAACGTTGGCCTGTGAACTGGCAGGCAAGGGCTGATTTGGGCTGGCACCATGCTTGGTGTCCGCCGCCAGAGCCCGTAGTAAAGGCGATTGCTGCTTTTGCCTATTGCAGTTATTGCCAAGCTGGGAAATTTGCTCCACTAGGGCCTGGCAGTGCAGTGCGCCGTCTTTGAAGGTGCGCCGTTGTTGGGCTGGAGCTTCACCCCAAAACCCAGTTCCTTTGACGGGTTATGCGGCCGGGTCGGCAGCACGACCCAGTGCGGCCACCAGGTCCGACTGGGTGATCATGCCCACCAGGCGCTCGCCCTCGCCAATAATGGGAATGTGGTGATGCCCGGTGCTGCCAAACAGCGGCAGGAGCTCCACCAGGCGGCGCTGCATGCCTGCGACGCGCACGTTGCGCGTCATGATCTGGCCGACCACCTCAGGCTTGTCCGAGTACACGCTGGCGGTAGCGCGGATGAGCTGGCGCAGCTTGCGGTCAAAGCCATCATGCACATCGAGATTGGCAGCGCGCATGAAATCGGCCAGCGTGACGATGCCGGCAATTCGACCGGTGCGGTCCACCACCGGCAGCGCCTTGATGCGGTGCTTGTGCAGCAGCGCCCAGGCTTCTTGCAGTGGAGTGCCGAACTCCACCGTCACCAGGTCACGCGACATGATGTCGGCGCAGCGCACCTCGGCGAGCTTGCGGTCGTAGGCGCGCAGCTGGGTCTGGGCCAATAAGGCTTTGAGATCGTCCCGGTTCACGTCCAGCACCTGGTTGTATCGCCTGAGCACCGCGTCCAGATCGGCCTCGAACACCCCGTCCGATGCACTGGAAGGCGCGCTGCTGCGTGCGGTCAGTTGCATGTGCGGGTACGGCCGGCCTGTGGCATTGTTGTAAACGATTCCTGCGAGCACCAGAAACACGGAATTGATGAGCACCGGATAAACAGCGAACAAAGGATTGTCAATGCTGCCAAGCACCATCATGAGCGCGGTGGCGCCGCCCGGCGGATGCAGGCAACGCAGCATCAGCATCAGCGCCAAAGCACCGCCCACCGCCAGGGCAGCAGCCACTTCTGGGAAACCGAGCAGATGCACCCCATGCACGCCAGCGATGCCGACCAGCGCCGACACGGTGTTGCCGCCCACCACCGCCCAGGGCTGGGCCATCGGTCCGGCTGGCAAGGCAAACACCAGCACCGCGCTCGCGCCCAGCGGCGCGATCAGCCAGGGCAAGCGGTTCAGCACCACGCCTGACATCAAATGGCACAGCAGGGCTGTCAGAAAAAT
>JAQGMZ010000204.1 GCA_028292045.1 Polaromonas sp. | reverse complement strand
AACAGCTGCTCAAGGAGCGCGGCGTGGCCGTGCTTGAAGAAATCCGGGTCGACCTGCTGCCGGGCGAGCGCCAGAAAATGACCCAGATCACCGGCCGGCGCACCGTGCCGCAAATTTTCATTGGCGCCACCCATGTTGGCGGTTGCGACGACTTGATGGCCCTGGACGACCGAGGCGGCCTGATGCCCCTGCTGGCCGGCGAAGCCTGATTGCCGGGCAGGCATTTGTTCAATGCCGCGCCTGAGATAATTTGATGCAAACAGCCATGGCCAGGCAATCAGCCGCGCCATGAAATTCCCTATTTTCCTGAATACTTAATCGAAAGACCCCCATGGCCGAAGAAAATCTTGACCCTGTATTCCAGATCCAGCGCGTTTACCTCAAGGACATGTCGCTGGAACAGCCCAATTCCCCCGAGATCCTGCTGAACCAGGAGCCGCCCGCTGTCGAGATTCAGCTCGGTGTCGATGCCAAGCCGGTGGCCGATGGCTTGTTTGAAATCACGGTGACCGCCACGGTGCACACCAAGATCGAGGACAAGACCGTCTTCATGGTCGAGGCCAAACAGGCCGGCATCTTTGAAATCCGCAACGTCCCGAATGAGCAGATGGGCTCCCTGCTGGGCATTGCCTGCCCGCAGATCGTCTATCCCTACTTGCGCAGCAACGTGGCGGACATCATCCAGCGCGGCGGTTTTCCGCCCGTCAACCTGGCTGAAATCAATTTTCAAGCCATGTACGAGCAGCAGCAGTCGGACGCCGTGGCAACCTCGGCGGAGCCACCGCAGATCATCGTCTGATGGCGCCGCACACGGCCTTCGGCATCGTGCGCTTGCCGGCATGAAGGTCGTGATTCTGGGGGCAGGGGCCTGGGGCACCGCCCTGGCGGTGAATGCCGCCAGTGCTGCAGACGCCGGCATGCCCCGGCACCAGGTCACCTTGTGGGCCCGCAATGCCGCCCAGGTACATGACTTGCAAGAGCAGCAAGCCAATGCGCGCTACCTGCCCGGCATTGACTTGCCGGGAAACCTGCGCCTGCAGGGCGGCGATGCATCGCTGAACCAGCTGGCCGGTGCGCACGACCTGATCGTTTTGGCCACGCCGGTCTCGGCAGCGCGCAGCATGCTGCAGCGCCTGCGGCATGTCGGAGTACCGGTGGCGTGGCTGAGCAAGGGCTTTGAAGCGCCTGTCGCCACGGAAGGTTCTCCGGCTTTGCGTGCCAGCCAGACGGGCCTGATGGTGCATGAAGTGCGCGCGCAGGTGGCGCCAGGCCTGAAGGCGGGCATTCTCAGCGGCCCCAGTTTTGCGCTGGAAGTAGCCCGCGGCCAGCCAACGGCGCTGGTTGCCGCCAGCGAGCATGCCGAGGTGCGGACCGCGCTGGTGGCTGCTTTCCACAGCTCCAGCCTGCGGGTGTACGCCAGCGACGACCTGGTGGGCGTCGAGGTGGGCGGGGCGGTCAAGAATGTGATGGCGATTGCCGCCGGGCTGTGCGACGGCCTGCAACTGGGCCTGAACGCACGGGCTGCCCTCATCACCCGGGGGCTGGCCGAAATGATCCGGCTGGGGGTGGCGCTGGGCGCGCGCGCCGAGACATTCACCGGCCTGTCGGGCCTGGGCGACCTGGTGTTGACCGCCACCGGCGACCTGAGCCGCAACCGCAAGGTCGGCCTGCTGCTGGCCCAGGGCAAGACCCTGCCGGAGGTGCTGGAGTCGCTGGGCCATGTGGCCGAAGGCGTGTATTGCGCCCGCACGGTGGTGCAGCGTGCCGCCAGCCTGGGCGTGGACATGCCTATTGCCCAAAGCGTGGTGGCGCTGCTTGACGGCCGGCTCAAGGCGTCGGAAGCCGTCGCGCTGCTGATGGAGCGCGAGCCCAAGACCGAACTCGCCGGTTATTGAGTCAATTGCCGGTCAAGCCCCCGGTGCTGGCCGGAAGGCCGCCTTTTTCCACCGTCTTGCGCAGCACAATGGTCAACAGCAGCGACGCATCCTGCACAGCCGTCAGCGCATGGTCCACACCGCCCTCGAGCCAGACCAGCTGGTTGGCCGACATCTGCCGGGTCTGGCCGCCCGCCGTCAGGCTGACCGAGCCTTCCAGGCAATGAATCATGACTTCGCCCTTGACCCAGTGGGAAGGCATGGTTTTGCCCGCCGGCATGACCAGGCGGATGACTTCCAGCTCATTGGTCTTGAACAGGGCGACATTGTGGGATTCGGACAGTTTGTTGCCCAGCGGGTGAACATCAACCAGCTGTCCGGGGGCGGCATGTGCAATGGCCATCGTGATACTCCATGAAAACGGCATGAGTGCCTTGGGGCTTTTTATACATCACGGCCAGTGAACCCGGGCAAAAATTGCCGATAAATGGCGCAGCAACCGTGCCTACGCCATTGCCTGGGCTAACAGGTCAGATCTCCAGGTTGTCAATCAGCCGCGTATTGCCCACCTTGGCCGCCCCCAGCACCACCAGCGGCACATCGGCCAATGGTCCCGTCGGCGGCAACAGGTCGGTGCGGCGGCGCACGGTCAGGTAGTCGGGTTTCCAGCCGCGCCGCGCCAGTGCCTGCAGGGCCTGGGCTTCCAGGGCGGGCAGGTCGGGCACGCCGGGGGCAGCCCTGGCAGCATCGCCCAGCGCCCGCAGCGCCTTGGACAACTGAACCGCTTCCTGCCGCTGCTCGGGTGTCAGGTAGCTGTTGCGCGACGACAGGGCCAGGCCGTCGTCGGCGCGCTGGGTTTCGCCGCCCAGAATTTCAATGGGCAGGGCGAACTGCTGCACCAGGCGGCGCACCACCATGACCTGCTGGTAGTCTTTTTTGCCGAACGCGGCCACGCCCGAGGGCATGCCGGCAAACACGCAGGAAAACAGCTTCATCACCACGGTGCTTACGCCGATGAAAAACCCGGGCCTGAAATGCCCTTCCAGGATGTCGCTCACGTCGGTGGCCGGATGCACCTTGAAGGTTTGCGGCTCGGGATACAGGTCTTTCTCGCGCGGGGCAAACACCACGTCGCAGCCGGCGGCTTCCAGCCGCTGGGCGTCGGCGTCGAGCGTGCGCGGGTAGCTGTCGAAGTCCTCATGCGGCGCAAACTGCAGGCGGTTGACAAAAATGCTGGACACGGTCACATCGCCCAGCGGCTTGGCCTCCTTGACCAGGGCAATATGCCCTTCGTGCAGGTTGCCCATGGTGGGCACGAAGGCCGGGCGCCTGAAGCCGTCGAGCTGCTGGCGCAGGTCTTCAATGGTATGGACGATGTGCATTTCTATTTCCTTGAAAAGGCGGCTGGCGGCGGGTCTGAAAAATTGCGGGCCGGGGCAAAGAAGTCACGGCGCTACCAGGCGTGGACAGCGTTCACCGGAAAACTGCCGTCCTTCACCGCGCGCACATAAGCCTCCATGGCGCCGCGCACGCTGGGCGCGCCGTCCATGAAATTGTGGACAAACCGGGCCATCTTGCCCAGGTTCATGCCCAGCATGTCGTGCAGCACCAGCACCTGGCCCGCCGTGCCGTCGCCCGCGCCAATGCCGATGGTCGGGCAGTGCCCCAGTTGCTGGGTGACCTCTAGCGACAGCGGCGCCGGCACCATTTCCAGCACCATCATGGACGCGCCGGCCTCTTGCAGCGCGCTGGCGTCGCGCCGCAGCTGCGCGGCTGATTCGTCGGTCCTGCCCTGCACCCGGTAGCCGCCCAGCGCATGCACCGTCTGCGGCGTCAGGCCGAGGTGGGCGCACACCGGAATGCCGCGCTCGACCAGAAAGCGGACGATTTCGGTGGTCCAGCCGCCACCCTCCAGCTTGACCATGTGGGCGCCCGCCTGCATCAGCACCACGGCGCTGCGCAGCGCCTGCTCTTTCGACTCGTGGTAGCTGCCAAAGGGCAGGTCGCCAATCACCCACGCCACGCCTTGCGAGCGGCGCAGGCCCCGGGTGACGCATTCGGTGTGGTAGCGCATGGTCTCCAGGCCCACGCCGACGGTGCTGGACAAACCCTGGCAGACCATGCCCAGCGAGTCGCCCACCAGGATGCATTCGACGCCTGCGGCATCGGCCACGGCGGCAAAGGTGGCGTCGTAGGCCGTCAGCATGGTGATTTTTTCACCCTGGGCATGCATTTCGCGCAAGCGCGGCAGGCTGATCGGCTTGCGCGCCGAAGGTTGGGACGCGGGCGGCAGGGAGCCGTAGGGCGTGGCTGCCGGCGTGGCGGGCGATGGCGGCGAAGCGTTGGCTGAAGTCATGGGCACTCTCCTGAATGAGCCGGAGTTTAATGCGTGCGCGGGATAGCCAGCACTGGCGCCATAGGCCAGGCCGGCTGGCGCATCAGGCTGCCTGCGGTGCCGAGCGGTGCATGCCCAGCCGCTCCAGCAGCCGGACATCGGCTTCGGTGTCCGGGTTGCCGGTGACCAGCAGCTTGTCGCCGTAAAAAATCGAGTTCGCGCCGGCCAGGAAGCACAGCGCCTGCACCGCGTCGCCCATCTGCTGGCGGCCGGCCGACAGCCGCACCCGGGCCGTGGGCATGGTGATGCGGGCCACGGCAATGGTGCGGACGAATTCGAACGGGTCCAGGTCCGGTTGCCCGGCCAGCGGCGTGCCTTCGACCTTCACCAAATTGTTGATGGGCACCGACTCCGGGTAGGGCGTGAGGTTGGCCAGCTCGGCCACCAGCCCAGCGCGCTGGCGGCGGGTTTCGCCCATGCCGACAATGCCGCCGCAGCAGACCTTCACGCCGGCGCTGCGCACGCGCGCCAGCGTGTCGAGCCGGTCCTGGTACTGGCGGGTGCTGATGATGTCGCCGTAAAAATCGGGCGCGCTGTCCAGGTTGTGGTTGTAGTAGTCGAGGCCGGCGCTTTGCAGCGCCTGCGCCTGGCCGTCTTCCAGCATGCCCAGCGTGGCGCAAGTTTCCAGTCCCAGCGCCTTGACGGTGCGGATCAGCTCGGCGACTTTTTCAATGTCGCGTTCCTTGGGCGAGCGCCAGGCCGCGCCCATGCAAAAACGGGTGGCGCCGGCGGCCTGCGCCAGTTTGGCGGCGGCCAGCACCTCGGCCGGCTCCATCAGCTTGCTCGCCTCCACGCCGGTGTCGTAGCGGGCGGCCTGCGGGCAGTAGCCGCAGTCCTCGGCGCAGCCGCCGGTCTTGACCGAGAGCAGCGTGGCGAATTCAATGCGCGTGGGGTCGAAGTTGTCGCGGTGCACGGTTTGCGCCTGGTGCATCAGCTCGGGAAAGGGCAGGTTGAACAGCGCCTCGATGGCGTCGATGCTCCAGCGTTCGGCGCCGGTCTTGGGCGCCTGCGGGGCGGCGGGGCGGTGCAGGGTGATGGTTTGTGCTACGAGGCTGGACATGGGGCGTTTCCTAGAGAGGTCGAGAGGTTGTCAGGGTTGAATGGAGACCGGGCCAAGGCGCTCAAGGCGTCGACCAGCAAATCAATGTCGGCTTCGCTGTGCGCCGCCGACAGGGCGATGCGCAGGCGGGCCGTTCCCTCGGGCACGGTGGGCGGGCGTATCGCCGGCACCCAGATGCCGCGCAGGCGCAGGCCTTCCATCACCGCCAGGGCTTCGTCGTTGCGGCCGATCTGCAGCGGCTGGATGGCGGTTGCCGAATCGGACAGCCGCCAGTGGCTGCCTTGCAGGCCCGCGGCCAGGCCGCTGCGCAAGCGGGCGATGAGGCGCTGCAGATGCGCCCGCCGCCAGTCGTCCTGCTCGATCAGCCGCAGGCTGGCCCGCAAGGCGCTGGCCAGCAGCGCCGGGGCGGCCGTGGCAAAGGTGTAGCTGCGGGTTTTCTGCAGCAGCCATTCGACCAGCGCCGCGTCGCCGGCGACAAACGCGCCCGCCACGCCGGCGGCCTTGCCCAGCGTGGCCATGTAAAGCACACGGCGCGAGGCGCGCGGGCCGTGCAGGCCGGCGGCGGCCAGGCTGCCCCGGCCCTGCGGGCCCAGCACGCCAAAGCCATGGGCGTCGTCCAGCAGCAGCAGGGCGTCGTAGCGCTCGCACAGCGCGAGCAAGCCGGGAATGTCGGCGCTGTCGCCGTCCATGCTGAACACGGCGTCGGTCATGACCAGCTTGCGCGCGGCGGTGCTTTGCGCCAGTTCGCGCCCGAGCGCGTCCAGGTCGGCATGCGCATAGCGGTGAATCTGCGCCCGCGAGAGCCGGGCGCCGTCGATCAGGCAGGCATGGTTGAGCGCATCGGAAAACACCGCGTCGCCCGCGCCCACCAGCGCCGGAATGATGCTGGCGTTGGTGGCAAAGCCCGCATAGAAATACAGCGCCTGCGGCAGCCCGACAAAGGCCGCCAGTTCATGCTCCAGGGCCGCATTGGCCGCGCTGTGGCCGCTGACCATCGGCGAGGCGCCCGAACCGATGCCGTAAATTTGCGCAGCCTCGCAGGCGGCTTGCACCAGTTGCGGATGCTGGGCCAGGCCTAAATAATCGTTGCTGCAAAAGGCCAGCAGGCTATGCCCGTTCACGTTCAGGCGGGCACCGCCGGCGGGCGTGATGACACGGCGCTGGCGGCGCAGGTGGGCACGGTCGAGTGCTTCGATGCGCGCCGGGAATTCGTCAAGCCAGGAAGGGGTCATTGCCATGCCGGTGGAAGGTGAAATTGGACGGCGAGTGGGTCGGGCACGCGCAGGTGGGGAATCCGGGCCAGCAGCGGCGCCTGCAGCCGCTGCTGCAGGAAGGCGATGTTGTCGTCCTGCGCCAGCATGGCGGGATCAACCTGGTTGGCCACCCAGCCGGCCAGCGTCAAGCCGCGCGCCCGGATGGCTTCAGCCGTGAGCAGCGCATGGTTCAGGCAGCCCAGCCGCAGGCCGACCACCAGCACCACCGGCAGGCCCAGCGCCTGCGCCAGGTCGGCCCCGGTCTCGGTGGCCGAAAGCGGCACATGAAAGCCGCCTGCGCCTTCGACGACCACGGCGTCGGCCAGCTGCGCCAGCGCCTGGTGGCAGGCCACCAAATGGGCAATGTCGATGCGGATCCCGGCGCGCGCGGCGGCGATGTGGGGCGACACCGGATCGGGCAGCAGCACCGGGTTGTCGAGTCCGGGTGGCACGGCGCAAGTGGACGCCGCGCGCAGGGCCAGCACATCGTCGTTGGCGGGCACGCCGTCGGCGCATTCTTCTGTTCCCGCCGCCACCGGCTTCATGCCGACCACGCGGGCATGGTACCTGGACAGGGCGTGCAGCAAGGCGGCGCTGACCAGCGTCTTGCCCACGCCGGTGTCGGTGCCGGTGATGAACAGCGACAAGGTTTCAGGCTGTGATTCGGTCGTGCGTGTCATGTGTCAGCCAGCGTGGCTTCAAGCGCGGCCAGCGCGCCGCGCGCCAAGTGCGCCGCCGTGTCTGCCTCCAGCGCGTAGGGCGGCATGGCGTACAGCGTGTTGCCGATCGGGCGCAGCACCACGCCCTGCGCCATGGCATGCCGGGCATAGCGGCGCGCAAAGTGCGGCAGCGGCGCTGTGCCGGACACGGTCTCGTCAATGTCCCAGGCCCAGACCATGCCCAGCCGGCGGGCGTGGCGCACCGACGGGTGCCGGGTCAGCGGCGCGAATGCCTGGTCCAGCGTCTGCGCCAGATCGGCGTTGCGGGCCAGCACGTCGCTCTGGTCGAACAACTCCAGCGTGGCCAGCGCGGCCCGGCAGGCCAGCGGATTGCCGGTGTACGAGTGCGAATGCAAAAAGCCGCGCGCCATGTCGTCGTCGTAGAAAGCGTCGTACACGGTGTCGGTGGTCAGCACCGCCGACAGCGGCAGCGTGCCGCCGGTCAGCCCCTTGGAGAGGCAGATGAAGTCGGGCCGGATGCCCGCCTGCTGGTGCGCGAACATGGTGCCGGTGCGGCCAAAGCCGGTGGCGATCTCGTCGGCGATCAGATGGACTTCATAGCGGTCGCACAGCGCGCGCGCCTCGCGCAAATAGCTGGCGTCGTGCATCGCCATGCCGGCGGCGCACTGCACCATCGGCTCCAAGATCAGCGCGGCGGTCTGGCCGTGGTGCTGTTCCAGCCAGCTTTGCAGGCCGGCGGCCGCGCGCCGCGCCGCGTCCGCCGCGGTTTCGCCCGGCAAGGCGGCGCGCGCGTCGGGGCTGGGCACGGTGGCGGCCAGCCGCACCAGGGGCGCGTAGGCTTCGCGAAAAATGGCGATGTCGGTCACCGCCAGCGCGCCCACGGTTTCGCCGTGGTAGCCGCCCGCCAGGCCGATGAAGCGGCATTTTTCAGGCCGGCCGGTGTTGCGCCAGTAATGCGCGCTCATCTTCAGCGCTATTTCGGTGGCGCTGGCGCCGTCGCTGCCGTAGAAGGTATGGCCCAGGCCGGTCAGCGCGGCCAGCCGCTCGGACAGCTCGACCACCGGCGCGTGGGTAAAGCCGGCCAGCATGACGTGGTCGAGCTTGCCCAGCTGATCCACCAGCGCGGCCTTGATGTGCGGATGGCCGTGGCCGAACAGGTTGACCCACCAGGAGCTGATGCCGTCGAGGTAGCGCCGGCCTTCGAAGTCGTACAGCCACACGCCCTCGGCCCGGGCTATCGGCACCGGGGGCTGGGCTTCGTGCAGCTTCATCTGCGTGCACGGGTGCCATACATGGCGCAGGCTGCGTTCGACCATTGACGGGTTGTCCATGCGGGGCTCCTGGGTGGCCGGCAGATTCAAGCCATCTGCACCGGAATGGTCGAGCGCTCTTCCTTGATGCGGTTGTCCGGGTTGACGAACACCAGCCTGGGCGCAAAGCCGGCCACTTCGCCTTCCTCGACCTGCGCAAACGCGGCGATGATGACCAGGTCGCCCACGGCCGCACGGCGCGCTGCCGAGCCGTTCACCGAAATGATGCGGCTGCCGCGTTCGGCCCGGATGGCGTAAGTGATGAAGCGCTCGCCATTGTTGATGTTCCAGATGTGGACCTGCTCGTTTTCGCCCAGGTTGGCCGCGTCCAGCAGGTCTTCGTCGATGGCGCAGGAACCTTCGTAGTTCAGCTCGCAGTGGGTGACGGCAGCGCGGTGGATTTTGGATTTGAGCAGGGTTCTGAACATGTGGTGGCAGGAGTAAAGTAGGCGATCAAAAAACAGCCAGGGCGGCAATGGCAAGCAACTTGTGCCTGCGCGCTGGCCAGGAACATGCGGTCTGCGCGGTGAATTTGGCATTATTAATTAATAATTATTTTAATGCACTGCCGTGTGCAAACTTTTTACGAGGGTGCTTATGAAAAAATCGTTTGTTTTCGACGCAGAGGCGCTGGCCCTGCTGGCCCGGTCCGATGTCATGCGGGCGCTGGCCGAAGATGTGGGCAGCGGCGACCTGACCGCCAGCCTGATCGACCCGGCTACCCAGGCAAAGGCGCATGTGCTGGCCCGGGAAAGCGCCGTGCTGTGCGGCACCGCCTGGTTCGAGGAAGCGTTCCGGCAGCTCGACCCCGAGGCCAGCGTGGTCTGGCGGGTGCGCGAAGGCGAGCGCTGCGCGCCCAGCCAGGTGGTGGTTGAAATGCGCGGCCAGGCCCGCGCCTTGCTGTCAGCCGAACGCACCGCGCTGAACTTTCTGCAGCTGCTGAGCGGCGTTGCCACCAAGACGGCCGCGTATGCCGCCGAAGTCCAGGGAACGAAGGCGCGCATCGTCGACACCCGCAAGACGCTGCCGGGCCTGCGCCTGGCGCAAAAATACGCGGTGCTGACCGGCGGCGGCAGCAACCACCGCATCGGCCTGCACGATGCGGTGCTGATCAAGGAAAACCACATTGCCGCTGCCGGTGGCATCCGGCAAGTGCTGCAGCAAGCCGAAAAAGTGGCTGCGCAGGCCGATTTCGTGGAAATCGAGGTCGAGACGCTCGACCAGCTGCGCGAAGCCCTGGACGCCGGGGCCGCCATGGTGCTGCTCGACAACATGGACCTGGCCCGGCTGCAGGAAGCCGTGCGCATCAATGCCGGTCGGGCGGTGCTGGAAATTTCGGGCAACGTGACGTTTGACCAGCTGCGCGCCCTGGCCGAAACGGGCGTGGACCGCATTTCCATCGGCACGCTGACCAAGGACGTGCGGGCCATTGATTTTTCAATGCGCATCGACCTGCCGCAAGGAGCCGCCCAATGACCGCCGCAATCTCCCGAATCAACGTCGATTACGACCAGCCGCTGATGACCGCCGGGGGCGAAGCGGCCAGTTGCGCTACCCGCCACGCCTGGGCGCGGGTGCCGGCCGAGCCGACACAGCCGGAGCGGGCGGCCCTGAAGGACCGCATCCGCAGCCTGCTGAAGTCGCGCAATGCGGTCATGGTGTCGCACTACTATGTGCACCCCGACCTGCAGGACCTGGCCGAGGAGACCGGCGGCATCGTGTCCGACTCGCTCGAAATGGCCCGCTTCGGCCGCGACCATGCCGCGCAGACGCTGGTGGTGTCGGGCGTGCGCTTCATGGGCGAAACGGCCAAGATCCTGTCGCCCGAAAAGCGCGTGCTCATGCCCGACCTGGACGCCACCTGCTCGCTCGACCTGGGCTGCCCGATTGACGAGTTCAGCGCCTTTTGCGATGCCCACCCCGACCGCGCCGTGGTGGTCTATGCCAACACCAGCGCCGCCGTGAAGGCAAGGGCCGACTGGGTCGTCACGTCGAGTTGCGCGCTGGACATCGTGAGTGCGCTGAAAGCCAAGGGCCAGAAAATCCTCTGGGCGCCCGACCGGCACCTGGGCGGCTATATCCAGCGCGAGACCGGCGCCGACATGGTGATGTGGAACGGCGCCTGCATCGTGCATGACGAGTTCAAGGCTTTCGAGCTGCAGGCCTTGAAGCAGGCGCATCCGTTGGCAAAAGTGCTGGTGCACCCCGAGTCGCCGGTCGATGTGGTGGCGCTGGCCGATGCCGTCGGCTCCACGTCGGCCATCTTGCGGGCGGCCAGCACAATGGACGCGCCCGAATTCATCGTGGCCACCGACAACGGCATGATACACAAGCTGCGCAACCTCAACCCCGGCAAGACCTTCATCGAAGCGCCCACGGCCGGCAACAGCGCCACCTGCAAAAGCTGCGCCCACTGCCCGTGGATGGCCATGAACGGCCTGGCCGGACTGGCGCAGATGCTGGAAAGCGGCGCCAATGAAGTCCATGTCGATGCGGCAATGGGCCTGCGCGCCCGCCTGCCGATCGACCGCATGCTGGCCTTCACGGCAGCGCTCAAGTATGGCCACCCCACGGCAGGGCTGGTACCGCATATCGGTGCGGCCTGAAACCGGGGCGCTTGCGGGCCGTCGGGTTTTACGCTTTCTCCCGCTGGGAGAGGGCGGGGATGCAGGCCAGCGGTGGCGCGCCTGAAATGCTCCTGTATTTATAGCTGCATGCCTTTACCGGGCAAGCGCAAGAGGCAAATTTGACCATTATTTACACGCTTATAGATTTTTCCGACCCGCAAGACAGCGCCGCCCCGCGACTGCGCCACGCCTTTGGTCCGCCGCGCACGGTGCTGGTGGCGCACACGCCCGCACAGGTGCGCCCAGTGCTCGACGCCGTGCAGGCTGCGGCAGAGCAGGGAGCCTGGTGCGTCGGCTACCTGCGCTACGAAGCCGCCCCGGCGTTTGACGCCGCGCTGGCCGCGCATGCCGCCGACGGCCCGCTGGCCTGGTTTGCCGTCTATGACCAGGCCCTGCCCTGGCCGGATGACGACAGCGCCGCAACAGCCCGTGTCGAATGGCTTGAGACCTGCGCGCGCCCCGCCTTCGATGCGGCCATGGCGCAGGTGCAGCAGGCCATTGCGGCGGGCGAGCTGTACCAGGTCAATTTCACCGCCCCGCTCGAAGGCGCCTGGGCTGGCGAGCCGCAACCGGACGCAGCGCCCGCCCTGTTTGCCGCACTGCAGCGCGCCCAGCCCGGCGGGTATGCGGCCTTCATCGACACCGGCAAGGCGGACGGCCGGCTGCTGTCGGTCTCGCCCGAACTGTTTTTCGACTGGCGGGACGGCGTTATCCTGGCCCGACCCATGAAGGGCACGGCCGCGCGCGGCGCCACGCCCGAACAGGATGCCGCGAACGCCCAAGCCCTGCGCAACTCGCCCAAGGAGCGCGCCGAAAACGTCATGATCGTCGACCTGCTGCGCAACGACATTTCCCGCATCGCCCAGCCTTTCAGCGTTGAAGTGCCCAGGCTGTTCCACATCGAGGCCTTGCCCAGCGTCTGGCAGATGACCTCGGACGTGTGCGCCCGCACCCGCGCCGGCACGTCGCTGGCCGACGTGTTCGGCGCGCTGTTCCCCTGCGGCTCGGTCACCGGCGCGCCCAAGGTGCGCGCCATGCAGATGATCCGCAACCTGGAAGCCGCGCCGCGCGGCGTGTACTGCGGCGCCATTGGCGTGGTCCGGCCAGACGCGTCCGGCCAGGGCTTTCGCGCCACCTTCAACGTGCCGATTCGCACCGTCGCCGTGCGCGGCGGCGCGCTGCGCTGCGGCATCGGCAGCGGCATCACCGCAGACGCGCAACCCGATGCCGAATGGCAGGAATGGCTGAACAAGCGCAAGTTCCTCGACCGTGCCAGCCAGCCTTTCGATTTGCTGGAAACCCTGGCGCTGGACGATGGCCGGTTGCGCCATGCCGCCGGGCACCTTGAGCGTCTGGCCGGCACCGCCGCGCATTTCGGCTACGCATGGGATGCGGCGCGGGTCGAACGCTGTCTGCACGAGACAGCCCAGGCGCAGGCGCAAGGCCTGTGGCGCGTGCGCCTGCTGCTCGATGCGCAGGGTCGGCCACGCGCTGAAGCCTTCGCCATGGACGCATCGCCGGCCAATGTTCGCCTGCAACTGGCCGACCGCCCGTTGCTGGAAGCCCACGGCGAGTTCGTGCGCTTCAAGACCACGCGCCGCGCCCACTACGACGCCTTCACGCCCGAGGTTCCCGGCGTTTTCGACACCGTGCTCTGGAACGCAGAAGGCCACATCACCGAATGCACCCGAGGCAACCTAGCGATGCTGATCGGCGGCCGTTGGGTCACGCCGCCGCTGGCCTGCGGCCTGTTGCCCGGCATCGGGCGGGCGCTGGCGCTGCGCGAAGGCCGGGTGGTTGAGGCAGTGGTGCGCCTGGAGGATGTGCCGCGCGTGCAGGGCTGGGCGTTCTTGAACAGCTTGCGGGGATGGATTGGGGCGGAGGTCGTCTGAGCTTGGTTCTTGGGCTTGTCGAGCCGTGGCGCTTACAGATAGGGCACGTGCAGCTCTTTTTTCCACTGCTTTCTGCAGGGCCTGACTTGGTCATCTCGCGCCGATGTGGAAACTTGTCCAAACGCCCTTAATGAACTAACCCCCTGACTGGCGCGCCTGGGAAGGCAGAGGCTTGCCAGGCGAGCCGGTGCGCCATCATCGCGTTGAAGCGGTTGAGAAACGTTTCGACGCCGCCGGGTCAATGCCTGGCGTGCACACGCTGGAGTTCTCGAGCGGCAACGGCAGCGTTGACATTTCCGCCCAGACGCGCCAGATGGCTGGAAACCTTGGATTCAGACCCAGCGCGGTCTGCAGCACCCTGATTCAACAAAACCATCGCTGCCCGTTATCCACGGCTCAGTTGGTCCGGTGCAGGCGTGCGGTTTCCACACCCACAGGCCCTCATCCCGACCTTCTCCCAGGCGAGAAGGGATTAATTCGGGGTCTGGGTCGAATACCGTGCCCCGACCCTGGACTTCACAGTCGGGGCTGCGCGCTCAATACTTCCAGAAAAACCGGTCGTCGATCTGCCCGGACGCGCTCAGGTACTTGAGCTGCTTGAGGCGGGTGAACGGCCGGGCATTGAAGGTTTGCGCGTCAATGCCGATGCGCGCATAAATGTCATGCAGTTGCTGCGCGCCCTTGCGCGCATCCCAGGCGCAATGAAAGCCGTGCAGCTTTTCATGGATCTTGGCAAAGCTGACCCGGTAGCTGCGGTTGTCGGCGCCTGAATCGCCAAAGCTCAACTCGCAGCCGGGGTACACGTCGGCCACGATCTGGGCGATTTCGCGCACCTGGTAGTTGTCTTCGTCATGGCCGACGTTGAAGATCTCGTTGTGCACGGCGTCCTGCGGCGCTTCCAGCACGCTGGCCACTGCCTGGCAGATGTCCAGCACATGCACCAGCGGCCGCCAGGGCGTGCCGTCGCTGGTCATGGCAATCTTGCCGGCGGTGGCGGCTATGCCGCACAGGTTGTTCAGCACGATGTCAAAGCGCATGCGGGGCGATGCGCCGTAGGCCGTCGCGTTGCGCAGGAAAGTAGGCGAGAAGTCGCTTGACGCCATGGCCATCACGTCGCGCTCGACGAGCGTCTTGCACTTGGCGTACGCGGTCTGCGGATTCGTGGGCGATTCCTCGGTCATGGGCTGGTCGCCGTTGGCCACGCCATAGACGCTGCACGACGAGGTGTAGACAAAGCGCTTGGCGCCGGCCGCCTTGGCCAGTTCGGCCAGCCGGACGGAAGCCTGGTGGTTTATCTGGAAGGTCAGTTCCGGCACGTTCTCGCCCAGCGGGTCGTTCGACAGCTCGGCCAGGTGAACGACGGCGTCAACGCCCTCCAGGTCTTCGGGCTGGATGTTGCGGATGTCGCGGTTCAGGGTGCGCGGAAATCCGGGCACCAGCTGGCTGTCGCTGAACAGCCAGCCGTCGCGGTAGTAGCCGGTGTCCAGGCCGACGATTTCGTGGCCGCGTGCCTGAAGAAAGGGGGCAAGCAGGCAGCCGATGTAGCCTTCGACGCCAGTGACGAGCAGTTTCATTTATTTGACTCCTGAGGGAAATGTGGAAGAGGCCGGTGAATATTCGGGAAAAAAGCGGGCAAGCTGTTCTTGCCAGAGCTGGTCGCACATCCGGCCCGGCGGCAGCTCGACATCGTCGAAGGTCAGCAAGGCGTCCTTGGCAACGGCCCGCTTCAAGGTGCAGCCCTCGGCCAGGCCGATGGGCAACAGGTTTTCCGCGCGGGCGGTGCCGGCGTTTTCCGCCAGCCCGTAGGTCATGTAGCCGCCCAGGCCATCGATCACCTCGCCGGCCTTCAGGTCGATCTTGGCGGTGGCCAGCACCTCGACGAGCGGCGCGCCCAGCGGGGACAGCGCTGCGTCTTGGAACAGCACGGCGCGCGCCACGGTGTTGGGCACCTCGAAATGGCACAGGTGGTAGGGCGTGTAGAAGCAGTAGAGCGGCCCGTTGCCCAGCTTGTAGAGCGACAGGTAGTGGTTTTGCTGCGGATGGTCGTGCGTGCCCAGCACAAACACGCCCGGGCCCGGCATGGCGCCGACCACATAGTCCACAATGCCCGGCCCTTCGATCATGGCTTCGAGCGGGTAGTGGTCGCCCACTTCCTGGATCGGCGTGCCCGATGGCACGGTGGGGCCGAACATGCCGCGCTTGCCGACCCGCATGCCGGTGCCGTTGGCCACAATGGCGTTTTCAAACGAAATCTTGGTGCCGTCGGCGAACGAGGTGACCATGGCCGGGTTTTGCCCCCACTGGCGCGCAAAGCCTTCCTGCGTCGTCGGGTTGCGGTAGGGGTCGTGCAGGCCCTTGATGTTGCCGCACATCACCGGCTTGACGCCCATGCCGCGAACAAAGCGGTACAGGTTCATCATCACGCCCGGCTGGTCGCCGTCGGCGGTGGTCAGCACCACGCCGGCGCGGTCGGCATAGGTCTTGAGGATCGGGCCGATCGTGCCGTCGACCTCGGCATTCATCAGCACCACGTGCTTGTGGTGGGCAATCGCCTCCAGGGTCACCCGGGCGGCATGGTCGATGGTGCCGGTGACCTCGATGATCGCGTCAATGCCCGCAGCGCGGCACACCAGGAAGGCGTCTTCGGTGATGGCGGGCACGCCTGACTCGATGGCCTGCTCCAGCTGGGCCAGGGTGTCGACCACCCGGACGCCGGTGACGTCGGCTTCCCGGTAGGCGCGCCTGGCGCCTTCCAGGGTGCGGTTGGCGATGACGGCTACGCGCATGCCCGGCACCGACAGGGCAATCTGCAGCGCCACGCCGCGCGCCATGAAACCGGCGCCAATCAGTCCGACCCGGATCGGCCGCCCTGCGTCTGCCCGGAGCTTGAGGGCGGTGTCAATGATCATCATGCCGCCACCCCTTCTGCTGCAAAGAAGGGCCAGGCGCGGTCCTTGTCGGACATGTCTAGCACCGGAACGGGCCATTTGACGGCGAATGCCGGATCGTCGTGGCGGGCGCCGCGCTCGGCCTGCGGCGTGTAGAAAGCCGACACCTGGTAGGTGACGGCCGCATCGTCCGTGAGGGTCACAAAACCGTGCGCAAAGCCCTTGGGCACCAGCAGCATGCGGCCGTTGGCTTCGCTCAGCTCAACCCCGACCCACTGGCAAAAGGTGGGCGACTCGGGCCGGATGTCGACAATTGCATCCCAGATCGCGCCCTGCACGCAGCGCACCAGCTTGTCCTCGGCATGGGGCGCCAGCTGGTAGTGCATGCCGCGCAGGGTGCCGGCTTTGCGCGTCAGCGACATGTTGGTCTGGACCATGCGGGTGGGCAGGCCGTTGGCTTCGAATTCGCGCTCGCAGTAGGTGCGGCCAAAGTATCCGCGCGCATCCTCGCGCCGCTCCATATCGACTATGGTCGCTCCGGGCAGCGCCGTCTTGGTAAAAATCATGGGTTGCCTTGAAAAAACAGGGTGAAATAAAAAACGGATTGATGGGCGCCTACCAGGTTTTCCAGGGCGCCTTGTTTGAACTCCAGAGCGATTCAAGGGTTTGCTTGTCGCGCAGCGTGTCCATCGGCTGCCAGAAACCTTCATGGCGGAAGGCGGCCATCTGCTGGCTGGCGGTCAGGTGCTCCATGGGGTCGCGCTCCCAGACCGTGTCGTCGCCCTCGATCAGCTCGACCACGGTGCGGTCCAGTACGAAAAAGCCGCCATTGATCCAGGCGCCGTCACCGCCCGGTTTTTCCTTGAAGCTGGGCACCAGCGCGTTGTCCGCATGCAGGTTGAAGGCGCCGAAACGGCCGGGCGGCTGCACCGCCGTGACCGTGGCCAGCACACCCTGCGCCTTGTGGAAGGCCAGCAGTTTCGTGATGTCCACGTCGCTCACGCCGTCGCCGTAGGTGCAGCAAAACGGCCCATCGTTCAGGTAGCGCGCCGCCCGGCGGATGCGGCCGCCGGTCATCGTGTCCAGCCCGGTATCGACCAGCGTGACCTTCCACGGCTCGGTCGAGGTCCGCAGCATGGTGGTCGTGCTGTCGCGCATGTCAAAGCTGATGTCCGCCCCGTCCATGGCGTAGTCGCGGAAAAACTGCTTGATCAGGTGGCCTTTGTAGCCGCAGCAGATCACGAAGTCGTTCAGGCCGTGGGCCATGTACATCTTCATGATGTGCCAGATGATCGGCCTGCCGCCGATTTCGACCATGGGCTTGGGCCGTATGGCGCTTTCCTCGCTGATGCGCGTTCCCAGCCCACCGGCCAGAATCATTACCTGCATGTTGAATTCCCTTTTTGATGTTGTTAAAAACGCAAGCGGCACCCAAGCCTCTACTGCGCAACCTTGCCCTGGCCGAAAAGCCCTGCTAAAAAATTGCTGTCCGACGGCATGTCGCTGGCCGCCGGAGCAGCGCAACCCGCCGGATTGGCGATGGCCTGAAAGTCGCTGTTCTGCGCTTTGGCCGATGCCACGGGCGGCCGGCTGGCCGGCAAGGTGGCGCCCACCAGGTCCGCGAGCACCTGATGGCGAATTTGCGCGTCCGGATCGTCGGGAAACTTGCGGGCGAAGAAAGCGGGCGACGCCTTGAGCCGCTCCACGTCCTTTTCCTCGATCTTTCCCGGGTGCGCGTGTTCGAATTTCTGGATGAAATGGTTGATAGGGCCTTTTGCGGGCGCGACATGCATCAGCAGCGTGGGAATCAGAAACTCGTCGGCAATGCAAAGGCGGCTGAAATAGTCGCGCACGCCCGGGGAGGCGAATTTTTCCAGCATGGCCGTGACGACATGGCGGCTGGCGCCGAACCACACCGAACCATAGTAGGGACGAAATTCCTCGGTGAAGATGTGCCGCCCGATCGAAGGCCGGCGAAGCGCCTTGAAGGTGCACAGCGCCAGCCAGGCCAGCAGGTTCTTGCTGCTGCCGCTGCGCAGCCAGATGCCGGCCTCGTCGCGCCTGCCGCTGGAGGCGCCAAAGTAGGCATCGCCCAGGCGCCTGACGATTCGATGGCGCAATGATTTTTCAGGCGTGAAGGCCCTGAAGCCGACGGACATCAGCGCGTCCTGGTCGGCAAACAGGTCAATGCAGTCGAAATGCGCTTCTTCCCGGCCGGAAATATGCGCTTCAAAGGCCTCGATGGGCTTGATCGGGAGACACAGGGGGCTCAAGAGCTGGAGGTAGTCAAAATCGAGATTGGCCAGCGCATAGTTCATCGCATGGAAAATGCCATCGACAAACCCAAACACGGCCCAGCCGGTGCGTTTCGGTTTCGGCACGAACCTGACGTTCGGCGCAGTCAGCGGAAAATCCGGCGTCTGGGAAAAATCATGGTGGACCAGCACCGTGTGGGGGGCCAGCGCATAGGCCAGCTGGTCAACCGTTTCTGGCTTGTTGACCGCGGACATCACCAGAAAAACAATGTTGGGTTTCATCTTTTCGGGCCTCATGGGTGGATGTGATGAAAACCAGGCTGCGGTGCCATGCGGGTCGTTACCAAGCGCAGTGATTGCCGATGGGAAGCGCACGGGTTGCAAGGTCGAATTTCTGGTGAAAGCATTGCGTTTTAAGCCAATTGGTGAAGATTTGTGAAGTGCCACAAGTGTTTGCCAAAAGGGTAAAAGTCGTCAATCTCGAGAACGGACTAACGAAAGCTCATAAATGGACTATTGACAAGTAAAAAAGCAGCCTTTTTTGTTTTATTCTGAAATGGCCAGAGACTGCTTTATGACTTGCGCTGCCATGGCATCGGTCCCGGTCGTCGTTTTTAACGAATGAACCAGGAAATGAAGCGTGCTTGTTTTTTGCTCTATAAAAAATAGCAAAAAGCGTCCGTATCAAAAGGAAACTCCGCGATTTACCTCAATTTGCCCAGACAGCGGAGGTTTAGTCGCCGCCGGTTTTCCCCGGGGTCTGCAGACCCATCTGCCAGGCCACGAAGCTGTCGAAAGCCGCCAGCAAGGGCAAAAACGGCTCGGCCGGGCCCTGCAGTTGCGCCAGCGCGGCGCAAGTGGCTTCCAGCGTGGAAAGCTGGTCGGGCCGGTGCGCCCGCCGGATCAGGTAATGCGAGGCGGGCAACTCCCGCAACGCCATTCGCGGGAGTTGCTGCAGCAGCGGGTTGCCGTGAAGCATTTTCAGGCTTTTGCGCCAAGTGCCGTCCAGAACGACCAGCCGCAGGCGGACAGGTTGCTGCAGGCTGACGGGCGCTGGAAATGCCGCCGCTGCCTGGCTTGGCGCTTGGGCGCAGGGCGTGTCCGGGTAGAGCAGGATGGGTTGTTTCAAGCTGCCTGCTGCATGCGCGGAACCCCAGGGCCCGGTCAGCAAGCTGGCGAGGCGTTGCGGGTCGAACGCCTCGCCCGTTGCCATCCGGCTGCGCGGCAGGCTCAGGTGCAGCAGCCGCGCGCTGCCCTTGGGGTTGCCGGCCTCCAGCGGGTGCTGCAGGATCAGCACTTCAACCGGATGCGCGACCGGAGCGACCCAACGGCAGAGGCAGGCGCTTTGCGGCCGCAGGCAAACGGGGCAGGCCAGGCGTTTGCCGGCAGCGGCGGTTGTCAAGGTTTTGCTATTGAATACACAGCTGTTTACATGCGGGACTTGTGTGCAAGCAGAAACTTCAGGTTACTGGCGGCACCAAAATCGTGGGCGCTGCCGGCGCGGCGAGTTCAGGGTAGTCGCGGCTGAAATGCAGGCCCCGGCTTTCGCGGCGCAGCTGGGCCGAGCGCACGATGAGTTCGGCCACCTGCACCAGGTTGCGCAGCTCCAGCAGGTCGCGGGTGACATGAAAGTGCGCGTAGAACTCGTTGATTTCAGCCTGCAGCAGCGTAATGCGGTGCGCGGCGCGGTCCAGCCGCTTGTTGGTGCGCACAATGCCCACGTAGTCCCACATGAAGCGGCGCAGCTCGTCCCAGTTGTGCGAGATCACCACGCATTCGTCGGCGTCGGTCACGCGGCTGTCGTCCCAGCGCGGCACCTCTGGCACCGCCAGGGCGGGCGCGGCGGCAATGGCCTGGGCGGCGGCGCGGGCGAACACCATGCATTCGAGCAGCGAATTGCTGGCCAGCCGGTTCGCGCCGTGCAGGCCGGTGCAGGCGGTTTCGCCCA
>JAQGMZ010000190.1 GCA_028292045.1 Polaromonas sp. | reverse complement strand
CTGATGCCCTTGTCGTGCAGGATTTTTTTCAATGCGTGGAACACCTCGGCGCCGTAGCGAAGGGCTTCGCGAAAGCTTGGTGCGCCGATCGGGATGATCATCAGTTCCTGCAGGTCCAGGTTGTTGTTGGCATGCTCGCCGCCGTTGATGACGTTCATCATCGGCACCGGCATCTGCACCGCCGCCATGCCGCCAAAGTAGCGGTACAGCGGCAGGCCGGACTCTTCCGCGGCGGCCCGGGCCACGGCCATGCTGACGGCCAGCATGGCGTTGGCGCCCAGGCGGGACTTGTTCTCGGTGCCGTCCAGGTCGATCAGGGTGCGGTCCAGAAAGGCCTGTTCGCTGGCGTCCAGGCCCAGCACGGCTTCGGAGATTTCATTGTTGATATAACCGACCGCCTTCAGCACGCCCTTGCCCAGGTAGCGCGACTTGTCGCCATCGCGCAGCTCGATGGCCTCGCGCGAACCGGTGGAGGCGCCCGACGGCACGGCGGCCCGGCCCATGACGCCGGACTCCAGCAGCACGTCGCATTCAACCGTCGGGTTGCCCCGGCTGTCGAGAATTTCGCGGCCGACAATATCAACAATTGCGCTCATTTTTCGACTTTCAATTAAAGATTAAAACTACAGACCAAAATTATTTTCAAGGTAACCATTTTTCTTGGTCACCCGGTCCAGCGCAAGCAGGGTTTCCAGCAACGCCTTCATGTGCTTCAGGGGCACGGCGTTGGGGCCGTCGCTCATGGCATTGGCCGGGTCGGGATGGGTTTCCATGAACAGGCCGGCAATGCCGACCGCCACGGCTGCGCGCGCCAGTACCGGCACCATTTCGCGCTGGCCGCCGCTGCTGGTGCCGTTGCCGCCGGGCAGCTGCACCGAGTGGGTGGCGTCGAACACCACCGGCGCCTGCGTTTCGCGCATGATCGCCAGGCTGCGCATGTCGGACACCAGGTTGTTGTAGCCAAAGCTGGCGCCGCGCTCGCAGGCCATGAAGCGGTCCGGGTCCAGGCCTTTCCCGCTGGCTGCGGCGCGTGCCTTGTCAATGACGTTTTTCATGTCGCCGGGCGCGAGGAACTGGCCTTTCTTGATGTTGACCGGCTTGCCCGACTGCGCCACCGCATGGATGAAATCGGTCTGGCGGCACAGGAAGGCCGGCGTCTGCAGCACATCGACCACGGCGGACACGTCGGCAATGTCGGCTTCGGAATGCACGTCGGTCAGGATGGACAGGTTCAGTTCGCGCTTGACCTTGGCCAAGATTTCAAGCCCCTTGTCCCGGCCCGGGCCGCGAAAGCTGGTGCCGCTGGAGCGGTTGGCCTTGTCGTAGCTGGACTTGAAAATAAAAGGAATGCCCAGGGCGGCGGTGATTTCCTTCAGCGTGCCGGCCGTGTCCATCTGCAGTTGTTCGGACTCGACCACGCAGGGCCCGGCAATCAGAAAGAAGGGCTGGTCCAGACCGATGTCGAATCCACAAAGTTTCATGTTGCGCCCACGACTTTCAAGGGAGTGGGAAGTTCGGCCCTGGCCGTCAGGCTGGCGGCGCTGCGCTGTTCCAGCGTCGCGGCAATGTAAGCATTGAACAGCGGATGGCCGTTCCACGGGGTGGACTTGAACTCGGGGTGGAACTGCACGCCGACGAACCAAGGATGGACCGCCTGGGGCAACTCGACGATCTCAGTCAGGTGCTCGCGCTGCGTGAGCGCGGAGATGACCAGGCCCGATTTGCGCAGCGTGTCCAGGTAGTTGACATTGGCTTCATAGCGGTGGCGGTGGCGCTCGGACACCACGTCGCCGTAGATCTGGTGCGCCAGGCTGTTCGGCGCCACGTCGGAGCTTTGCGCGCCCAGCCGCATGGTGCCGCCCAGGTCGGACTTGGCATGGCGCGTCTTGATGGTGCCGTCGGCGTCTTTCCACTCGGCAATCAGCGCAATGACCGGGTGCGGCGTCAGTGGGTCGAACTCGGTGCTGTTGGCGTCTTTCAGGCCAGCCACATGGCGGGCGAATTCGATCGTCGCGACCTGCATGCCCAGGCAGATGCCCAGGTAGGGAATCTTGTTTTCACGGGCGAAGCGGGCAGCGCAGATCTTGCCTTCCACGCCGCGCACGCCAAAGCCGCCGGGCACCAGAATGCCGTCGAACGCTGCCAGGGACGACACGGTCTGAGGCGTCAGGGTTTCCGAGTCCAGGTAGGTGATGCGCACCTTGGCATGGTTTTTCATGCCGGCATGGCGCAGCGCTTCGTTGAGCGACTTGTAGCTGTCGCTCAGGTCCACGTACTTGCCCACCATGGCAATGTTGACTTCTGTCTTGGGATGCTGGGTTTCATACACCAGGTCGTCCCAGCGCTTGAGGTTGGCCGGCGGCGTGTTCAGGCGCAGCTTGTCGCAGATCAGGCCGTCAAGGCCCTGCTCGTGCAGCATGCGCGGCACCTTGTAGATGATGTCGACGTCCCACATGGAAATGACGCCCCATTCGGGAACGTTGGAAAACAGCGAAATCTTGTCGCGCTCTTCATTGGGAATGCGCCGGTCGGCGCGGCACAGCAGCACGTCGGCCTGGATGCCGATTTCGCGCAGTTGCTTGGCGGTGTGCTGGGTGGGCTTGGTCTTGAGCTCGCCGGCGGCGGCGATCCAGGGCACGTAGCTCAGGTGCACGAAAGCGGTGTTGTTCGGCCCCATGCGCAGGCTCATCTGGCGAACCGCCTCCAGAAAGGGCAGGGACTCGATGTCGCCCACGGTGCCGCCGATCTCGACAATCGCGACATCGACCGCGTCCGGCATGTCATAGCGGGCGCCGCGCTTGATGAAGTCCTGGATTTCGTTGGTGATGTGCGGAATGACCTGCACCGTCTTTCCCAGGTAGTCGCCGCGGCGCTCCTTGTCGAGCACGCTCTGGTAGATCTGGCCGGTGGTGAAATTGTTGGCCTTGCGCATCCGGGTTTCGATGAAACGCTCGTAATGGCCCAGGTCCAGGTCGGTTTCGGCGCCGTCTTCGGTCACGAAAACCTCGCCGTGCTGTAGGGGCGACATCGTGCCCGGGTCCACATTGATGTAGGGGTCGAGCTTGATGAGGGTGACCTTGAGGCCGCGAGATTCAAGGAGCGCAGCCAGCGACGCCGAGGCGATTCCCTTGCCCAGGGAAGACACCACACCGCCGGTAACGAAGACAAATTTGGTCATTCCATGTACGAACCTGCAAGTTCGTTGAGGTGGTAAACGGAGATTATAGGGGTTGGCTGTCCAGCAAAGACGGCGGCGCCCCTGGCCAGCGAGCTGCCGGCCGGACACGGTTTGACCCGGTGCATGGGCCGGGCGCCGGCTGCACGGCGCGCGTGGTCGGCTATTGATTTGCAAGAAAACGAAGGGTTTGTGGCTGCCCGGAGCAAAAATTCAATCCGGCGCCATGACCTTGTCGGGCGTCATCGGCGTGCTGCGAACGCGCCGGCCGGTGGCATGGTAGATGGCGTTGCAAACCGCCGCCGCAACACCGACCATGCCGATTTCGCCCACGCCCTTGGCGCCCAGGCGGCTGACGATGCGGTCGTCCTCTTCGACAAAAATCACGTCAATGTCGTGGATGTCGGCATTCACGGCCACATGGTATTCGGCCAGGTTATGGTTCATGAAGCGGCCCAGCGCATGGTCGGCGTGGGTTTCCTCATGCAGCGCCTGGCTGATGCCCCAGACCACGCCGCCCACGATCTGGCTGCGTGCCGTCTTGGCGCTGATGATGCGCCCGGCAGCCACCGCGCTGACAACCCGGGTGACCCGCACCGTGCCGAAAGCCTCGTCCACCCGCGCTTCGCAGAACACCGCCGAATGGGTGGCGCGGGCATAGTTTTTCTGTTCGAGCACCTGGGGCAGCATCAGGAATTTTTCTTCGATGCGGGTCTGGCGGGCTGCCGCCAAAATGGCGCTGAAAGGCACGGCCGACAGCGGCATCTTGACGAGTTGCAGGCAGCCGTTGACAAACTCCACCTCGGAAAAAGGGCTGACCTGAAACGGTGAGTCCGGCATGGCCCTGGCGAGCTTCCAGAGCCTTTTCTGCAGTTTTTCACAGACCCCCTCGACCGCCGAACCGACCGTGGCCACATGCGAGGAGCCGCCTTCGACAGGCGCGAAAGGCAGTGTCGAGTCGCCCAGCTGAAATGTCACTTTTTCGAGTGGCAGGCCCATGGCGGCCGCGGCAATCAGGCTCATCACGGTGTACGTGCCGGTGCCGATGTCGGTGGCCGCACTGCTTATTTGCAGCCGGCCGTCCGCATGCAGCACGGCCTGCGCCCGGGCCGGCATCTGCAGCGCGTCCCAGACGCCCGTGGCCATGCCCCAGCCGATCAGTTCGCTGCCTTCCCGCCTGGCGCGGGGTTCCGGATTGCGCCCGGCCCAGCCAAACCTGTGCGCGCCCTGCGCATAGCAGGCGCGCAGTTCCTTGGTGGAGTAGTGCAGGTTCCGCACAGCGTCGCGCTCTGCATAGTTTTTCAGCCGCAGGGCCAGCGGGTCCATGCCCAGCGCATACGACAGCTCGTCCATCGCCACTTCCAGCGCATGCACGCCGTGCGCCGCACCGGGGGCGCGCATGTCGATGGGGCTGTAGTGGTCGAGCGCGACCAGCTTGTAGTCGAGCCGCACGTTGTTGCACCGGTACAGCTGGCCCGACCAGTTGACAACCACCTCGACATAGTCTTCATTGCGGGAAGTCTCGGCAATGGCTTCATGCACCACGGCTTTCAGCGTGCCGTCGCTGTCGGCCGCCAGCTTGATGCGCTGCCAGGTTTCGGGCCGGTGGCCAAAAGTGAACATCTGCTGGCGGCTCAAGACCACGCGCACCGAGCGCTTGAGCAGCAAGGCGCCCATCACCGCCAAAATCAGCTGGTACTGCGGCCGCAGGCCCGAACCGAAGGCGCCGCCGACAAACGGATTTTTCACGGTCACCTTGTCCCTGCCCAGGCCAAACGCCTGCGACACCAGCCAGCGGCTGTTTTGCGAACCCTGGGTTTTGTCGTAGATCGTCAGGTGGCCGTCCGCAGACCGGATCACGGTGCTGGCGTGCATTTCCATCGGGTTGTGGTGTTCAACGCCGCTGTAAAAATCAGCCTGCACCTTGACCGGCGCGGCCGCAAATGCGGCATCGGCATCGCCCGTCGGCTTGGGCGGCGGCGAAAAGCCTGCCTTGAGCCGGCTGGGCTTGTGGGTGCGAAACAGGTTGTCGAGCAGACTGGTCTGGTGGGGCTCCTCGGCATAGGAAATCCTGACCAGCGAAGCGGCATGCCGCGCTGCCCCAAAGGTTTCGGCCAGCACCAGGGCCACCGGCTGGCCGCTGTAGAACACGCTGTCGCCATGAAAAGGCTTGAAGGACGAGCCTGCGGGCGCTGTCATGTCTTTGTAGAACAGGTCCAGCTTGCGCATGGCGGGCCGGTTCAGGTGCGACAAGATGTCGAGCACCCCGGGCACGGCGCGCGCCTCGTCCAGATGCAGGCCGGCGATGCGGCCCTTGGCGATCGAGCTGTTGACAACCACGCCGTGCGCCATGTCGGCGGTGAGATGTTCGGCCGCATAGCGCGCCTGCCCGGTCACCTTGGCCACACCGTCGATGCGCGAAACCGGATCGCCCCTAGCCACCAGGCCGGTGCCTGGCTCCGCCACCGGTTGAATGTCCCGGTAGGCCGCATTCATGGCCGAACCTCCGGGTTCCGGCTTTCCCCGGCGCAGGCCATGGTTCCCTGCGCCGCCATTACCAGCGCACGCACCACGGCGCGCCGCGCCATCGGAATCTTGAAGGCATTGCTGCCCGGCCCGCGGCCATGGGACTCGGCACCCTGCAGCAGCCGCTTGGCGGCTTGCTCGAAATGGGTGGAATGGGCAGGTTGGCCCACCAGCAGCGCCTCGGCTTCCAGGTCGCGCCAGGGCTTGTGCGCCACGCCGCCCAGGGCAATGCGCGCTGCCTGCACCCGTCCGTCGCCGCCAATGTCCAGCAGGGCGGCCACCGAGACCAGCGCAAACGCATACGAAGCCCGGTCACGCAATTTGAGGTACGCCGAATGCGCTGAGAAATGCGCCGCCGGCGGCAGTTCGATGTGCGTGATCAGCTCGTCATGCGCCAGCGTGGTGTCCGCTTCGGGGCGGGCGCCGGGCAGGCGGTGAAATTCGGCAAAGGGAATGTCGCGGCTGCCGCGCGGCGACTGCACCCGCACCACCGCGTCAAGCACCCTGAGGGCGACGCACATGTCCCACTGGCTGCTCGCCCCCAGGATCGCATGCTGTCGCGCCAACCCCTTCGCCGCCGGACAGCCGCTGCCCGGCTCGCGCTTGTTGCACGGCGCGGCGGTATCGTAAAAATAATAGCAACGGGTGCGCTGCAGCAGGTTGCCGCCATTGCTGGCCATGTTGCGGATCTGCGGCGAAGCGCCCGCCAGGATGGCCGCGCTCAACAGCGGGTAGCCCGCGCGCACCAGGGGGTGATAGGCCGTGTCGGCATTGCGCACCAGCGCGCCCAGGCGCAGCCCGCCATCGGGCGTGGCCTCGATGCTGTTCAGCCCAAGAGGGTTGATGTCGACCAGCCGCGCCGGCCGCATCACGTTTTCCTTCATCAGGTCGATCAGGTTGGTGCCGCCCGCAATGAATTTGCCAGAACCTGCAGCGTTAGCCGGACCGGGGTCCGGCCCCAGCCGGGCCAGCGCCGCCTCGACCGTGCGGGTTGCAAAGTAGGCAAAACCGATCATGCCGCCACCGGCTTGATGGCGGCGGGCTTGCGGGCCGTGCGTGATGCCTTTGCCTGGGCGCCGGCCATCGCCACCTGCCTGACCGCCTGCACGATTTGCGGATAGGCGCCGCAGCGGCAAAGGTTGCCGCTCATCAGTTCGCGGATGTCGCCAACGGTGCGGGCCTGGCCTTCGCTGATCAGGCTTACCGCCGAACACAGCTGCCCCGGCGTGCAATAGCCACACTGCAAGGCGTCGTGGTCGATAAACGCCTGTTGCAGCGGATGCAGCTCCGGGCCCGTCACCAGGTTGGCCAGGCCCTCGACGGTCGTGATCTCGCTTCCATCGTGCATGACCGCCAGGCTCAGGCAGGCATTGATGCGGCGGCCGCCCACCAGCACCGTGCAGGCGCCGCACTGGCCGTGGTCGCAGCCCTTTTTCGTGCCAGTCAGCTGCAGCTTGTCGCGCAGCAGGTCGAGCAGGCTGACCCAGGACTCTACCTGCAACTCATGGCTGATGCGGTTGACGCGCACGGCGATGGTGTGCTGCGACGGACCGTTCAGCGCAGCGGTTGGGGGGCTGTCAGCCATGGCGGGTTCCTTGTGGGCTGGGTGGATCTGGATGGGTCGGAAATTTTCCATGCTAGAAGGGCCAAATCTTGCAAAATGAAAGCAGCCGCAACGCCAGGGTGTCAGACAAAGCCCCCAGCCGGCCATGACGGGCCGGTCGTGCTTAGCTGCTACATTGCCTGCCATGAACCATCCTGCAAACGAGCCGGGCGTTGACGCCGCCGACCTGGCCGGAAAACACATCGTGCTGGGCCTGTCGGGCGGCATCGCCTGCTACAAGTCGGCTGAACTGTGCCGGTTGCTGGTCAAGGCCGGCGCCACCGTGCAGGTGGTGATGACGGAGGCCGCCGCGCAGTTCATCACCCCGGTCACGATGCAGGCGCTCAGCGGCCGGCAGGTGGCCACCAGCCAGTGGGACGACCGCGAACCCAACGGCATGGCGCACATCAACCTGTCGCGCGAGGCCGATGCGCTGCTGATTGCACCCTGCAGCGCCGACTTCATCGCCCGGCTTGTGCAGGGCCGGGCCGATGAACTGCTGAGCCTGCTGTGCCTGGCCCGCCCGGTGGACCGGGTGCCGCTGCTGGTGGCGCCAGCCATGAACCGGGAAATGTATGCGCACCCGGCCACGCAGCGCAACCTGGCGCAGCTGCAAGCGGACGGCGCCGTGGTGCTGGGCGTGGGCACCGGCTTTCAGGCCTGCGGCGAAACCGGCGACGGCCGCATGCTGGAGCCGGGCGAACTGCTGGAGGACCTGGTTGCGTTTTTCACGCCCAAGGTGCTTCAGGGCCAGCGGGTGATGATCACGGCCGGCCCGACCTACGAGGCGATCGACCCGGTGCGCGGCATCACCAACCTGTCTAGCGGAAAGATGGGCTTTGCCCTGGCCCGGGCAGCGCGTGAAGCCGGCGCACTGGTCACGCTGGTGGCCGGGCCGGTCAGCCTGGCCACGCCGCGCGGCGTCAGCCGGGTGGATGTGAAATCGGCATCAAATATGCTCTCTGCGGTTACTATAAGGGCACAGTCAGCTACTGTTTTCATAGCAACTGCCGCCGTGGCCGATTGGCGACCGGCCGACCCTTCACTGCAAAAAATCAAGAAGGAC
>JAQGMZ010000166.1 GCA_028292045.1 Polaromonas sp. | reverse complement strand
GTGACGGGGCCGGGCGCGACGCCGCTGGCGCGGGCTGCGGTGCAGATGGCGATGCCATGGCGGCCGGCGCCACCGGCGCTGGTGGCGCCGGTGGCGCCGATGGGACCAGCGCTGGCGGCTGCGCCGTGGCAGGCTCCAGCCCTGCTACGCGCACGGCATCGCCAGGTGCTTGCCAGACCCACAGGGCCGCCGCAATGCCCGCCAGTGCCAGGGTGGCTGCGCCAGCCAGCCAAATGCGCCGCTGCGCGGTGAAGGGCGCGTGGTCCGCCGTTGCGGCAACCTGGCGGGCATGCAGGCCGGGCACGGCACCGCGTTCGCGTTCGGCATCGGCCCGCTTCAGGGCGTCAAGAATATAGGACATGGATTTACCGGGCTGTGGGCGGATTGGTCTGCAGGCGCGGCGCATCGGCGTTCGTGGCGCTGTCGATCTGCATGAAGGTCATGGGGCCGGGCTGCCCGTCGGCATCGAGCCCCCGGGCGCGCTGAAAAGCCCGCACGCGCGCCCTCAGGGCCGCGTCCAGCACTGCGGGCGGGGCGGTGGACCCGGGCAGCGCAGGCTTGCCTTCCAGCCGGGCCAGCTGACTCGCAAGCTGCTGCACCACCGGGCCGGCCTGCAGGCCGGGAACATAGCCCGGCGGCGGACGCCAGTAGGTGGCGAACTCCCCGCGCCACAGACGGCCCAGCGACACCAGCCTGACGCTGTGCAGGCTGTCGTCCAGCTGCAATGTGGCGCTCTGGTCGTTCAGGCCGGCGATGACGGCATAGACCGGCGGGCCATTGCCGGGGTGCAGCGTCAGGATGCCGGGACGGTCGAGCTGGCGCAGCAGCGGCACGGTGAGGCTGTCGGAGCGGTAACACTGCAGCTGTTGCGCGGCCGCGGCCTTGCACGGTTCATCGCCAGAGGCGGCCAGGCTCAGTTTCCAGGCGGGCGCCAATGCCTTCCAGGCCAAGCTGATGTCGCCGGGCAGTTGCGGCAGCAGGTCCTCGATTTCCCGCACGGCGATCGGGGCAGCCGCCTGCGTTTGATCAGGTGCTTGGGCAGGCGTTGGCGCCCGCGCAGGCGCCGGGGCGACAGCCTGGGAGACCTGCGCCGCGGGCGCAGCAGGCCGGTATGGCGCCACCGCCTGTTGCCCCGGGTTCAGCATCAAAAAGCCAGCCAGCGCGGCCCCGGCCAGGACCAGGCCTCCTGCCGCATAGGCCGCTGGCCGCGCACGCACAACCGGCGCAGGCCCGGCGCCGGTGCCGAACACCTCGGCCGCTGCCTTGTCGATGACCTGCCGGTTGGCCCGGAACAGGCCGTTGGCCCAGGCCCCCAGCAGCGCCCGCCCGCACAGCAGGTTGATGCGGCGCGGCACACCCCGCGTGAGGCGGTGGATGCGCTTGAGGACAGAAGGCTCGAAAGGCAGCGGGCCGGTGAAACCCGCCACCGCCAGGCGGTGCCCGATGTACTGCGCACTTTCGGCCTCTGTCAGCGCGTCGAGGTGAAAGCGCGCGATCACGCGCTGGGCCAGCTGCTCCATCTCGGGCCGGGCCAGCATGGCGCGCAGTTCGGGCTGGCCGATCAGCACGATCTGCAACAGCTTGCGCTCGCTGGTTTCCAGGTTGGTCAGCAGGCGCAGCTGCTCGAGCACGTCAGGCGTGAGGTTTTGCGCCTCGTCGATGATCAGCACGCTGCTTTGCCCGGCGGCGTGGCTCTGCAGCAAAAAGGCGTTCAGCGCATCGATGTGGTTCTTCAGCGTGGGCTGGGTGGCCGCGGCCACCGGTATGCCGAATTCCTCGCAGATCGACTGCAGCAGTTCGGTGACCGTGAGCTTGGGGTTGAAGATGTAGGCGACATGGCAGCCGGCGGGTATCTGCTCCATGAAACAGCGGCAGATGGTGGTTTTGCCGGTGCCGATGTCGCCGGTGAGCAGCACAAAGCCGCCGCCCGTGCCGTCCTGGCCCGCCACGCCATAGAGCAGGTGCGCCAGCGCTTCGCGATGGCGCTCGCTCATGAACAGGTAGCGCGGATCAGGCGCAATGGAAAACGGGTCCTGGGTCAAGCCGAAATGATGCGCGTACATATTCTGAAAGCATACCGGGTTACGGCCAGGGCCTGGATGCACCCCCGGCCACTGTGCCATGGCACCTGCAAACCTGGCCGGCCCATTACATAATCCGGTGATGCGACTACTTCACACCATGCTTCGCGTTGGCAACCTTCAACGCTCGATTGATTTCTACACCCAGGTTCTGGGCATGCAGCTGCTGCGCCGCTCTGAAAATCCGGACTACAAATACAGCCTGGCTTTTGTGGGCTACGAAGGCAATCCGGCCCAGGCCGAGATAGAGCTGACCTACAACTGGGGCTCCGAAAGCTACGACATGGGCAACGCCTACGGCCATATTGCATTGGGCGTGCCGGACGCTTACGCCGCCTGCGAAAAAATCAAGGCGGCCGGCGGCAACGTCACCCGCGAAGCCGGCCCGGTCAAGGGCGGCAGCACAGTGATTGCCTTCGTGACCGACCCGGACGGCTACAAGATCGAACTGATCCAGCGGGCCGAGGCGGCTGGCGGCGCGGGGTTGCGCTGAGTTCGCTGAATTGACCCAGGCATTTCAAGGGCTGTATACCCGCAACTCGGCCACCGAGACGAAGGCCGCGCTGCCGCCCGGCACGCCGTGGATGCGGATCGCGTCGCCGCTGGTCGGGCTGAACTGCAGCGTGTAGGTCTCGTAGCCGACATTGTTGTTCACGCCCGGATAGGCCGGCGCGATGCCCAAACCCGGCACATTCACCCAGGCCCCGGCCTGGCGCACCTGCACCGTCAGGCTGGCGAACCAGCCGCCGTCGGTGAAATGGCGCCCCTCCTGGAACACCACCCGGCTGAAGGTCTGCGGTGAGGAATACTGGTA
>JAQGMZ010000164.1 GCA_028292045.1 Polaromonas sp. | reverse complement strand
AACAGGAGACAAGATGAAATTAAAACTCAGGACTTTGCTTATGTGCTCGACGGCTGCGCTTGCGGCCGGCCTTGCGGCGCCCGCGTTCGCGCAGGCGCCGTTTCCCGACCGGCCCATCTCGCTGATCGTGCCGTTCGCGGCCGGCGGCCCGACCGACGTGGTGGCGCGCATGATCGCCATCCCCATGGGCAAGTCGCTGGGGCAGACGGTGCTGGTCGAAAACGCGGTGGGCGCTGGCGGCACGATTGCCGCGACCAAGGTGGCGCGCGCCGCGCCCAATGGCTACACCATCTTCATTCACCACATGGGCATGGCGACGGCGCCAGCGCTCTACAAGAAGCTGGCGTTTGATCCGCTGAAGGATTTCGATTACATCGGCCAGGTGGTCGATGTGCCCATGACGCTGTTGGCGCGCAAGGATTTCCCCGCCAACAACCTGAAGGAACTGCAGGCCTACATCAAGGCGAACCCGACCAAGGTGACGCTGGCCAATGCCGGCCTGGGCGCGGTGTCGCACCTGTGCGGCCTGTTGTTCATGACCCAGCTGGGCGCGGAGCTCAACACCATTCCCTACAAGGGCACCGGCCCGGCCATGAACGACCTGCTTGGCGGACAGGTCGATCTGCTGTGCGACCAGACCACCCAGACCGTGCCGATGATCAAGGACGGCCGAGTCAAGGTGTTCGGTGTCACCACGCTCAAGCGGCTGTCGGCGCTGCCCAACGTACCCACGCTCGACGAGCAGGGCATGAAGGGCTTTGAGGTCAAGGTCTGGCACGGCATGTATGCGCCCAAGGGCACGCCCCAGCCGGTGCTCGACAAGGTGACCGCCGCGCTGCAGGGCGCCATGCAGGACCCGATGGTCAAGCAGCGCCTGGTGGACCTGAGTTCCGATCCGGCGCCGATGGACAAGATCAACGCCACCGGCTTGAAAACCCACCTGGAAGCCGAGATTGCCAAGTGGGGACCGGTGATCAAGAAGGCCGGGATTTACGCGGATTGACGGGATTTCCGGATTTTTGCGCAGTTGGCATCCGTGGTCCCGCGCATACGGCAAGTACCGCAGCGGCCACGCAGCCTGCACCAGCCGGCGCCCTCAGGCCAAATCCTCATGCAGCAGCGCGGCGTTGATCCCGATGGCCGCTGCTGCGCCCTCGGCCGCTGCAACAATGACCTGAAGCACATCACGCGAAGCGTCGCCCGCGATGTACAGGCCCGGCACATCGGTCTTCTGGTGCTTGTTGTCCACCGTGCAGCCCTCGGTGGCATAGCTGTTGGAACCAAGTCGCCTAGCCAGGTCGGTGGACTGGTGTCGGCCGGTGTTGAAAAAGATTCCCGCCCGGCGCAGGCGCGGCCCTGATTCAAAGACGATGTCGAACGAGGCGTGGTAGGGCTCCCGGCTGTGGATGTCCAGGCACACGATTTTTTCTTCCCGTAATGTGATGCCGTTGCGGTCCAGGCGCTGGCGGCACGCATCGGTCAGCTGCGAGGGGCCATCGGTGCACAGCACCGTGTCTGCGCTCCATAGCGTCATCTCCAAAGCCATCCCGCCGCCTTTGTCATCGCCACGGCCGTACACCGCCAGCGGCTGGTCGCGCATTTCCCAGCCGTCGCAATACGGGCAGAGAAAGGCCCCGGTTCCGTACAGTTCGCGAAAGCCTGGTTGCTGCGGCAATTCATCAACCACCCCAGCGGCCAGCAGAAGCTTGCGGGCCTGGAAGTCGCGGCCATCGCGGGTCGTCACCGAAAACCCCCTGTCTGTGCGAACGGCATCGATCACGCGGACGTCCTCCATCCTGACCGATGGATAAGCAGCCAGCTGCTGCCGCGCAACGGCGCGCAAGTGGGCCGGCGCGAAGCCGTCGCGGCTCAAGAATCCATGCATGGCGTGCGACACCGCATTGCGCGGCTTTGCATCGTCGAACACCAGGACGTTTCTGCGGCATCGGCCCAGCACCAGCGCGGCATTCAAGCCCGCCGGACCGGCCCCCACCACGATCACGTCCAGAACATCATTGGCAACGGTCGATTGGTTCATGGTCAGATTTTTTGTCATGTGCGTCGTGTTGACTGGCTTCGACGCACGCATTGGCTGTTCGGCAATTAATTGAATTGCCCCAATTGTTTTCCGATGAAAACGTGCGCGATTGGCCATCGCCATGGCAAGCGCGCAGTGGTCTAGGGTCGATACAAGGCTGGATTTTTTTTGTAAACGATAGTCTGCAAGCCATGAAGGCGCTTTCCTTGCAATGCGGCCCAGCACCCTGCTCCTGCACGGGACTGCCCACTTGAAAGGAAAGCCGTCGGTCTTTCAACAACCCAGCGCGTACATGCCCGGGTGTTTGAACGGTTCAATCCGCAAGAAGCAGTAACCCCGCAAAAATGGCGTGGATCTGTATGGCGTGGATATGTCCTACATCGTTCGGCGCTGCGGACCGAACCTGATTTCCTGGCAGACCGATCCAATGGTTTTTTGCTTCGCAGGCAACCCGTGTGACACCACCTCCCGCCATTTCCCGACGCACCGCCCTTGCCATGCCCGTGCTCTTGCTGGCTCCCCCGTTGCCTGCCATGGACGCAACCGGGCGCGGGCCTGATGACTTTGCGCTCTATACCTTCGGCGACTCGATTCTGGACTGTGCCCGCTACAACGACCGGGGCGTTCACCCCGGGCAACTTCTGGTTCACAACGACGACGCGCTGTTCTCCGAATTTCGCGGCAAGGATTTGAAGTCCCGCGGCGGGGCGCGACTGGTGCATTGCGCGGTTGACGGCGCCACTGTCGCAAATTTGCCTGCCCAGGCGCGCGGCATCAAACCCCCGAAAAATGCGGCTGCGCTGTTGACTGTCGGCGGCAACGACCTGCTGCAAGGCCTGGCGGCGGACAAAGGGCCGGGGCTGCGCGCCTTCGGCGCATCGCTTGACAAATTCCTGGCCGGCCTTGCGGTGCGGCCGGTGCTGCTGGGCAACGTTTACGACCCCACCTTCGGCGACGACAGCCGCAACTTCCTGGGCGTGGACGCCAGCACCGCCCGGGCCAACCACCGGCGCGTCAATGAGGTGATTGCCTCGCTGGCCCGCCGGTATGGCGAACTCGTTGACCTGCACGCGCATTTCCTGCGGGGCAATCCCTCGTGGATGACCCGCACGATCGAGCCCAGCTTGCTGGGGGCGTCGGAAGTCAGGCGTGCTTTTTTGCCGGCGCTTGGCCTGGCTTGACCCGCTGCGCGTGCGCACCCGTGGACACGGCCGGCGCTGCGGATCGAAGATTCCCAGGCAACTACAAGCAGCAGCGCCTCTGTCCGACGCTGCCCGAAAATGCCCGTGCCTAGCCTTGCTGACGACCTGCCGCACTGTGCAGCGGTCAAGTCAACAACACCCCACCTCCCATGCGCATTCATCACTTGAATTGCATCTCCACCTGCCCCTTGGGCGGGCGCCTGATGGATGGAAAAACCCATTCGATCCTGCGCCGTGGACATCTGTGCTGTCATTGCCTGCTGCTTGAATCCGATGACGGCCTGGTGCTGGTCGATACCGGCCTGGGGCTTCGCGACGTTCGCAATCCGCAGGCGCGCTTGAGCGGTTTTTTTCTGGCCTTGCTCAGCCCGGATTTTCGTGAAGACATGACGGCGGTGCGCCAGGTCGAGCGGCTGGGGTTCGCCGCCCGCGATGTGCGCCACATTGTGCTGACGCACCTGGACTTCGATCACGCGGGCGGGCTCGATGATTTTCCCGATGCGCAGGTTCATCTGATGCAGGCCGAGCAGGCATACGCCATGCAGCAAAAAACCTGGCTTGACCGGCAGCGCTTCAGGCCCCAGCAATGGTCCAGCCAGGTGCGCTGGAAACTGTATTCGGCTGACCTGGCTGGAGCCTGGTTCGGCTTTGAGTCGGTGCGGCGCCTGCACGGGCTGACCTCCGACATCCTGATGGTTCCCTTGCCGGGCCACACCTTCGGCCATGCCGGCGTGGCCGTGCGCGACGGCACAAAATGGCTGCTGCAGGCGGGCGACGCCTATTTCTACCATCAGGAAATGGACTTCCTTCAGCCGCGTTGCACACCGGGGCTGCGTTTTTACCAGACCATGATGGAGAAAGACCGCCGGGCCAGGCTCGCCAATCAACAACGATTGCGCCAGCTGCGACGCGATCACGCTTCGCAGGTCGAGGTTTTTTGCAGCCATGACACGCAAGAGTTCGAGCGCCTGTCGCGCCATGCGGCAACCAGACCTGCAGCCTGATTGAGCCGTTTTTCAGCGAGGCGGCAGGTTCTGCACGTTGCTCGACGCGATCACGCCGCCGCCCAGGCAGACCTCGCCCTGGTACAGCACCGCCGACTGGCCGGGCGTGACGGCCCACTGTGCTTGCGCAAACGCCAGCTGGCAATGGGCCGCCGTGGCGCCGCCCAATTCGCAGGCGGCGTCAAGCTGGCGGTAGCGGGTCTTGGCGGCCATCGCGCCGGCCGCCGGCGCGCTGCCCGCCACCCAGCTGCAGTCCTGCGCAACCAGCTCGGTCGATTGCAGCCACGGGTGGCCGTGGCCCTGCACCACCCACAAGGTGTTGCTGTCCATGTCCTTGCGGGCCACGAACCAGGGTTCGTGCTCGCCCACACCGCGCTGGCCGCGCGCCTGCGCCGCCTTCAGGTCGGCGCCCCGGGCTTTCACGCCGCCAATGCCCAGGCCCTGGCGCTGGCCCAGCGTGTAAAAGCTCAGGCCGACATGCTCGCCCAGCGTGCGGCCCTGGTCGTTCTTGATCGGGCCGGGCGTGTTGGCGATGTAGCGGTTCAGAAAATCGCGAAACGGCCGCTCGCCAATGAAGCAGATGCCGGTCGAGTCCTTTTTCTTCGCATTCGGCAGGCCGATCTCGTCGGCGATGCGCCGCACTTCGGTCTTGTGCAGTTCGCCCACCGGAAACAGCGTCTTGGACAATTGCGCCTGGTTCAGCCGGTGCAGAAAGTAGCTCTGGTCCTTGGCCGGGTCCAGGCCCTTGAGCAGCTCGTGCAGGCCAGTCGCCGGGTTGCGCCTGACCCGGGCATAGTGGCCGGTGGCGATTTTCCCGGCACCCAGGCGCATGGCGTGGTCGAGGAAAGCCTTGAACTTGATCTCGGCGTTGCACAAAATGTCGGGGTTGGGCGTGCGGCCGGCCTGGTATTCGCGCAGGAATTCGGCGAACACCCGGTCCTTGTAGTCGGCGGCGAAGTTGACATGCTCGATCTCGATGCCGATCACATCGGCCACGGCGGCTGCATCGATGAAGTCAATGTTCGACGAGCAGAATTCGCTGTCGTCGTCATCTTCCCAGTTTTTCATGAAGATGCCGATGACCTCGTGGCCCTGCTGTTTGAGCAGGTACGCCGTCACCGCCGAATCGACGCCGCCGCTCAGTCCCACCACGATGCGCTGCCTGCTGTGTTGCTTGTCCATAGGTGTGCGATTATCCCGCCATGACCCGCTTGCGTTTTTGACCGCCCCGCATGGAACTCCGCCAGCTCCGGTATTTCGTTCGCGTCGTTGAAGCGGGCAGCATGAGCCGCGCCGCGCTCGACCTGGACCTGGTGCAGTCGGCGCTGAGCCAGCAGATCAGCCGGCTCGAGGGCGAGCTGGCCACCCGCCTGCTGCAGCGCAGCAGCAAGGGCGTCGTGCCCACCGAGGCCGGCATGGCGTTTTTCCGGGAAGCGCAGCTGACCCTGCGCCATGCCGAGCAGGCCGTGCGCGCCGCCCAGCAGTCGCGCCTGAGCGGCACGGTGAGCGTCGGCCTGGCCTCGACCACGGCGACGGTGCTGGGCGTGCCGCTGATGCGGGCGATGCGCGAACGCTACCCCGATGTGCGCCTGCACCTGGTCGAAAGCATGTCCGGCCACCTGACCGGCATGCTGAACGCGCGCCAGCTCGACCTGGCGGTGCTGTTCGACACCGGCGCGGCCCGGCGCTGGAGCGTGATGCCGCTGCTGGAGGAAAAGCTCTACCTGATGCGGCTGCTGGCCACCGGCGAGGCCGCCGCATCCAGCGCACCGGCGCCGATCTGCATGGCGCAGCTCCAGGACGTGCCGCTGATCTTGCCCACCGGCGCGCACGGCCTGCGCAGCACGCTGGACACCGCCTTTGCCCGCGCCGGCATCAAACCCCTGCTGGTCGCCGAAGTGGATTCGCTGACGATGCTGATGGATGCCGTCTGCGCGGGGCTGGGCTGCACGGTACAGCCGTGGGCCGCGCTGGGGCGGGTGCAGGACGCGGCGCGGCGCCTGCACTGGGCCGAGATTGCCGAAGCCCCGGTGCGCCGCAGCAATGCGCTGTGCAGCCTGTCCGACGACGAGTTGTCGCCCGCCGCGCTGGCCACGCGGGTGGTGCTGGCCGACTGCGCCCGCGGACTGGTCCGCTCCGGCGCCTGGAAAGGTGCCCAGTTGAGCCATCACGAACTGTGATGGCGCCATCGTGAGGCAGGGCTGACCTCAAGCGCTGCCAAGCCCTACAGTCGTCACTCCTGCAAGCGTTAAGGGCGACTATGGCGGTGGATGTACTGGTGATTGGCGGCGGCAATGCCGCTTTGTGCGCGGCGCTGATGGCCAGCGAGGCCGGCGCCAGCGTGCTGCTGCTGGAAGCCGCGCCGCGCGAGTGGCGCGGCGGCAATTCAATCCACACGCGCAACCTGCGCTGCATGCACGACGCGCCGCAGGATGTGCTGACGGGCGTTTATTCCGAAGAGGAGTTCTGGCAGGACCTGCTCAAGGTGACGGGCGGCCAGACCCACGAAGGGCTAGCGCGGCTGGCCATCCGGGCGTCCAGCGACTGCCGCGACTGGATGCGTCGCCACGGGGTGCATTTCCAGCCTTCGCTGTCGGGCACGCTGCACCTGAGCCGCACCAATGCATTCTTCATGGGCGGCGGCAAGGCGCTGGTCAACGCCTATTACCGCAGCGCCGAAAAGCGGGGCGTGCGCGTCCGCTACAACGCCCCGGTGGACCGGCTCGAACTGGAGGACGGCCGCTTCAAAGCCGCTTATGTCGGCGGCGAACGCATCGCGGCCAAGGCTTGCGTGCTGGCCGCTGGCGGTTTCGAGTCCAACCGCGAGTGGCTGCGCGAGGCCTGGGGGCAAAACGAGCGCGGCGAATGGCCGTCCGACAATTTTGCGATTCGCGGCACCCGCTACAACCAGGGCGTGCTGCTCAAGCACCTGCTGCAGGCCGGCGCCGACACCGTCGGCGACCCGACGCAGGCGCACATGGTCGCCATCGACGCCCGCGCGCCGCTGTACGACGGCGGCATCTGCACCCGCATCGACTGCGTGTCGCTGGGCGTGGTGGTCAACCGGGAAGGCCGGCGTTTCTACGACGAGGGCGAGGATTTCTGGCCCAAGCGCTACGCCATCTGGGGCCGGCTGGTGGCGCAGCAGCCGGGGCAGGTGGCGTATTCCATCATCGACGCCAAGGCCGCCGGCCGCTTCATGCCCCCGGTGTTCCCCGGCACCCGGGCCGACTCCCTGCCCGAACTGGCGCAAAAGCTCGGTCTGGAGGTCGGCAGCTTCATGCAGACGCTGGACGGCTACAACGCCGCCTGCCGCGTCGGCACCTTTGACCACACCGTGCTGGACGACTGCCACACGCAGGCGCTGAGCCCGGCCAAGACCCACTGGGCGCGTCCCGTCGACAAGGCGCCGTTTCACGGCTACGCCCTCAAGCCCGGCGTGACCTTCACCTACCTGGGCCTTAAAACCGATGCAAGCGCTGCCGTTTTCTTTGGCGGCGAGCCCAGCCACAATTTGTTCGTGGCCGGCGAAATGATGGCCGGCAACGTGCTGGGCAAGGGCTACACGGCCGGTGTGGGCATGTCGATTGGCACGGCTTTCGGCCGTATCGCGGGTGTGCAGTCTGCACGGGAAGCTATGAAATCAGGAGTAAACCATGCAGCAGCTTGAAGCCCTGGCGCGCGATGCGGTGGCGCTGGCGAACGGCGGCTGGTCGGGCGCTGCGGTGCTCAGCGCGCCCGAGGCCGAGGTGGCGCGGCAGATGCAGATCTGCAACGCCTGCCGCTACTGCGAAGGGTTTTGCGCGGTGTTCCCGGCCATGACGCGGCGGCTGGAGTTCGGCAAGGCCGACATCCATTTCCTGGCCAACCTGTGCCACAACTGCGGCGCCTGCCTGCACGCCTGCCAGTACGCGCCGCCGCACGAGTTCGCCGTCAATGTGCCGCAGGCCATGGCCCGGGTGCGGGTGCAGACCTATGCCGACTACGCCT
>JAQGMZ010000146.1 GCA_028292045.1 Polaromonas sp. | reverse complement strand
CGCATTGCCAGCTCAGGGGAGCGGCCAATAGCGGCTTCGCATTTATGGCTTCCAATATCCTGACCAAAATTTTCGGCAGCCGCAACGATCGGCTGCTCAAGACCTACCGCAAAACCGTAGACCAAATTAATTCGTTGGAAACGCAGTACGAAAAGCTTGACGATGACCAGTTGCGCGCCAAGACGCAGGAGTTCAGGGACCGGGTAGCCGCTGGCGAAGCGCTGGATGCCTTGCTTCCCGAGGCTTTTGCCGTCGTGCGCGAAGGCAGCAAGCGCATCATGAAGATGCGCCACTTTGACGTTCAACTGCTGGGCGGCATGTCGCTGCACAACGGCAAGATCTCGGAAATGCGCACCGGTGAAGGCAAGACCCTGACCGCCACGCTGCCGGTGTACCTCAATGCGCTGACCGGCAAGGGCGTGCATGTGGTCACCGTCAATGATTATTTGGCGAACCGGGACGCGCGCTGGATGGGCAAGCTGTACAACTTCCTTGGCATGAGCGTCGGCATCAATTTGCCCAACATGTCGCGCGAAGACAAGCAGGCTGCCTACCAGTCCGACATCACCTACGGCACCAACAATGAGTTCGGGTTTGACTATCTGCGCGACAACATGGTGTATGAAGTGGGCGACCGGGTCCAGCGCGGGCTGAATTTTGCGATTGTCGATGAGGTCGATTCCATCCTGATCGATGAAGCGCGCACGCCGCTCATCATCAGCGGGCAGGCCGAAGACCACACCGAGATGTACCTGGCGATCAACAAGGTGGTGCCTCTGCTGACACGCCAGGAAGGCGAAGCTGATCCGCGAACCGGTGAAGGCGTGACCCAGCCCGGCGACTACACCATTGACGAGAAGACGCGCCAGGTCTTCCTGACCGAGCAGGGTCACGAAAGTGCCGAAAGCATTTTGTTCAATCTTGGCTTGATTCCCGAAGGCGCCACGCTTTACGACCCTGCCAACATTTCGCTGATGCACCATCTTTATGCCGCCCTGCGCGGCAACCTGCTGTACCACCGTGACCAGCACTACGTCGTGCAAGACGGCGAAGTGGTGATCGTGGACGAGTTCACCGGACGGCTGATGTCGGGTCGGCGCTGGAGCGATGGCCTGCACCAGGCTGTCGAAGCCAAGGAAGGCGTTCAGATCCAGGCCGAAAACCAGACCCTGGCTTCAATCACCTTCCAGAATTATTTCCGCCTCTACGGCAAACTGTCCGGCATGACCGGTACGGCCGATACCGAAGCCTATGAATTCCAGGAGATCTACGGGCTGGAGACCACCGTCATCCCGCCCAACCGCGTGAGCCGGCGCGATGACCAGCTGGACCGCGTGTACAAAACCACGCGCGAAAAATACGAAGCCTCGATCAAGGATATCCGTGAATGCTACGAGCGCGGGCAGCCGGTGCTGGTGGGAACCACTTCCATCGAGAATTCCGAAATCATCGACCAGCTGCTGATCAAGGAAGACCTGCCGCATCAGGTGCTCAATGCAAAGCAGCATGCCCGCGAGGCCGACATCGTCGCACAGGCGGGACGCCTGAGAATGATCACCATTGCCACCAACATGGCGGGACGCGGCACCGACATCGTGCTGGGCGGCAACGTTGAAAAACTGATTGAGGCCGTGGAAGCCGACGAAACCCTGGATACCGCCGCCAAGGAAGCGAAAATTGCACAGCTGCAAACCGAATGCAGGCAGGAAAATGAACAGGTGAAGGGCCTGGGTGGTTTGCGCATCATTGCCACCGAGCGCCACGAGTCGCGCCGGATCGACAACCAGCTGCGCGGCCGTTCGGGTCGCCAGGGCGATCCCGGATCGTCGCGCTTTTACCTGAGCCTGGACGACCCGCTGATGCGCATTTTTGCCGGCGACCGGGTACGTTCCATCATGGAGCGGCTGAAGATGCCCGACGGCGAGGCCATTGAAGCCGGCATCGTCACGCGCAGCATTGAATCGGCTCAGCGCAAGGTTGAGGCCCGCAATTTCGACATCCGCAAGCAACTGCTTGAATACGACGACGTGTCCAACGACCCGCGCAAGGTGATTTACCAGCAGCGCAACGACATCATGGACGCCAGCGATCTTCAGCCGCAGATTGCCTCCCTGCGCGAAGGCTGCTTTGCGGACCTGACGCGGCAGTACGTGCCCGAGGAAAGCGTGGAAGAGCAGTGGGACATTGCCGGTCTTGAAAAAGCACTGCGCGATGAATGGCATGTCAACTTGGTGCTGCGCCAGGAAATTGAAGCGGCTGCAGCCATCACGGATGAGGAAGTGCTGCAGAAAGTCAGCGCTGCCGCTGAAGCGGCATTTGCCGAAAAGCTGGAAAAAATTGGCAAGGATAATTTCACCCAGTTCGAACGCGTCGTGCTGTTGCAAAGCATTGACAGCCATTGGCGCGAGCACCTGAGTGCGCTGGACTATCTGCGCCAGGGTATTCATCTGCGCGGCTACGCCCAGAAGCAGCCCAAGCAGGAATACAAGCGCGAAGCGTTCGAGTTGTTCGGGCAATTGCTTGACAGCGTGAAGAACGAAGTCACCAAGACCCTGATGACGGTCCAGGTCCAGTCGAGCGAACAACTCGACCAGGCCGCTGAAGCCCTGGAAAGCCGCGCTGAAAATTTCACCAACGTGACCTACACCGCGCCGACCGAGACCGGTGAAACCGAAACGACGGTTGATGAAGCATCACGGCTTCGCCAGACGGCTGCTGCTGGGTCCAGCCTCCCGCGCGTCGGGCGCAATGATCCGTGCCCTTGCGGTTCGGGCAAAAAGTACAAGCTTTGCCACGGCAAGCTGAACTGAGCTGTCCTGCCACTTGCTGTTCGCATGAACGCCCTTGGCGTTCAAAACCCGTTATCTGGAGCCTGAGCCCATGCCTGTCAACCTACAACCCACACCCGCTGCGGACCTTTACCCTGTGCCCGGGGTGCGTTGGGGGATTGCTGAAGCGGGCATACGCAAGGCTGACCGCAAGGACCTTGCGGTGCTGCTGCTCGACGAAGGCGCTTCGGTCGGTGCCGTTTTCACGCAAAACAGGTTTTGCGCCGCGCCGGTGCAAATCTGCCGCCAGCACCTGGCGGCCAATTCAGGCCGGAACCACGGCATACGGGCCATGCTGATCAACACCGGCAATGCCAACGCCGGCACGGGCCATGACGGCCTGATAAGGGCGCAGTCCACCTGCATTGAACTGGCGCGCGCGCTCAATCTTTCCCCCGAACAGATTCTGCCGTTTTCGACCGGCGTCATCATGGAGCCTTTGCCGCACGAGCGCATTGCCGCAGGCATTCCCGCCGCGCTGGCCGATGCCAGGGCGGACAACTGGGCCAGCGCCGCACAGGCCATCATGACCACCGACACGGTGCCCAAGGCCTACTCCACCCGCATCAACCTGGGCGGCGTGCCTGTCACTGTCACCGGCATCAGCAAGGGCGCCGGCATGATTCGCCCGAACATGGCCACCATGCTGGGCTTCCTGGCCACCGATGCGTGCGTGTCGCAGGCCTTGATGGCGCAACTGGCCAGGGAACTGGCAGACGCCTCCTTCAACCGCATCACGATCGACGGCGACACCTCGACCAATGATTCGTTCGTGGTCATTGCCAGCAACCGAGCTGCGCACCCGCCCATCACCACGCTGGACGGTCCGGACGGCCAGGCCTTGCGCGCGGCCATGATGGGCATTGCGCAGCAACTGGCCCAGGCCATCGTGCGCGACGGCGAAGGCGCCACCAAGTTCATGACCATAGAGGTCGAAGGCGGAAAAAGCGGCGAGGAATGCCGGCAGGTGGGTTACGCCATTGCCCATTCGCCGCTGGTCAAGACGGCATTTTTTGCCAGCGACCCGAATCTCGGTCGCATTCTGGCGGCGGTCGGCTATGCGGGCATTGCCGATCTGGACCCCGACCTGATCGATCTGTACCTTGACGATGTGCTGGTGGCCAAAAATGGCGGCCGCCATCCAGGCTACATTGAAGCTGACGGCCAGCGGGTGATGAAGCAAAGCGAAATCACGGTACGGGTCGTGCTGGGCCGGGGAAAAGCCTCCAGCACTGTCTGGACCTGCGACTTGTCTTACGACTATGTCAAGATCAATGCAGATTACCGCAGCTGAGCGGTCAGGGGGCTGAATGAACGAACAGTTTGAACGCCTCATGCTTCGGGCAGAGTCGCTGATGGCGCGCATCGAGTCTGCCTTGCCGCAGGCCTTGAGCGCACCCGACTGGACCGCTTCGGTGGCGTATCGCTACCGCAAACGCAGTTCAGGCCATGCCTTGCTGGAGCCCGTCAGGCATCTCGGCGCCATGCGCCTGGCGGACCTGAAAGAGATTGAAGACCAGAAAGGCAAGATCCAGCGCAATACCGAGCAGTTCGTCAGGGGAATGCCTGCCAATAACGTGCTGCTGACCGGCTCGCGGGGAACCGGAAAGTCTTCGTTGATCAAGGCCTGCCTGAACGAGTATTCAGCCCGCGGCCTGCGCTTGATCGAAGTGGACAAGGCCGACCTGACGGACCTGCCTGATATTGTGGACGTGGTGTCCGGCATGAGCGAGAAATTCATCGTGTTTTGCGATGACCTGAGTTTCGAGGAAGGCGAGCCCGGCTACAAGGCGCTAAAGTCCACACTCGACGGTTCGATAGCGGCTGCAACACCGAATGTGCTGGTTTATGCAACCAGCAACCGGCGCCACCTGTTGCCTGAATACATGATGGAAAACCTGACCTACACGCATACTGAAGATGGCGAAGTGCATCCGGGCGAAGTGGTGGAGGAAAAGATTTCCCTGTCGGAACGCTTTGGCCTGTGGGTCAGTTTCTACCCCTTTAGCCAGGATGAGTACCTGACCATCGTGGCCCAGTGGCTGTCATCGTTTGGGGTGCAGGCCGAGGCCATCGCTGCGGCGCGGCCGGCTTCGCTGGTCTGGGCGCTGGAGCGCGGCTCGCGCAGTGGACGTGTGGCTTACCAGTTCGCGCGTGACTATGCCGGGCAGCAGCACCCCGGCGTTGATCAGTGACGGCCGGCGTGCTGATTGCCGATGCATCCCAACCCCGCCAGGGGGGTGTTTCCCGCCCGGTGGTGGAAGTGGCCGTTGGCGTGTTGATTCGACCCGATGGTCGATTTTTGCTCACGTCGCGCCCGCCGGGCAAGGTGTACGAAGGCTATTGGGAATTTCCGGGCGGCAAACTGGAAGCAGGGGAAAGCGTGGAGATCGCCTTGCGCCGTGAATTACAGGAAGAAATAGGCATCACGATAGGCACCGTGCAGCCCTGGAAGGTCGAGATGGTCGATTATCCCCATGCCCTGGTCCGGTTGAATTTCTGCAAGGTATTCGAGTGGTCGGGCGAACTGCAAATGCATGAAGGCCAGTCATTTGCCTGGCAATCCTTGCCCGTCCAGGTCAAGCCGGTCTTGCCAGGCACGGTGCCTGTGCTGGCGTGGTTCCGGCAGGAATCGAGCATGGCTTTGCCCCGCTGACCCTGGCGGCAGGTGCGGCAGGTCAGCCAACTGCCCGGTTGTCGGGCAGCCATCCGCGTTGCGCCGCAAAAACGGCCTCCGGGTAAGGTGATCGGCCCCGGCTGCCGTTGTAGCGTCCCAGTCCCAAAAAGTTGTCGCCGCGTTCGCGGTCCAGGTAGTGGCGAAGAATCACGCAGCCAAAGCGCAGATTCGTCTGCATGTGGAACAGTTTTCCGGCGTCGCCGTCCCCGATCACGCGTGTCCAGAACGGCATGACCTGCATGTAGCCGCGCGCACCTACGCTGCTGACCGCAAACTTGCGAAAATTGCTTTCCACCTGGATCAGGCCCATGACCAGCGTCACGTCCAGCCCGGCACGCTTGCTTTCGTACCAGACGGCTTGCAGGAACTCGTGGCGAATCTGAAGTTCGGGCATTTTCTTTTTAAGGCGCTCGCTCATGGCGCCCAGCCAGCGCAGATAAGTCAGCCTGCCCTCGGTGTCCTTGAATGCGGGTACCAATGGGCCTTGGCTGGCCACGGCGGCGCCCAGTGCGGCGCGAACCGAATCCATCAGCGGCTCTTCGACCTGGCTGCCTGCATGCGATGGCCCTGAAAACAACAGCGGCATCCCCAAGGCAGACAATTGAATAAGGCAATTTCGTCTTGAGATTTTTACTGCAGGCTTCAAGATTCCCTGGTCAGGTGAAGCGGCATTCATGTGGCGCTCACAACGTCACAACCCTAATTTTTCTTTAAGAAAATCAAAAGCACCAGCCGCCTCGATCTTGCTCGAAGCAGTGTCCCGGCGATGCTGGTATTCAAGCTGGCCTTCTTTCAAGCCACGGTCGCCTATGGTGATGCGGTGCGGCACGCCGATCAGTTCCCAGTCGGCAAACATGGCGCCAGGCCGCTCGTTGCGGTCATCGAGGATGACATCGACGCCCGCCGCCAGCAATGCTTCATACAGTTTGTCGCCGGCCATCTTGACGTCCGGGAAACGGTCGGGGCTGATGCAGCAGATCACCACGGTGAAAGGCGCGATGGCGTCCGGCCAGATAATGCCCCTTTCATCATGGTTCTGCTCGATGGCCGCCGCCGGCAGCCGGGTGATGCCAATGCCGTAGCAGCCCATTTCCAGGAATTGCGGCTTGCCGTTTTCGTCCAGGAACGTGGCGTTCATGGCCCGGCTGTATTTGGTGCCGAGGTAGAACACATGGCCGACCTCAATGCCGCGCTCGATGGCCAGTACGCCCTTGCCGTCCGGCGACAAATCGCCGGCCACCACGTTGCGGATGTCTGCAATCAGGTCGGGCTCGGGCAGGTCGCGCGCCCAGTTGACGCCCGTCATGTGGAAATCGGCCTCATTGGCACCGCAAACCCAATCTGCCAAGGCCGCCGCTTCGCGGTCTACCACCAGTTTCACCGGTTTTTTCAGACTCAGCGGTCCCAAGTAGCCCGGCTCGCAGCCAAAGTGGTCATCAATTTCAGCCAGCGTGGCAAAGCGAAACCCGGTATCCAGGCCGGGCACCTTGCTGACCTTGATTTCGTTCATGCTGTGGTCGCCCCGCAGCATCAGCAGCCAGACCTGGGTCTTGACGATCTCGCCCGCCGCATTGGTCTGTTCCGTGGCCAGTACCAGTGACTTGACCGTGGTTTGCAGCGGTATGCCCAGCAGTTCGGCCACATCGGCGCAGGTGGCTTTGCCCGGGGTGGGCGTTTTAGCCAGTGATTGCAAGGCTTCCCGGCGCAGTGCCAAGGGAGCCAGCGCTTCGGCCTTTTCCATGTTGGCCGCATAGTCGCTGGTGGGGCAGTACACGATGGCGTCTTCACCCGTGGCCGCAATCACCTGGAATTCCTCGCTCAGATCGCCGCCAATGGCGCCGCTGTCGGCGGCCACAGCACGGTATGTCAGGCCGAAGCGGTCAAAAATCCGCCGATAAGCCTGCGCCATGTTCTGGTAACTGGCCTTGGCGGCCGCCGGGTCGCGGTCAAAGCTATAGGCGTCCTTCATGATGAACTCGCGGCCGCGCATCAGGCCGAAACGGGGCCGGCGCTCGTCGCGGAACTTGGTCTGGATCTGGTAGAGGTTTTTCGGCAGCTGCTTGTAGCTGCGGATGTCCTGCCTCATGACGTCGGTGACCACTTCCTCGCTGGTCGGCTGCACCACAAAATCACGCCCATGGCGGTCCTGGATGCGCAGCATCTCGGGGCCCATGGATTCAAAGCGACCGGTTTCCTGCCAGAGCTCGGCTGGCTGGATCACCGGCATGCTCATCTCTATAGCGCCAGCGCGCGTCATTTCCTCGCGGACGATGGCCTCCACCTTGCGAATGACGCGCAGGCCCATGGGCATGTAGTTGTAGATGCCTGCGCCGAGCTTTTTGATGAGGCCTGCGCGCATCATCAGCTGATGGCTGGAGATGACCGCATCGACCGGTGCTTCCTTAAAGGTGGAAATGAAGAACTGCGATGCTTTCATGGGCTATTTTTCTGGGTTTGGGGACTGGAGCCCGGCTGTGCGCTTGGCGGGGGCGCCTTCGCTGTGCATAATGGACTCAGTTTAAAAATTTTGAGGTTTGATTATGCTTGACAGGGACGGTTTTCGGCCCAATGTCGGCATCATCTTGCTCAACCAGAGAAGCCAGGTATTTTGGGGCAAGCGTATCCGCACCCACTCATGGCAATTTCCGCAAGGTGGCATTGATCGGGGCGAAAACCCTGAGCAGGCCATGTTTCGCGAGTTGCATGAAGAGGTCGGACTGCACCCGCAGCACGTTCAGGTGCTGGCCCGTACCCGAGACTGGTTGCGCTATGAGGTGCCTGACCGATTCATCCGGCGCGACGCGCGCGGACATTACAAGGGCCAGAAGCAGATCTGGTTCTTGCTGCAACTGGTCGGCCACGACTGGGATCTGAATTTGCGCGCCACCAACCATCCCGAGTTCGATGCATGGCGCTGGAACGACTACTGGGTGCCGCTCGATGTCGTGGTGGAATTCAAGCGTGGCGTGTATGAAATGGCGTTGACCGAACTGTCGCGTTTCGTTCCCCGCTGCGAGTTCCGTTTCGATGCGCGGCCCGAGCAGCGCAATCGCTACTTGCGCGGCGGACTGCACCAGCGCGATTTGGCCTGCCAGCCCGGAGATGTCGGGCCGTCCGCCCCTGAAAACGCCATGTCCTCCTTTGTGGGCCGGCAGGGCGTACCGTTTGAACTGCCGCCCGGCGGCACTTTCGAGCCTGACCCGCAAACCAGTTTCGGCCTGGATGCTTCTGTGAAAAAAATATGAAATCGAAGCGTTCGCGTTTGCTGGCATGTGCCATGTTGCTCAGCTTTTCCTCATTGCTGTGGGCCCAGCTTGGGGTTGAAGGAGACGAGTGGAAAGAATCCGAAGTGCCTCCACCGCCCGCCTTTGATGTGGGAAAACTGGTGACTTTCGACGTGTCGCCCAACTCACCGATGGTTTATGGGGTGGATCCGGCTTCCATCAGCATTACCCACACCGACAGCCTGGTGCGTTATGTCATGGTGGCTACCAGCCCGAGCGGCGTGCGCAACATCATGTATGAAGCCATACGTTGCTCGACCGGTGAATTCAAGACCTATGCCCGGTACGCTCCGGAAGGTCGCTGGAACATGGCCGGCAATCCGGAATGGCGCAGCATGTTTGGCAACTTGCCTTCGCGGCATGCGCTGCGATTTGCCCAGGCAGGTGCTTGTGACAATGCGGCTGTGCCCACCTCGGTCAAGGACATGGTCAGCCGATTGAAAAATCAAAATTCCAGAGTCATCCACTGACCATCACAGCTCTTCCAATGCTGGAGGCTGTTCACGCCAGGCCAGCCAGCGTGCTTAACGGCTCAGGACCAAGTTGGTGCGATGAACCATTTCAGACTCGCCGGTATAGCCCAGCAGCTTTTCAAATTCTGAAGACACCTTGCGGCAGATCAGCCGGGCTTCCGAGCTGGAATAGTTGGCCAGGCCGCGTGCAATCTCGGCGCCGTCCTGGTCCCTGATCGCAATCACGTCGCCACGGGAAAAATCGCCCTGTACGCCGGTCATGCCGATGGGCAGCAGGCTTTTGCCGCCGCCGTGCACCATGCTGGCCGCGCCCGGGTCCACCGTGACCGCACCCCGCAGCTGAAGATGATCCGCCATCCACTGCTTGCGCGCCTGCATTTTTTGAGTCTGGGCCACCAGCAGCGTGCCAATGGCCTCGCCCTCGGTCAGTCGAAGCAGGACCCTTGGCTCACGGCCCCAGGCGATCACCGTCGAGGCGCCTGAACCTGCTGCGCGTTTGGCCGCAAGGATTTTGGTAATCATGCCGCCCCGTCCAATGCTCGAGCCTGCCCCGCCGGCCATGGCTTCCAGGGCCGTGTCGCCGGCCTTGGCTTCATGAACGAACTGTGCGGCAGGGTCCTTGCGCGGGTCGGCGGTGTACAGGCCCTTCTGGTCCGTCAGGATGATGAGGGCATCGGCTTCGACCAGGTTGGCCACCAGCGCACCCAGGGTGTCATTGTCGCCAAACTTGATTTCGTCATTGACCACGGTATCGTTTTCGTTGATGACCGGCACCACGCCCAGTTGGAGCAGGGTCAGCAAGGTGGAGCGGGCATTGAGGTAGCGCTCGCGGTCGGCCAGGTCTGCATGGGTCAGCAGCACTTGCGCACTGCCAATGCCGTTCTCGCGCAGCTTGGACTCGTAAACCTGTGCCAATCCCATCTGGCCCACGGCTGCCGCAGCCTGCAACTCATGGATGGCTTTGGGGCGAACGGTCCAGCCGAGCCGCTTCATGCCTTCGGCAATGGCGCCGCTGCTGACCATGATGACTTCGCAGCCGTTCTTAACCAGGGCGGCCAGTTGTTCGCACCATTGGCCGATGGCAAGGGCATCGAGGCCCCGGCCTTCGTTGGTCACCAGGCTGGAGCCGACCTTGACCACGATGCGCTTGGCATTGCGCAGAACGAAAGCGCCCGATCGGTCTTGCATTTTCAATACCTTATGGCGATGGCGCACGGATCCTGTGCACTGTTAGCTATTATTCTTATAGCAAAATTAGGCGGCGATTGTTCAGGTTCGAGCTGGGTCAGTCTGCCGTTGCCGGCTTTTCCGGCTCCGGTGGCAATTCGATGAACCGTGGATCGATTTCTTCCTCCGGCTGCTCGCTCTTCTGGACTTTCTTGACGTGCTGATAGATCGTCTTGACCAGTTGCTCGCAGCCTTCGCGCGTCAATGCCGAAATTTCAAAAACAGGGCCTTTGAACTTGAAGCGCTTGACGAAATCCTTGACGACCGCGGCACGCTTGTCGCCATCGACCATGTCGAGCTTGTTGAGCACCAGCCAGCGCGGTTTTTTGTACAGCGATTCATCGTACTTCTTGAGCTCGCCGACGATGGCCTTGGCTTGTGCCACCGGGTCGACGTTTTCGTCAAAGGGCGCCAGGTCCACGATGTGCAGCAGCAGGCGGGTTCGCTGCAGATGCCGTAAAAACAGATGGCCCAGGCCCGCGCCTTCCGAAGCGCCTTCGATGAGTCCGGGCAAATCGGCCACCACGAAGCTTTGCTCCGGGCCTACCCGAACCACGCCCAGGTTGGGGTGCAGGGTGGTGAAAGGGTAGTCGGCAATCCGCGGCCGCGCGTTGGAAACAGCCGTGAAGAAGGTGGACTTGCCGGCGTTCGGCATGCCCAGCAGACCCACATCGGCCAGCACTTTGAGTTCAAGTTTCAGGCTTTTGCGGTCGCCTGGCCAGCCGGGTGTCTTGCTGCGCGGTGCGCGGTTGGTCGAGCTTTTGAAACGCAAATTGCCGAATCCGCCATCGCCGCCCTTGGCAATCAGGACTGGCTCGCCGGGCACCAGCATTTCAAAAAGCACCTCGCCGGTTTCGCCATCGCTCAGGATGGTGCCAACCGGCATTTTCAGGATGATGTCGTCGCCCTTGGCGCCAAACATGTCCGAACCCATGCCGTGTCCGCCGTTGCGGGCCTCGTGGCGCCTGGAAAAACGAAAATCCACCAGCGTGTTCAGGTTGATGTCGGCTACCGCATACACATGGCCGCCCCGCCCGCCGTCGCCCCCATTCGGTCCGCCGAATTCTTTGTATTTTTCGTGGCTGAACGAGACGCAACCGCTCCCGCCATCGCCGGCGGCAATGTCAATATAAGCTTCGTCAACAAATTTCATGATGGAAATGACTTCAGTAGGCCAGGGATGAGAACTCGGGAAACCAACAAAAAAGCCCCGACAAATCGGGGCTTCGATGCCATCGAAGTGATCGGCTTACGCCGAGGTCACATTGACGGTACGCTTGTTCATCGAGCCCTTGATGGTGAAGGATACTTGTCCGTCCACCAGTGCAAACAGGGTGTGGTCCTTGCCGATGCCGACATTGACGCCTGGATGAAACCTGGTGCCGCGCTGGCGCACGATGATGCTGCCTGCGTTGATGACCTCGCCGCCAAATTTCTTGACGCCAAGCATTTTGGGCTGTGAATCACGCCCGTTGCGCGTAGAGCCGCCGCCTTTTTTCTGTGCCATTTTTCGTTACTCCTGGTACTTTGCTGTTTAACCGACGATGGCGCCGATTTGCAGTTCAGAGAAGTTCTGCCTGTG
>JAQGMZ010000105.1 GCA_028292045.1 Polaromonas sp. | reverse complement strand
TGGCCACGATCAAGGGGTTGCGGACCAGTTCGCCCAGAAAGCCGCGCCCCGCGTGGCGCGCCATGGGCCAGACCGCCGCCACATTGAACAGCGGCACGCAGACGCCGATCAGCACGGCGATCAGCTGTAGCCCCTGGCTGCCCGCCAGCCGTTCGGCCAGCGCCAGTCCGATAAAGGAGTTGAATCGAAAAGCCACCTGGGCGCTGGCCGCATGCTCGCGCAGGTCGATGTGCCGGCGCAAGCCGGGCAGGTAGGGTAGGCTGTAGGCCATGGCAATGCCCGCGAGTCCCAGCGTCAGGCCGGCGCCAATCAGGCTTGACGTCGCACCCAGGTCGAGCGGAGTCTTCACGATCGACTGGAACAGCAGGAGCGGAAACAGAAAATAATAGACCAGGCTTTCCAGCGGTTCCCAGACCGAACGGTTCAGAGCGGTATGACGGCAGAGCAGGTAGCCGCAGGCAATGAGCGAGAAATCAGGAAGGAGCAGCTGGAGGTAGGACACCGGGCGAAGAATAACGCACTGCATCGGGGTTAGCCCTTATGCGTATTCCACAGGTGAACGGGACAACGCATGCGTTTACGATTCAGGCTCGTCTAATCGCAAGGAAACGATCATGAAAAGAAAATTTTGCCTGGCTTTTTGCGCCTTGACGGTGGTGTCTGGCTCGGTTTGGGCCCAGGCTTACCCGAACAAGGTCATCAAGCTGCAGATTCCGTTTGCGCCCGGCGGAACGACCGACATCATCGGCCGCGTGATGGCAGAGCCGCTGAGCAAGGCCCTGGGCCAGACCGTCATTGTAGAAAACAAGGCGGGCGGCGGCGGCGTGATCGGCGCAACCGAAACCGCCCGCGCCTTGCCCGACGGCTATTCGCTGGGCATGGGCACGGTGTCCACCACCGCCGCCAACCCGGCCATCAACCCGAAAATACCGTACAACCCACTGACCGATTTCACGCCGATCATCAACATTGCCGCGACGCCCAACATCATTGCGGTGCATCCGAGCTTTCCGGCGCGCAACTACAAGGAGTTTGTCGCCGAGCTGAAGAAAAACCCCGGCAAATACTCGTTTGCCTCGTCAGGCACCGGCTCGATTGCCCACCTGCAGATGGAACTGTACAAAAACCTGAGCGGCACGTTCATCACGCACATTCCCTACCGGGGTTCCGGCCCGGCCCTGAACGACACCGTGGCCGGACAGGTGCCCATCATTTTCGACAACCTGCCTTCAACCTTGCCGTTCGTGCAGCAAAAACGCCTGATTCCGATCGCCATTGCCGCGCCGCAGCGCCTGGCATCATTGCCCGATGTGCCTACCTTCAAGGAAGTCGGGCTGGAGCCGGTCAACCGCATGGCCTACTACGGCCTGGTCGGCCCTAAAGGCCTGCCGCAAGAGGTGGTGGACAAGGTCAATGCGGGCGTGAAAAAAGCGCTTGAAGACCCGGCCGTTCGCAAGCGCGTCGAGGACACCGGCTCGTTGATCGTTGCCAACACGCCCGAGCAGTTTGCCGCCCAGATCAAGGCCGAATTCGAGGTCTACAAAAAGGTCGTCGAGACCGCCAAGCTCAAGCTGGAATAAGCGGGCCCGTCGCCCCAACTTCGCCGCCATGCCCGTGGCTGACTGATTTCAAGGCAGTCATGCGGCGGCAAGCAAATCCTTGAATTTACTTCATACACTTCCTGTCATGCACCTGCAAAGCCAGTCCGCCATCGACGCGTTCATCGACGCCCTGTGGCTGGAGGACGGCCTGTCCCGCAACACGCTGTCCGCCTACCGGCGCGACCTCACGCTTTTTGCCGTCTGGCTGAATTCGCAGGATCGGTTGCAACGCCGGCTCGACGATTGCAGCGAGTATGAAATCAATGCGTATTTTTCATTTCGCCATGCGGTCACCAAGGCCACCTCGGCCAACCGCTGCCTGACCGTGTTCAAGCGCTACTTTCGCTGGGCGCTGCGTGAAAACCTGATTGCCGCCGATCCCACGCTCAAGCTGTCTTCCGCCAAGCAGGCCCTGCGCGTTCCCAAGGTGATGTCCGAAGCGCAGGTGGAGGCCTTGCTGTCGGCGCCGGAGGCCGACACGCCGCTCGGCCTGCGCGACCGCGCCATGCTGGAGACGATATACGCCAGCGGGCTGCGTGTGAGCGAACTGGTCGGGCTCAAGACTTTTCATGTCAGCCTGAACGAAGGCGTACTGCGGGTGCTGGGCAAGGGCAGCACCGAACGGCTGGTGCCTTTTGGCCAGGTGGCGCGGGAATGGATCGTGCGCTACATCGCCGAGGCCCGGCCAGCGATCTTGGGCGGCCAGCAGACCGACGACCTGTTTGTCACCAGCCATGGCCACGGCATGAGCCGGGTAATGTTCTGGATGCTCGTCAAGAAGTACGCGCTGCGGGCCGCCATTCATTCGCCCCTGTCGCCCCACACCCTGCGCCATGCGTTTGCAACCCACCTGCTAAACCATGGGGCCGACCTGCGGGCAGTGCAGATGCTGCTTGGGCATGTAGACATTTCAACCACCACCATCTATACGCATGTGGCGCGCGAGCGCCTGAAATCGCTTCATGCGGAGCACCATCCGCGCGGCTGAACGGCCTTCGCTATTGCAGGCTGCACGCTGCCCGGCCGGTGGCTCAATCCGTCAGCAAATCCCGCATTTCATGGGCAAAGCGGCGGGAGTAGTTCTTGCACCGGGCGATATCGGCACGCAATTGCCCGATCTGGTTTTCAAGCAGCTTGATGCGCTGCTGCTCGGACGACAAGCCGCCAGGCATGGCCGGTGATTCCGGCGCTGGCGGCGCCTGCCCGTCAAGATGGCTGGCCATTCGGTAAATTTCCGGCCCACTGACTCCATCAGGTTCAAAAAACTTGATTTTTGCCTTTTGAATCAGTTGCTTCATCATCATGAATTTCCCCAGTGGCGCCGCTTGCCCGGCATTGAAACGACATTTTTTTCAAATGTATCGCGCTCTTCCCGGCTTGTGTGAAGGATGCATGAGCCGTTTGGACTACCCAAGCTCATGCACAACCCGTGAGGCGCCGGTGGGGTCAGGCAAGCCGGGCGCTTGTCAAGCGGTGGCGCCCAGGCTTTCCAGCTCTGTCTCGCTGAAACCCGCCTGGCGCCTGGCGGGCAGGTTCAGCGGGCCTTTCAGGCGCGGCGCGCCGTAGTGCTCGGCCAGCCGCGTGTAAGTGGCAAGCGGTTCGAGCCCGCGCTCCCGGCACAGGTGGCGGTACCAGTGGTTCCCAATGGCCACATGGCCGATTTCGTCTTGCAAGATGATGTCCAGAATAGCCACGGCGCGCAGTGCGTCGGGCGTGCCGACCTTGCGCAGCTTGGCTTGCATGGGGGGCGTGGCGTCCAGCCCGCGCGCCTCCAGCGTGCGCGGCACCAGCGCCATGCGCGCCAGCACGTCGCCTTCGGTCTTGCGCGTCATGTCCCACAGCCCGGTGTGGGCCTCAAAGTCGCCATAGTCATAACCCATGGACTGCAGGTGGGTTTGCAGCAGGCTGAAATGCAGGGCTTCCTCGGCCGCCACGGTGAGCCAGTCCAGGTAGTAGGCCGTCGGCAGGCCCGGAAAGCGCCAGAGCGCATCAAGCGCCAGGTTAATGGCATTGAACTCGATATGCGTCACTGCATGGAGCAGGGTGGCCAGACCTTCGGGCGTGAAGGGCGAGCGCCTCGGCAGGTCCAGGTGCAAGCGCAGTTCCGGCCGCTGCGGGCAGCCCGGCAGGCCAGGGGGCGCCGCAAGGTGCTTGTCGGATGCTATTGAAAGCGTAGCTGCTTGCGCATGCAGGGTTTGAACCCACAGTACTTTTTGTTGCGGTTCAGGCTCCAGAAGCGCTTGCAGGGCCAGCTGGCGAAGCTCGGGAAGAGGGGGCGTGGCGGTCATCTTTCCATTGTCGTTGATGCGCTGTTGCGGCTGGAAAGCAGCTCCGAGCGCCTGGCTCGGCACTTCCTTACAATCGAAAGCCGTTTTCACCCCGCCTGCGCGCAAGGAACCCCATGGCCATTTATCAGCTGGACGATCTGCAACCCGCCCTCCACGACTCGGTCTGGGTGGCCGACAGTGCGCAGGTCATCGGCAATGTCACGCTGGCCGAGGGCAGCAGCGTCTGGTTCGGCGTGGTGGCCCGGGGCGACACGGCGGCCATCCACGTGGGAAAAGGTTCGAACATTCAGGACAACAGCGTGCTGCATGCCGACGAAGGCATGCCGCTGATCATTGGCGAGAACGTCACCGTCGGCCACCAGGTCATGCTGCACGGCTGCACGGTCGGCGACGGATCGCTGATCGGCATCCAGGCCATCGTGCTCAACGGCGCAAAGATCGGCAAGAACTGCCTGGTCGGCGCGGGTTCGCTGGTGACCGAGGGCAAGGAGTTTCCCGACGGCTGCATGATCCTGGGCAGCCCGGCCAAGGCCGTGCGGCAACTTTCGCCGGAACAGATCGAGGGTTTAAAAATGAGCGCCCGGCACTATATGGACAATGCACGCCGCTACAAAGCCGGCCTCAAGAAACTGGGCTGATAGTCTGATTTTCTTTTTCAAGCGCAGCCTGCTTGCCACTTTTCTTTTTACTTTCCCCCATGTCCGAACTTCACAAATTTATCTTCGACGGTTTGCCAGTGCGCGGCATGATCGTTCGCCTGACCGACTCCTGGCAGGAAATCCTCAAGCGCCGGCAGGCGGGCGGCGGCTACCCGGAGCCGGTCATGCACCTGCTGGGTGAAATGACGGCAGCCGGGGCCTTGATGCAAAGCAGCATCAGCTTCAACGGTGCGCTGGTGCTGCAGATTTTTGGCGATGGCCCGGTGAAACTGGCGGTGGCCGAGGTGCAACCCGACCTGAGCCTGCGCGCTACCGCCACCGTGACCGGCCCCGTGGAAGCGGACAGTTCCTTGAGCCAACTGGTCAATGTGAAGAACGGCGGACGCTGCGCCATCACGCTGGACCCGAAAGACAAGTTTCCCGGCCAGCAACCCTACCAGGGCGTGGTGCCGCTGTTCGGCGACCGGCATGAAAAAATCGAGAAGCTGAGCGAAGTGCTGGAGCATTACATGCTGCAAAGCGAGCAGCTCGACACCCGCCTGATCCTGGCCGCTGACGGCAACGTGGCGGCGGGCCTGCTGATCCAGCGCCTGCCGGTGAAGGGGCAGGGCAACCTGGAAGGCCAGATTGACCGTGATGCGAACGAGGACCAGATAGGCGTCAATGAAGACTACCAGCGCATTGCCCTGCTGGCCGGCACCCTCAAGCGCGAGGAATTATTGACCCTGGATGTGGACACGATCCTGCGCCGGCTGTTCTGGGAAGAGCCACATACACGGTTCGAGCCCCTGACGCCCAGCTTTGCCTGCAGCTGTTCACGCGAGCGGGTGGGCAACATGCTGCGCGGCCTGGGAACGGACGAGATAGAAAGCATCATTGCCGAGCGCGGCAAGGTGGATGTGGCCTGCGAATTTTGCGGCGCGCAGTATGCATTCGACCCGGTGGATGCCGCACAATTGTTCACCCACCAGGTGCAGCAGCCGCCGCCGACCTCGACCGTTCAGTAGCCGGTCAGGCCCTGCGATGGGGGTCAGGCTGCGCTGGCACGCGCCTGCAGCAGGTCTGACAGCAAGCGGTGTTCGCACTGCGGGTCGCTGCACTTGTCGCACATCCAGGTCCAGGGCTGTTTTTTCACGCCGTTTTTGGCCAAACCGAGCTTCGGGCGACGAACTGGCGGCGTTGCCAGGCTGTCGACGGCAAGCAGCGCCTGGTCGAGCCGCTCTGCCGCCGTGCCATACAGCACCCGGTAGGAGACAGCGGCCAACGTTAACGCACTGCGCAGTTCGGCATCTGCCGTTTTCCGGGTGTTCTCCGGCCTGGGCATGCTGTTGATCGGGGCATCAGCGGCAGCCTCCAGTCCTGCCAGCAAAACCAGATTGCACCCGGCCAGCGAAGCCGGCAGCGCGGAAGGGTCATGTTCGGCGACAAGCTGCAGGTGCCGGCCACGGACGGCCAGCAGTTGATTCAGCCCGGATGACAGTTCTGCGAGCCGTTCAGGGCAGGCGCCGAGCAGGGCAATTTTCAGCATGGCGGCCGGTGCTGTTGCTGAAGGGAGCTGCACTAGGAAGATTTACTCGCTGATCTGGACAAACATTTCATTGGGCTTGACCATGCCCAGTTCACTGCGGGCTTTTTCCTCGACCATTTCCAGGCCTTCCTGCAAATCCTTGACCTCGGTGGCCAACTGGTCGTTGTCAGCCTGGCGCAGCTTGTTTTTGGCCAGCTGATCCTGCAACTGCCGCTGCATCTGATGGACATCGGGAATGCTGCCCCGTCCGCGCCAGAGCTGGGCATGAAAGATGACCAGCAGCGCCAGCAGGATGGCGGGAACGACGAAACGATGGCCCATGGCTCAAGCGCGGGTTCAGCGCAGGTTGTAGAACGCCGCGCGGCCGGGGTAGGTGGCGATTTCGCCCAGGTCTTCCTCAATGCGCAGCAACTGGTTGTACTTGGCCATGCGGTCCGAGCGCGACAGCGAACCGGTCTTGATCTGGCCGGCATTGGTGCCCACGGCGATGTCGGCAATCGTCGAGTCTTCGGTTTCGCCGGAGCGGTGCGAGATCACGGCGGTGTAGCCGGCGCGCTTGGCCATTTCGATCGCCGCGAAGGTCTCGGTCAGGGTACCGATCTGGTTGATCTTGATCAGGATCGAGTTGGCGATGCCCTTGTCGATGCCTTCTTCCAGGATCCTGGTGTTGGTGACGTACAGGTCGTCGCCGACCAGCTGCACCTTCTTGCCCAGCGCGTCGGTCAGGATTTTCCAGCCATCCCAGTCGCCTTCGGCCATGGCGTCCTCGATCGAGATGATCGGGTACTTGTCGCACCAGGTCGCCAGCAGGTTGGTGAAATCGGTGGCCGACAGCGACAGGCCGCCTTCACCGGCCAGCACGTACTTGCCATCCTTGTAAAATTCGCTGGCGGCGCAGTCGAGGCCCAGCGCGATTTGCGTGCCCGGCTCGTAGCCGGCTTCTTCGATGGCTTGCATGATCAGCTTGATGGCTTCTTCATGGCTGGACACGTTCGGCGCAAAACCGCCTTCGTCGCCCACCGAGGTGGCCAGGCCCTTCGAATGCAGGATTTTCTTGAGCGTGTGGAACACTTCGGCGCCGTAACG
>JAQGMZ010000103.1 GCA_028292045.1 Polaromonas sp. | reverse complement strand
CCTTGGCGGCCATCTGGGCTTCGCGCAAAGCGTCGAGCTCGGCCACGCTCATGTAGCACGGATAGACATGGCCGGCCGCGACCATCTCGGCCAGCACGGCCTTGTAGCGGTCCATGCGCTGCATCTGATAGAACGGCCCTTCGTCATGGTCCAGTCCCAGCCAGCGCATGCCTTCGATGATCACATCGACCGCCGCCTGGCTGGAGCGTCCCACATCGGTGTCTTCAATCCGCAGGATGAAGTCGCCGCCGGTGGCGCGGGCAAAGGCCCAGGGGTAGAGCGCCGAGCGGATGTTGCCCAGGTGAATAAAGCCGGTGGGCGACGGGGCGAAGCGGGTTCTGGTTTTAGGTGTCATGTCAGGCTGTCCAAACCGCGTGCGAGGTCGGCTTTCAAATCGTCGATGTATTCAAGGCCCACCGCAAAGCGGATCAGGCTCTGCTTGATGCCGGCCGCCTGCCGCTGCGCTTCGGTGAGGCGGCCGTGGGAAGTGGTGGCCGGGTGGGTGATGATGGACTTGGTGTCGCCCAGGTTGGTGGCAATGCTCACCACCTGGGTGCTGTCGATCACCCGGAAAGCGTTGGCGCGGGCGGTTGCCGGGTCGCTGCCGCGCACATCGAAAGACACCACCGCGCCGCCCAGGCCGGATTGCTGGCGCATGGCCAGTTCGTGCTGGGGGTGCGAGGCCAGTCCGGGATAATGCACGCGGGTCACGGCGGGATGCGCTTCCAGCCAATGCGCAATGGCCAGGGCGGTCGCGCTTTGCGCCTGCATGCGGATGCGCAGCGTTTCCAGCCCCTTGAGCACCACCCAGGCGTTGAATGGCGCCAGCACCATGCCGGCGGTGCGCACGATCGGGCCAAACACATCGACGATCAGCCTGGACGGGCCGCAAATCGCGCCGGCCATGACACGGCCCTGCCCGTCCAGGTACTTGGTGCCGGAGTGGATGATCAGGTCGGCGCCCAGGTCGGTGGGCCGCTGCAGGGCGGGCGAGCAAAAGCAGTTGTCCACCGCCAGCTGCGCTCCACCGGCATGCGCCAAGTCGGCCTGCGCCAGGATGTCGCACACCTCGGTCAACGGTTTGGTCGGGGTTTCGGCGAACAGCAGCCGGGTGCCAGGGCGCATGGCCGCCTGCCACTGGGCGATGTCGGTCTGTGAAACGAAAGTGGTTTCCACGCCGAACTTGGCAAATTCCTTGCCGAACAGGTTGAGCGTCGAGCCGAACACCGACTGCGAGCACACCACGTGGTCACCCGCCTTGAGCAGGCCCATGCCCATCATCAGGATGGCGCCCATGCCGCTGGACGCCGCAATGGCGGCTTCGGTGCCCTCCATGGCCGCCAGCCGCTGCTCGAACGCGGCCACGGTGGGGTTGGACGTGCGGGCATAGGTGTAGCCGGGCTCGGTGCCGGCAAAGCGGCGCGCCGAGGTTTCAGCGTCGGGCTGCACAAAGCCGCTGGTCAGGTACAGTGCCTCGGAGTTTTCGCCGTGTTGGCTTCGCTCGATGCCGGCGCGCACGGCCAGGGTGTCCGGGTGCAGGTTGCCGGGCAAGGGTTTGGAAATCATTTCATGCCTCCTGCGGGTTGGGCAGCGCCAGGCGCGAGACATCGACATCGCCGTCTTCGCCGATTTTTTCGGCGGTGTCGCCGCGCGCCGAGTTCATCGCGGCAATGGTTTCGGCGGTCACGTCGCCGGTGACATACACGCCGTCGAAACACGACGCGTCAAAGCCGTTGAGCTCGGGATTGAGTGAGCTGATGGCGCGCTTCATGCCCTCGACGTCCTGGTAGATCAGCGCATCGCAGCCAATTTCCTGGCGAATTTCCTCGACGCTGCGGCCGTGCGCGACCAGCTCGCCCGGCGTCGGCATGTCGATGCCGTACACATTCGGAAAGCGCACCGGCGGCGCGGCGCTGGCGAGGTAGACCTTGCGCGCGCCGGCGTCGCGCGCCATCTGCACGATCTCGCGGCTGGTGGTGCCGCGCACGATGGAGTCGTCCACCAGCAGCACGTTGCGGCCCTTGAACTCGCTGGCGATCACGTTGAGCTTTTGGCGCACCGACTTCTTGCGGACGCCCTGCCCCGGCATGATGAAGGTGCGGCCCACGTAGCGGTTCTTGACGAAACCTTCGCGGTACGGAATGCCCAGCAGGTGCGCCAGCTGGGTGGCGCTGGGGCGGCTGGACTCGGGGATGGGGATGATCACGTCGATCTCGTTGGGCGGCACGGTGGACACCACGCGCTTGGCCAGCGTCTCGCCCAGGTTCAGGCGCGCCTGGTAGACCGAAATGCCGTCCAGCACCGAGTCGGGGCGCGCCAGGTAGACAAACTCGAAAATGCAGGGCTTGAGCTGCGGGTTGTCGGCGCACTGCTCGGCATGCACCCGGCCTGCCAGGTCGACAAACACGGCTTCGCCCGGCGCAATATCGCGCTCGAACTGGTGCGACGTGCCTTCCAGCGCGACCGATTCGCTGGCCACCATGACGGTGGCGTTTCCCTCGATCTGGCCATGGCCGATGCACAGCGGGCGAATGCCGAACGGGTCGCGAAAGGCCAGCAGCCCGTGTCCGGCGATCAGCGCCACCACGGCATACGAACCCTTGACCCGCCGGTGCACGCCGCGCACGGCGGCAAACACATCGGCAGGCGCCAGCGGCAGGCCGCGCGTGGTTTTTTCGAGCTCATGCGCCAGCACGTTGAGCAGCACTTCGGAGTCGCTGTCGGTGTTGATGTGGCGGTGGTCAGTGTTGAACAGCTCGGCCTTGAGCTCGGCCGCATTGGTCAGGTTGCCGTTGTGCGACAGCACCAGGCCGAACGGCGCATTAACGTAGAACGGCTGCGCCTCGTCTTCGCTGAAAGCGTTGCCGGCCGTGGGGTAGCGCACCTGGCCCAACCCGACATTGCCCGGCAGCGCGCGCATGTTGCGGGTGCGAAACACATCGCGCACCATGCCCTTGGCCTTGTGCATGTAGAACTTGCGCCCCTGCTGGGTGACGATGCCGGCGGCATCCTGCCCACGGTGCTGCAGCAGCAGCAGCCCGTCGTAGATCAGCTGATTGACCGGGGCCTGGCTGACGATTCCAACTATTCCGCACATGGTGTTTCGCTCATGGTGTGTTGATTGCTCAACGTAAATTCAAAAAAATCAATTCAGGTACCTGGCAAACTGCCCGGGCAGCATGGGCTTGATGCCGGCAAGCGTGGCCGTCAGGGTTTGCGCCCCGGCGGAATCCTGCCACCAGCCGCTGGCCTTGAGGGCCGTCATGTCGATGACGACCGTGGCGGCAAGCAGCAAGATCATGCCGCGCAGCACGCCGAAAGCGGCGCCCAGCGTCCTGTCCACAGGGCGCAGCCCCATGGCGTCCACCGCCTTCTTCAGCAAGGCGGCCAGCAGGCCGGCCGCAAACAGCGCAGCAATGAAAATCAGCACGAAAGCGGCTGCATAGCGCACCGGCTCCGAGGCGGACTCCCAAGGCAGGACCGGGGCCACCTGCGGCGCGAACCACTGCGCCGCAAAAAAAGATGCGGCCCAGCCCAGCACCGACAGCACCTCGTACACCAGTCCGCGCCAGGCGCCGAGCAGCAAGGAAAAAACCAGCACCCCCGCCAAAATCCAGTCGAGCGGCGTCACAAAACCAGCCGCCGCATTAAAAACTCAAGATGGCTACCGGCAGGTCAAGCGCCCTGATCTTGTTGACGGCTTTTTCCGCCTCTGCCTTGGTTGCAAACGGGCCTACGCGAACACGGACACGCTTGCCGTCCTTCGTGTCGGCAACCTGGGTATAAGTGGCCAGCCCCGCCTTTTCAAGTTTCCGGCGGGTTTCGTCCGCCTTGGCCGCGTCGGCAAAGGCGCCCACCTGCACCACCATGCGGCCTTTGCTTTCGGCCACCACGGCTTTGGCTTCTTCGGTGGCGGCAGGCTTGGGCGCAGCTGCCGCCTTGGGGGCCTGCGACGCGGCAGCGCCGTTGAGCAGGGCAATGGCGCGGGCGCCGTCATCGGGCTCGGCCGCTGGCTTGGGCGCTGGTTTGGGTTCTGCCTTGGCAACCGGCCTGGCTTCGGCCTTGTCTTCCGGCTTGACCTCTGCCCTGGCCTCTGCCTTGGCCTCCGGACGGGCCTTGGCTTCCGGCTTCACCTCGGCTTTGACTTCCTGACGGGGCTCGGGTTTTGCTTCCTTTTTGACCGCCGGAGCCGCATTGTCGGCAAGCGGCAACGCAGGCTTGACCGGATAGATTTCTTCCTTGGCGGACAGGCTGGAAGCGGCAGCCACGGTTTCAGCCGCTGCCGGTGCCGGCGTCTTGATGGCGGGCGCGGGCGCTGCAGCCACCGCCGGGGCAGGAACCACCAGCGGCTTGGCTCCATTTTTCCCCGGGATTTCAATGGGAATGTCGACCGCGACGGGCCGGGGCTGGGTTTCAAACAACAAGGGAAAGCCGACGACACCCAGCAGCACCAGCACCGATGCGCCGATCAGGCGATGCCTGGCGCGCTTGCGCAGGACTTCCACGCTTTGCGCCTGGGTGGCTGAAACGGCTGGCGGGGTTGGACTGGCATCGCCCCGGCGGAACTTGAAAAACGGCATGGCGTGGTTGAAATCCGTTAAAGACCCATGGGGCTGGCAGACCGCTTGCGGGCGGCGGGGTGGCGCCGATTCAGCCTCAGGCCGAAAAGTGCGGCGCCGACAATCGAGGCACGCCGTCTTTCAGAATCCCGCCCACGGTGTGGAACGAGCCAAAAACCACGATTCTATCAGTGGGGTTTGCCGCCTTGACAGCGGCTTGCAGTGCGGCCTCAGGGCTTGCATAGGCTTGGGCGCTGGCGTCGGCGCGGGTGTTGCCCGCCTGCCAAAGAAGGCGCAGCCCTTCACCCGTGGCGGCGCGGGGCGTGGGCAGGTCGGTGAAGTACCACTGGTCCACCAGCGGCCCGATCCGCTTCAGCATGGGCCCGACATCCTTGTCGGCCATGGCGCCAAACACCGCATGGGTGCAGGGATAAAACCCCATGGCGTCGAGGTTTTCGCTCAGGGCCGCCACGGCATGCGGGTTGTGGGCCACGTCCAGCACCAGGGCCGGCTGGCCCGGAACGATCTGGAAACGCCCGGGCAGCTCGACCATCGACAGTCCGTTGCGCACCGACTGCGCCGTGACCGGCAAGCGATCGCGCAGGGCGGCCAACGCCGCCAATACACCGGCCGCATTGACCAGCTGGTTGGCGCCGCGCAGGGCCGGGTAGGCCAGACCCGCATAGCGGCGGCCCCGGCCAGCCCAGTTCCACTGGAGCTTGTCGCCTGAAAAATTGAAGTCATGACCAAAGCGCCACAGGTCAGCCCCGAGGGCGGCCGCATGGTCAATGACGCTTTGCGGCGGCACCGGGTCACTGACCACCACCGGCCGGCCGGCGCGCATGATGCCGGCTTTCTCGAAGCCAATGCTTTCGCGGTCCTTGCCGAGCAATTCCATGTGGTCCAGGTCGATGCTGGTGATCACGGCGCAATCGGCGTCCAGGATGTTGACCGCGTCGAGCCGCCCGCCCAGGCCGACTTCCAGGATCACCACGTCGAGCTTTGCATGGGCCAGCAATTGCAGGATGGCCAGCGTGGTGAATTCAAAATAGGTCAGCGATATTTCTTCATCGTTTTGGCGTCTTGCGTTTTCCACACGGCCAAATTCAGCTACCAGTTCAGCAGCGCCCACGATGTCGCCGCGCACCCGGCAGCGTTCTTCGAAATGCACCAGATGCGGCGAGGTATAGACGCCGGTGCGGTAGCCCGACTCCATGAGGATCGCTTCCAGCATGGCGCAGGTCGAGCCTTTGCCGTTGGTGCCTGCCACGGTGATGATCGGGCATTCAAACTTCAGGCCCATGCGTTCGGCCACGGCCCGGACGCGCTCCAGGCCCATGTCGATGTTTTTCGGGTGCAGGCGCTCGCAGTAGGCCAGCCAGTCGTCCAAAGTGGTGAGATGTTCCATAGAGGAGGGCATTGTCGCGCAAGGCACAAGACCTGCGTCCGTGCGGGTTTCAGCCGGCAAAGCGGTCGGTGGCGGCCAGCAGTTGCGCCAGGATGCCGGGCTCGCTGTAGGCATGGCCGGCATCGGCGACCAGGTGAAATTCGGCTTCGGGCCAGGCGCGGTGCAGGTCCCAGGCGGTTCTGGCCGGACAGGCCATGTCGTAGCGTCCCTGAACGATGACACCGGGAATGCCGGCCAGCTTGCCTGCATCCCGAATCAGCTGGCCCTCCTCCAGCCAGCCGCCGTGCACGAAATAGTGGTTTTCAATGCGCGCGAAGGCCAAGGCGAAATCGTCCTCGCCGTGTTTTGCCGCGCCTGCCGCGTCGGGCAGCAGCGAGATGGTCTGCCCTTCCCACAGGCTCCAGGCGCGAGCGCAGGACTGTTGCGCGGCCCGGTCGCTGCCGGTCAGCCGCTGGCGGTAGGCCGCCATCAGGTCGCCGCGCTCGGCCTGTGGAATCGGCGCCACGAATTCCTCCCACAGATCGGGAAACAGCCAGGACGCGCCTTCCTGGTAATACCAGAGCAGTTCGGCCCGGCGCAGCGTGAAAATGCCGCGCACGATGAGTTCGGACACCTGCGCCGGGTGGGTCTGGGCCTAGGCCAGCGCCAGCGACGAGCCCCAGGAGCCGCCAAATACCAGCCAGCGCTGCACGCCGAGCAACAGGCGCAGCCGCTCGATGTCGGCCACCAGGTGCCAGGTCGTGTTGTGCGCCAGCGACGCATGCGGGCGCGAACGGCCGCAGCCGCGATGGTCGAACAGCAGGACGCAGTAGCGCGCGGGGTCGAACAGCCGCCGGTGGTCGGGCGAACAGCCCGAACCCGGCCCGCCATGCAGGAACACTGCCGGCTTGCCCTGCGGGTTGCCGCACAGTTCCCAGTAGACCGAATGGCCGTCGCCGGTGTCGAGCAGGCCGGTGCGAAACGGTTCAATGGGCGGATACAGGGCAGGCGCGGCAACGGTGGAGGCAAAAGCATGCATGGGATATCCATCAAAATAATAGCGGCGGCCAAGGCACGGCGTCAGGTTGCAGGCGGTTCATCGATTATTCCAGGGCTTGCCCTGGCAGCTTTATGCTACATAATTTATAGCTATTCGCACATATATCCATTGCGCAACACCATTATTTCAACAACCATTTTCAACACGCCCTCATGACCATTCTCTACGGCATCCCGAATTGCGACACCGTTAAAAAAGCCCGTTTGTGGCTTGCCGAGCACGGACGGGACGCCATTTTTCATAATTTCAAAACGCAGGGCGTTCCCCCTGAATCGCTGGCCAGGTGGATACAGGTCGCAGGATGGGAAACAGTGCTGAACCGCAAGGGCACGACCTGGCGCAAGCTGGACGCAGCCACGCAGGCCGCCGTGGTGGATGCGGCCAGCGCCCAGGCCCTGATGCTGGCCCACCCCAGCGCCATCAAGCGGCCGGTGGTGGACTGGGGAAGCGGCATCACGGTCGGTTTTGACGCTGACGCCTGGTCCGCACGCAATTGAGGCGGACCGGCTGCACTTGCCGGAATCGCCAGCTTTACCATCAGGCCAACGAACTTTTTGACGCACCGGCGGTCGGAATCATTAAAATTTGCAACCGCTGGAGAAAAAGGTCATCACCATGAATAACGCAATCGTCTCAACCTGCATGGGCGCTGCCCTGGCCGCCTTGGCACCCTTGCCTGCCGCTGCCATGGATGTTCTCGCACGCGTTATTTCCAGCACGCCGGTGGTGCAGCAAATTGCCGTACCGCGCCAGGTGTGCAGCCAGGAAGCCGTGATGACGCAGGCGCCCAAATCGGGTGCGGGCGCGTTGATGGGCGCGATTGCGGGCGGCGCTGCCGGCAATGCGATCGGAAACGGCGGCGGACGGGCGGTTGCCACCATGATCGGCCTGGTGGGGGGAGCCATGGTGGGCGACCGCATCGAGGGGCCGGGCAGCAGCCAGGTGCAAAACGTCCAGCGCTGCAGCACCCAGACGTTTTACGAAAACCGCGCCAGCCATTTCAACGTGGTGTATGAATACCAGGGCACGCAGTACACAGCGCAAATGCCCAGTGACCCGGGACTGCACCTGCGCCTGCAAATAACGCCGGTCGGCGCCATCGAACCCCAACCCTTTCAGCCGCAGGCCCAGCCGCAAACCTACTACCAGCCGGCGCCGGTCCAGCAGCAGGTTTATGGCCAGCCGGTGGTCACCGAGCCGGTTTACTACCCGGCCTATGCCGCGCGTCCGTACTACGCGCCGTATTACGCCCCTATTGGCCTGTCGCTCAACTTCGGCTACAGCCGGGGTTTTGGCGGCGGCTACCGCGGCCACTGGCGCTGAAGCGGTCGGCCGAATAAAAAAGGGACGTTTGAAACGTCCCTTTTTTCTGGCCGCCCGCTACTCGGGCGTCTTGATCAAGGCGCCCTTGAACAGTATCGGCCCGGTGGCTGCCGTGCCTGGCGGAACCCCGCCTTTCGGCTCCAGGGTAATGGCCAGCACAGGCGACTGGCGAATGTCACTGCCCGCTGCGGTCAGCTGCACCACGGCATCAGCCGTCATCACGCCCAGCGATTTGGCGGGGGCGCCCGGCGGCAACGCCCACAGTTCCAGCGACTTGTCGGGCTGCTCGCGGAAATCGCCCACCCGCTTGAGCATGAGCTTTTGGGTACCCGGGTCAAATGTGACCAAAATCGAGGCATTGGCCTTGTCATCGGCCAGCACGGCGACATATTCGATCGACTGCGTGGACGACAGCCTGGCGCTGAGTTCCTGCACCTTGCCGTTCAGCTGGCTGGTGAAGTTCAAGCCCGTCACGACTGCCAGTGCGGTAGCGAAAGCGCCCGCCGCCGTCGCCCCGCGCCACAAGCCCAGGCTGGACCACCAGCGGCTTGCCGGCACCTGAGCTGCAGCTACTTCACGGGCGGCCTGCATCGACCGCGCCTGCTTTTCAGCGCTGACCAGGTTTTCAATCCGTTTCCAGACGGCCGGGCTTGGCGCCACCTCCGGCTGCAGTTCAGCCACCGAGGCCAGGCGGCTTTGCCAGATCAGCGCAGCAGCGCGCAAGGTCGCGTTGGCACGGGCCAGCGCTTCAAACCGGCGGCGCGCACCGCCCCGAAGCGTGCCCAGCGCATAACTGGCAGCCAGCTGGTCCATCAGCAAAGGATTTTTAAAAATATTCATGCGCAATTTCCGAGAAGTACAGCAGGCCTAGGGGTGACCCCTACACACCGGCAAGGGCCACAGGACCGGCTTCGCCGGACTGAAAGCGCAGCAACAAGCGCGGAGGCACTCCCTCCCCCCCGGCAGGGGCTGCGGGACCGGCTTCGCCGGACCGCAGGCGCAGCAGCTCCCCCGGGGGGCAGCGCAGTACGCGAAGCGACAAGCGTGGGGGCCATCTTCACGCGAATTTCCCCATGCAGCCACGCAACTGGTCCAGACCGCGCCGGATCCAGGTCTTGACCGTGCCCAGCGGCAGCTTGAGCGGCGCGGCCAGATCGCTGTGGCTCAGGTCGCGCAGATAAGCCAGGCTGACCACCTCGCGCTGTTTGTTTTCCAGCTGGCTCAGGCACTGGTGCAGGGCCTGGGCCTGCTCGCTGGCCTGGGTGGTGTCCAGGGGGTTGGGCGAATCGCCGGCCACGGTGTCTGAAATCACCTCGTCCAGCTCCTGCATGCGGTCTGCGCGCTCGGCAGTGCGCCGTCGAAGAAAGTCCAGGCCCCGGCTGCGCACCAGCAGGCCCATCCAGGCCATCGGCGGCGACAGCGACGCCTTGTAGCTCCCGGCGACCTTCCAGATGTTGAGGTACGCTTCCTGCAGCACGTCTTCTGCCCACTCCCGGTTGGTGACCACGCGCACCGCCACACCGTAGAGCTTGGAAGACGTCAATCCATACAGCTCCTTGAGGGCCGATTCGTCGGCCAGCGCCACACGGTCTAGCAGTGCAATCAATTGGATATCCGGGCTTTCTGGTTTCATGAACATCATTGTCCACACTATTGATACGCCAAAAACCTCCGGCCGGATTCAATTGTGCGGCTGCCGGTGTGGCGGGCTGACCTAAAATCCACGCCTGATCTGCCCGTTTTCCCGGCGCAGCGTTTACTTCGTCACGAAATCACCATGCCCACCGAAAAAATCGACAACATCAGCGTTACCACCCAAGCCAGCGTGTATTTCGACGGCAAGTGCGTCAGCCACGGCATCACGCTGGCAGACGGCAGCCGAAAATCCGTCGGCGTGGTGCTGCCGTCCAGCCTGAGCTTCAACACCGGCGCGGCCGAAATCATGGAATGCGTGGCCGGCGCCTGCGAGTACAAGCTGGCGGGCACCGACGTCTGGCTGACCTCCCTCCCCGGCCAGCAATTCAGCATCCCGGCCAATTCAGCGTTCGACATCCGGGTCAGCGCGCCCTATCACTACATCTGCCATTTCGCCTGATCCCTGATCCCGACCTTTGCTCCCCAGCCCCACCTCCATGACCACCATTCTTCAACACCTTCCCGCCGGCCAAAAGGTCGGCATTGCCTTTTCGGGCGGCCTGGACACCAGCGCGGCATTGCACTGGATGAAACTGAAGGGGGCCATCCCCTATGCCTACACCGCCAACCTGGGCCAGCCGGACGAGCCCGACTATGAAGACATTCCGCGCAAGGCGATGGAGTACGGCGCCGAAAAAGCCCGGCTGATCGACTGCCGCAAGCAGCTGGCCACCGAAGGCCTGGCCGCGCTGCAGGCGGGCGCGTTTCACATCACGACCGCCGGCGTGACCTACTTCAACACCACGCCGCTGGGCCGCGCCGTGACCGGCACCATGCTGGTGGCAGCGATGAAGGAGGACGACGTCAACATCTGGGGCGATGGCAGCACCTACAAGGGCAACGACATCGAACGCTTCTACCGCTACGGCCTGCTGACCAACCCGTCGCTCAGAATATACAAGCCCTGGCTGGACCAGCTGTTCATCGACGAGCTGGGCGGCCGCGCCGAGATGTCCGAATTCATGACCCAGGCCGGCTTTGGCTACAAGATGAGCGCCGAAAAAGCCTATTCCACCGATTCGAACATGCTGGGCGCCACGCACGAGGCCAAAGACCTGGAGCACCTGTCCAGCGGAATGAAGATCGTGAATCCGATCATGGGCGTGGCGTTCTGGAAGGACGAGGTCGAGGTCAAGCGCGAGGAAGTCACGGTGCGCTTCGAGGAAGGCCGGCCAGTGGCGCTGAACGGCGTGGACTATCCCGATCTGGTCGAGCTGATCCTGGAGGCCAACCGCATTGGCGGCCGCCACGGCATTGGCATGAGCGACCAGATCGAAAACCGCATCATCGAAGCCAAGAGCCGCGGCATCTATGAAGCGCCCGGCCTGGCGCTGCTGTTCATTGCCTACGAACGCCTGGTCACCGGCATCCACAACGAAGACACGATCGAGCAATACCGCGACAGCGGCCGCCGCCTGGGCCGCCTGCTGTACCAGGGCCGCTGGTTCGACTCGCAGGCCATCATGCTGCGGGAAGCCGCCCAGCGCTGGATCGCCAGCGCCATCACCGGCGAAGTCACGATTGAATTGCGCCGGGGCAACGACTATTCGATCCTGAACACCGATTCACCCAACCTGACCTACCAGCCCGAGCGGCTGAGCATGGAAAAAGTAGAAGGTTCGTTCACGCCGCTGGACCGCATTGGCCAGCTCACCATGCGCAACCTGGACATCGTGGACACCCGGGCCAAGCTGGGCATCTATGCCAAGAGCGGGATGCTGTCGCTGGGAACGGGTGGGGATTTACTGAACCTGACAGGCAAGGCTGCCGAATAAATTCGTGGCGCTGAGTGCGCAGCCCCACAAGCCGCCGCAAGCCACATTGAGACGGCTTTTTGCAGCTACCACTTCCTGTGAAAGCCTACACCACCACCGGCTCAGGCTCAAGCATCAGGCCGAAGCGCTCGTAGACGCTGGTCTGTATCGCCTTGGCCAGCGTCATCACCTCGCCGCCGGTGACCGGCTGCACAGCGCCGCCCCGGTTCACCAGCACCAGTGCCTGCTTTTCATACACGCCGGCATTGCCAATCGACTTGCCTTTCCAGCCGCAGGCATCGATCAGCCAGCCGGCGGCGAGCTTGACCGAGCCGTCGGCCAGCTGGTAATGCACGATTTTCGGGTCGCGCTGGATGATGTCTTCGCACTGCTCGGGCGAGACGGTCGGGTTCTTGAAAAAACTGCCGGCGTTGCCAATGACTTTCGGGTCGGGCAGCTTGGCTTGGCGAATTTCGCAAATCCACTCATAAATTTGCAGCGCACTGGGCATGGCCACCTTGCGCTGCAGCATTTTTTTCTCAATGTCCGCATAGCCCAGCACCGGCTTCCAGGCCTTGGGCAGCAAAAAGCGCACACGGGTAATGAAGGCCTTGCCGGCCAGGCCAAAGCCCGGTGCGCCCGTGGGGGTTGGCGTGCTGGCATGCTTGAACACCGAGTCGCGGTAGCCAAAGGCGCACTGCGCGGCGTTCAGGGTGAACGCTTGCCCGGTCGTCAGGTCTACCGCATCCAGCGAGTCGAAGCGGTCCTGCAGTTCAACACCGTAGGCACCGATGTTCTGCACCGGCGAAGCGCCGACCGTGCCGGGAATCAGCGCCAGGTTTTCCAGGCCCGAAAATCCGTTGTGCAGTGTCCAGGCCACCAGCTCATGCCAGTTTTCGCCGGCGCCGGCCTCGACAATCCAGGCTTTGGGCGTCTCGCCGGCCAGGCGCTTGCCCATGATCTCGACCTTGAGCACCAGTGGCCTGACGTCGCCGGTCAGCTCGATGTTGCTGCCGCCGCCCAGCACAAACTTCGGCATGGCCTGCAGCGCCGGGTCTTGCAGCACGTCGGCAATGTCGGCTTCGCTCTGGATGCGCGCCAGGGAAAGCGCTTTGGCGACGATGCCAAAGGTGTTGGAAGACTGGAGGGGGACGTTTTTCTCGACTAACATTCCGGGATTGTCTCACCCCTGCGGCAGCTCTTTTACTCAGGAACCACCATGCCTTCATTCGACACCGTTCTGGAAACCGACCTGGTCAAGGTCAAAAACGCGGTGGAAAACACCGCCAAGGAAATCGGCACCCGCTTTGACTTCAAGGGCACGGCCGCTTCGGTCGAGCTGAAGGAAAAAGACAAGGAGATCATCCTGATCGGGGATGGCGACTTCCAGATCGAGCAGATTCACGACATCTTGCGCAACAAGCTCACCAAATCCGGCGTCGATGTGCGCTTCCTGGACATCGGCAAAGTGGAAAAAATCGGCGGCGACAAGGTCAAGCAGGTCACCAAGGTGCGCGACGGCATCGAGACCGAAGAAGCCAAGAAGATCCAGCAACTCATCAAGGGCCACAAGATGAAGGTCCAGGCGGCCATCCAGGAAGGCAAGGTCCGCGTGACCGGCGCCAAGCGTGACGATTTGCAGGCGGCCATGGCGCTGATACGCGCCGAGATCAAGGACTTGCCGCTGAGTTTTGACAACTTTCGCGACTGAAGCTCCTGTTTATTGCCGCTCGACTTACTTCCAGCAGCTGTCGCGCAACGAGGACGCATTGTCTTGCACATCCCCCACCAGAATGCCTCGCAAGCCTGTTGAGCTCATCGTGAAGGTTCCGCACGGGTCATTGGCCATGGCGCCGCCGACCACCGGCACCATGCGGAGCACGAAATTGGTTGCGGTCAATGTCTCGGAAGGAATGGCGAGGTCGTAAAGCTTGGCGCTGTCGGCGGGCGATTGCTTCAGGCCACCGGGCATCCGGTTGATTACGTCGTTGCCGGCACGGTCCTCGGAATAACTGTCGTTGGCCGTGTAGAAACGCTGCATGAACTGCGCTGCCTGGACAAGTTGGGTTCTGGCGTCCGCCCGCCTTGCCCTGGCGATGTAACTGGCATAGGAAGGCAAGGCGATGGCGGCCAGGATGGCCACGATGACGGCCGTGATCATGAGCTCGATGAGCGTGAACCCGGACATGCGGGCTGACGATTGATGCGGAACTTGGTGAAAATGCATGAAATTGATTCCTGACAAAGGGCTTGCGCTTTTTTAGGGTTAACGCATGAACAGTTGACGCCATTCGCGTGATTTGATCTTGGGCGGCACAGCAGCGGGAGCTTGCGCAACCACGACATCGGCGCACTGTGAGCTGTTTTGGGTAGCTCCGACGGTGGCCCCTGCCTCGATCGTTCTGGCGCCGGCACCCATCACAACGACCGCACCCGCCACATTGGACAAGGCACCAATGGTGATGGCACCAGCGGTTTTGG